>CAIPPE010000101.1 GCA_903866825.1 uncultured Methylococcaceae bacterium
CACCTTACAAAGCGCCTCATAATTAATAGAGTTCCATTGTTTAAAGCCACCATTAAAGGCCAACCTAAATCGTTCTAACCGATCCTTAATAGAATTATTAGCACCGATAAGCCCGTTTTCATGTTGCCGATAATAAATTGCTGGTTCTGGATCATAATAAACAACTCCACCTGCACCTTTAATTAACTGATATACCCACCAATCATGTGAAACTACGGTCAACATGCCAGCCTGCTCTAAAAGCTGCTTTGCAGCTTGATTAAAAACCATCGTATTACCACCCGCGATACTTTGTACCAGTGCGTTACGAAATGATCTTGGTAATATAAATAAAGGTGAGTAACCCAAAAAGTTTAAATGTTCATCTACATTCTGGGTTCGTCCACAATAAACTCTAGGTAGTGTTGAAGGTGATGTTGACTCAAAATAAGCAAGGGCTCTAACCAGTTTATCTTCCATCCAAACATCATCCTGATCTGAAAAGGCATAATAATCCGCTTTAATCGTCGGATCAGATGCCAAGGATAAAAAGTTTAAACAAAAACCCTGTTTGGGTCCCTGTCTTATGAGCAAACGATCCTCATCCCAACGCTGTTGAAACTGCCTAGCAATGGTTAATGTGTTGTCGCTAGACCCATCATCACTTAGAAACACACGCCAATTCGTATGAGTTTGTTGCTCTATTGATTCGAGCTGTTCAGCTAAGAATTGCTGACCATTATAAGTAGCCATTAAAATTGCGATAGTAAAACTCATATTTATTATTTATTCATGATTTTATAATTCAAGCAGATAACTAACTGATAAAATTCATTTTTACCAGATGAATAATCATCCAGAAAAACAACTTCAAAGTTATAATAACTCTGACCATAGAGGGACTCAAGCCTCAGTCCAAGGTATTTTTCATGATTGAAATGTAGAACAATAACGGATAATTTCGAAGTAAATGATGAGTCTTCAGAAGCCCCGCTACCATATAAGACATCTGAATCATAATGATCATACTGACGTAATAGCCTAGTCATCAAATTAATCCCTTTCGCATCCAGTCAGCTGTTTTGATTAAACCCTGCTCAATTGACACCTGCGGCTCCCAGCCTAACTCTTGCCGGGCCAATGAATTATCCAGAACACTGACCGACACATCAAATGCTCGACCAGGTCTGTAGTTACAAACCACTGCACGTCCGAGCGTACGCTCTAGCAGTACAATCATTTCGTTGAGGCTGGTGCCAACCCCAGAACTAATATTAAAGACTGACTTCACACCATCGTAAGAAATCGCACGGGCAAATGCCTCGGCGACATCGCTGATATACAGGTAATCCCGGGTAACACTGCCATCTCCCCATATTTCAATCGGTTGGTTTTTTATTGCTTTACTCAAAAACACGCCCACCACGCCTTGAGCAGTTTCGACGCGTTGACGCTCACCAAACGGATTGGCAACCCTAAGTATATTCGCTTTAATGCCATGCAACTCTTGGAACATTAGTAAATACTTTTCAATAGCCAGCTTTGTAATTCCATAAGACACTCGTGGTTCCGTTGGATGATTTTCGTTGATCGGAAGATATAACGGATTGCCATAGACAGTACCACCAGATGAAATAAATACAATCTTGCCAACGTGTTTAACAACCATTGCATTGAGCAACTGCAAAGAGGCAATAAGATTACTCTGTACATCATAAATCGGGTCATCATTGGAGTTCTTGGGTAGCGTTGTCGAGACTAAATGCAGGACTACATCAACACCGTCTATCGCGTTGCTTACATCATAGACGCTCATCAAATCGCCAGTAAGCCACTCAACATTTTCACTTTCCGAAAACTGACGGTAAGGCTCTACACGAGGGCGCTCAAAAATGCGCAGTTCATGATTATCTTTAAGCAACCGGTCTGCAATGGTTGAACCGATAAAACCACCGCCACCAAAAATAGTAATTTTCATAGTATAAAAACTTTTAAGTTGAATATAGCATCAAATATTTATCTATAAACAATCTATTCATCTCTTAGACTGCTCTCGAAAAGACGAACGTATTGAGATGCCACAACGTCGATTTGATAACGTTTGGCAAGCTCGTGCACCAAAGACAAGGCATTTGTGTATTTTTTCTCATCAGTCGCGAAAGCGGCAATAATTTGTGCCGCTCTCTCAATTGGAACCTCCCAGTTCTCCAACTCAATCACATCACCAGCAATATCATCCATGGTCGTCAGCATGTTTCTGATATCTCCAACATCTGACGCAATATAGGGTTTACCTGCAAAGAGACAGTCGACAATAGTCAAAGGAAAACTTTCCGATTTGAATTTGGTCAGCATGATACCCATGTTTGCCGCTGCATAATGACCCACTGAGTTCTCGCTAAAGCCCACCAAATAAACAAAATCAGGCACACCGCTCCGACAGTATTCATCGTAAACTGGCCCGTTCCCTACCAAAATAAGACGGATATCTTTACCCGACAGTTCCCGCGCAAACCCAACCGCCAGAATCGTTTCTTCCCATCCCTTATCCGGTATTGCTCGACTGACGCAGCAGAGCACGAAAGCATCAGCCGGAATACCTATGTCCTCACGAGGAACCGGTATGATTCTGGGGGGCTGCATTCCGTTGGGCATTTTAATGAACCTAGACGAAGACTTGTCATAAAGTCCGAAGTTAGAAAACGGTACGATATTCTTCTCTGCAGTATAGACCCAGGTAGTGACGCCTTGGTCTGCCTTGCGTAGTTGCTCCTCGGTAACGCCAAAAGCGTCTCCATGTTCAATCATTCCGTGAAGGGAGGCAACATGCCCTCGCAATTCGTCAAAAACATCCTCAACCTGTAGCGGATATTTCTGAATGTGCCACTGATGCGTGTTCAGTACTTCAACTCCAAAATCATGGATGATCGCTTTCACTTCTTCAACGCTCGAAGTCTCAATGACGGGCACGTCATTCTGAAGCATCCGACGAATTCCATCTTCACGGGGATTTAAACCCGCATCAAGTAAAAGTACTGAAAGTCCTTGGCGCTTAAATTCATTCGCAAGTCTTATGGGAAGAATTTCGGCACCACCAGGAAAAAACCCCATGGTCGAGACCATAACGTTCGGAAGTCTATATTCACAAGCCTTGAGGATGGACTGGTAGTCGTACCAAAGCGAGAATTCCTCATCGTTCCCACCTACTTTATTCTCATAAACTGTTAGGTAAGTTTGTCGACTCCGTTCAAGAACTGTAAGTGGCACATTGTACAATGCGGCTACAGTTCTGCTGGCCAAACCAACTTCCCTATAAAAAATACTTTTTTTATAGGTCACTTCGGCCGCGCTACCCTCGTAACGACGGAAGAAGTTGACTGTCTCGGTGGAATAAGCAATCTTCCCGCCTCGAATAATATGAAGATAAAATACCCAATCGCCAGCGACAACCATTGACAGCCACGATTCATCGACTAGCAAAAGCATATCGATCGGACGCTTGAAAAGAACGCCGCTAGCATTGGGGATTGTATTTTTTATACCTAAGGCTGACCTGACCTCATTATGAGCAGTTTCCACATACGACCCGCACCATTTGTCTGCACACTCCAAATCGCTCAAATAACTCTGGAAGTCGTCTCGAATAGGGACCTCATTCTTGTCCACGAAGTTAGATTTTGCGTAAGCCAGTAGAACAGCTTCATCATCAAAACAACGCACAAGTACTTCGAGAAATCGTTCATCGCAGTAGTCATCACTTTCAGCAACCCAAACGAGATCACCTTTCGCCTCTTTGATTCCTTTGGCCCACTGGCGAAAGGCGCCACCCGAATTTTCATCGTTATATAGCTTGCGTGTAATTTCAGGATGGTCTGCTGCGTATTGATCCAATAAAGACCGACTTGCATCAGAAGAGCAGTCGTCGAGCAAAATAACCTCGATATTCTTGTAAGTCTGCCCATAAATACTATCCAGTCGGCGACGTAGAAACGGCTCATGATTGTAGTTTGGCACAATCACAGACACTTTAGGCATGCCCATACCTGAAGCAATTTTCAAAAGTGCGCGGGTTGTCTCATTAACGCGGACGAAGCCTCCCTGCCGGTCTGGCTCAAGAAAAAGGCCCTGATTCCAATCATTCCAAGCGTTCACAAACACAAAGCGACGATCTTTGAGATTAGCAAGCCTAGCGCTATTGATCGCTGCGTCTAGCCATTGGCGGTAGGCCCTCAAATGAAAACGCGAATAAACAAGTGGTCTTTTTGGCCTTTGAACAGTGTTATCGCGCCCGAGAGTAACGGCATGATATAGAGGGTAAGCTACACCTTGTACCTTTTGAGCACGCTCAACACCTAGGGAGGCCACCACACTGTAAGGTACGATATCGACCCCATTTTTGTCTACTGGCAAGAAATCTCCTGTCTCACCGGGTACAGGAGCACCAGGCAAATCGAGCATGGCATCGCACTGAAACGCCAAGGATGCCCTCAAACTATCCTCGCCAGCCAGCGCCCAACTACCAATCAGGAAGGATCTACTAATACCCTGCTTGGCCAACTGATTTCTCAAGCAAAGAACTGCTGCGGCCGCTTCCTGCTTATCGTCAGGCAACGTAACCAGAATAACGGGGCGGCCTTCTATACAGATAAATCGTCGATCCGATACTGCTTGCACAATAGAAGTAACAAGAGTCTCAGAAACACTCTCCAAGAGTAGCTCTACCTGCACACAAAAGTAAAACTCGATATCATCATGGGCAAGAAAAAGTTTGATCGGCTGAGATAAACCTTCCCTATCCAAGTCAGAGCCTATCTGAAAGCAGAAACCGTAAAATCCATGACTTTTCGCCGTCTGCGCCTGTCGCATAAGCACCAGCCAATCTCCAGGATCATAGAATCCAAAATCGTCGTGTGGGAGTGACGGCTGGGAGTGGCCTTTAAACATGGGGCGTCCGCTACGTAAAGTTACCCAGTCGGGCGACGAATAAAAAGCGAGCAGCTTGATATCAGTATCTACAACACCAAACCAAATATCATCCTCGTAACGCGTGGCTAAATCAGGTACTGCATGCCTCAATTCGGACGCACCTGCGACAACGTAATGCCAAAATGGATTTAGGCCTGCATTACGAATATCACTATAAGTTGCAAGATAAAACCGAGTATCAAAGTCATCAGAGGGATTCACTCCCTCACGCCAACCACGCTCACAATAATGTCTGATCGCATCGCACCATAAGGGTTCCAAATCAGGGTGCATTGAATAGTAAAAAGACTCATCGAATAGACCAGACTTTCTTATGGTATCAACCTCTGCATCTATCATCGCATTATAAGCGTCATTCTCCTCAAGCGTCATCATGTCTGGGCGAGCGTGCCTTAGTTCCGTTGCACCTGCGACAACGTAATGCCAAAATGGATTTAGGCCTGCATTACGAATATCACTATAAGTTGCTAAATAGAAACGGGTGTCGAAGTCGCCTGAGGGGTTCCGTCCCTGCCGCCAACCCTGCTCACAATAGTGTCGAACCGCATCGCTGGGCGCTGGCTGAAGGTCCATACACATCGAAAGATAGAAGGACTCATCAAAGAGACCAGACTTTTTAATGTCTTCAACTTCCGCATCAATAGCCGCATTACCGATCTTCCCATGATCGGGATCGTCCGGAAGATCATCAGCCTCAACCACGTTCTGCTGAGGTAAAGACAATGAATGCACGGGAATGAAATTTGAGACGACCTCAATAGTACTTGTCTTTGACCCTATCGAGCGACCTTCAAGACTACCGTAGCGCAGGTAATGAAGCAGTGGGTTTACATGAGCTCTAGCAACATCCGGGTTATTGAAAAGATACTGCGATGTACTGAAGGCAGCAGAAGGATCTCGTTTTTCCCGCCATCCATGCAGAAAATAATGTTCTGCCAGATCCACACCGGCATTCTGCAAATCCTGGTTACTGGCACGATAATAATCAGCATCAAAAAGAGCGCTGTCGAGGATCTCACGAACGGCTACTCCGTGAAAAATATCACGCCTTATACGCAAATACCCTGCAATTTTTCTCAAAAGCGACAGACGGCGAGACCGGTTTCTTTGCCTGATAGCCATTATCGTGCTGCGTAAGGGCTTTGTTAAGCGCCAAGAGCGGGAGTGAAGTATATGATTTAATTCCCGTTGCACTGTACAAATTTTCTGATCTTTCTCGGTCATCGCTTGGTTAAGATCATTCGCCCAAGCAACAACTTTATCATGTTCACTTCTTAATGCATGCAACTGCTGATGAAGTTCAGTTTGCGTCTGCTCAAAGCCTGCAATTTGCTGATCTCTATCTATCACCGCCTGGTTAAGATCCTTCGCCCAAGCAACTACTTTATCATGTTCACTTCTTAATGCATGCAACTGCTGATAAAGTTCAGTTTGCGTCTGCTCAAAACCTGCAATTTGCTGATCTCTATCGATCACCCCCTGGTTAAGCTCCTTCGCCCAAGCAACTACTTTATCATGTTCACTTTTTAATGCATTCAATTGCTGATGAAGTTCAGTTTGCGTCTGCTCAAAACCTGCAATTTGCTGATCTCTATCGATCACCGCCTGGTTAAGCTCCTTCGCCCAAGCAACTACTTTAACATGTTCACTTTTTAATGCATTCAATTGCTGATCTCTATCGATAACCGCCTGGTTAAGATCTTCCGCCCAGGCGACTACCTTATCATGCTCACTTCCTAACGCTCTCAATTGCTGATGAAGATCATTACGCGACTGCTCAAGGATACAACTCTCGGCCAAAGGTAACTCAGCATCAGAGGCGACAGCCAATAGATAAACTGCATGGCGAATCCCTGGAGCAGAGAGTAGCGAGTTATCACTTAAATCATAACTTCTAACGTTGCTAAGGCCATCTTCTTCAAAAATAGCTGAGCCATAAATTACCCGCTGGCCTGCTATCTTGTGGTTTTTAAAATAAGTGTCGAGCAGTGATATAAAGTCTTCACGATACAATTCTTTTACATGATAAGGATTATCGTAACCCGTTTTATCTGAGTACTCTAACTTGTCTGGACTTGAAATGATCAATAAACCACCAGGAATTAAGACCCGCTTTATTTCGCGCATCATCGCATCATGTTCGTTATGATGTTCAATGGTTTCAAAACTCACGACAACATCAACGCTATGATCCGCTAACGGAATTGCTGCACAAGAGCCACGTCTAAATTCCAGATTATTGGCTTGATATTTCATATTGGCATGAACGACAGCATCCGGCGAAATATCAACGCCTATAACACTGATAGCAGTCTGCGCTAATAAGGCAGAGCCATAGCCTTCGCCGCTGGCAATATCCAGTACCCGTTTACCTGATAAAAACTGCTTAGCAAACAAATAACGATGAAAATGTTCAAGCTCGATATTTCCCTCAATTTCTGGAAGGTAGCGCTCTCCAGTCCATGGTAAAGATTGTAATACTATATTACTGCTAGCCATCTATAATCATCTCCCTCGACAAGTATTCTGGTATTAATAAAAATAAGGTTTAATAAATAAGTTAATTAAGATCATATCGCTGTTTCTAAAGCTTGCAATTTGACGGCTAACATTGGAATACCTATTAGACCTGATGCAACACTGCTGGATTCTGATTTAAATAACACCGCATCATGTATCCAGTGATGCTGCTCGTGTTTTTCCTGTGTGCCGTTAGCTATTGCAACATTGATACTGTATTCGCCAGCAGGCAGCAGTGGCATATAAAAAACAAAATCGGCTTGTAGCTCGCCTTCCTTTTGGCAATGAACAAATTGCTCCCGATAAGTCAGGAACGTATTATCCCCAAACAAATTTTGTCCTAAACGGTCTTTGACATAAAAGCCGATGATGGGAGAATCGAGGTCTTGATAGGCATGAACAAATACCCGTAAGGTAACTTTTTCTCCACCAACAATCCAGGCAAGCGGATGTTCGTTTTCATCCAACAACTGCACATCATGAATCTGCGCCCCTCCTTTACCAAAAGATGCAGCGTCAGGATCAAACTTGAAAATCTGCAGATCATTGCGTAAATTGCTGGTATTAATAAATTCTAGCCGCTGATCTTTAAGCGGACGGGTATCATCTGTCTTTTTGAACTCTTTGAGCTTGGTTGAGCTGCTTTTACCTTGCTGTGCTTCGTAAAACGCCTCCAGGTAAAGCTCACACACCTCCTTGGGCTCACCTTCCTGTAACACCTGGCCTTTCTCAATCCATACAGCATAATTGCACAAACTTTTAATGCTAGCCGTATCATGACTAACAAACAGTACCGTACCTGTTTTCATGAACGTACGTAAAAAACGCATACATTTTTGGGTAAAAAACGCATCGCCTACTGCCAACGCTTCGTCGATAACCAATATATCCGCATCTACATGTGCAATAACGGCAAATGCCAGTCTGACCATCATGCCACTGGAGTAGGTTTTTACTGATTGCTCAATAAAGTCGCCAATATCGGCAAAGGCTACAATATCATCAAACCTTTCATCGATTTCTTTATTGCTTAAGCCCAACACACTGGCGTTCATATAGACGTTTTCTCGTCCGGTAAATTCAGGATTAAAGCCAGAACCCAGTTCTAAAAGTGCCGCAATACGACCATTGGTTTCAACACGACCAGAAGATGGGTTAAGCGTGCCGCAAATCATTTGTAACAAAGTTGATTTACCACTACCGTTACGTCCGATAATACCAACAGTTTCCCCTTTTTTAATCTCAAACGAGATATCTTTAACCGCCCAAAACTCCCTGAAGTATTGTTTTGGTTTTTGCCAGGCTAATCGTTGTACCCGAGGTGCGATAAACTGCTTAAGGCGATCATGTGGGGTGTCATAAATGTGATAGCATTTACTCAGGTTAGTTACTCGGATAGCAATATCGGATGTACTCATTTAGCAGACTTAGCTTTGAATGTTTGTTTAGCACTAGAGAACATCGGCAAAGCCCTTTCTGGTTTTTTGAAATAAGGCAAAACCTATCCATGCAACCAACACCGCTACAAAGTTATAAATACTCAATCCTATCCAGTCTGGGGTATGCCCCCATATTAATACTTCCCTCGCCTGCTCGATAATAAACGTCAAAGGGTTAGCCATTAACCAAGGCCGAAACTCTTCCGGCAACGCAGTAACCGGGTAAAAGACAGGAGACAAAAACATCATAACTGTAGTAATGATACCGATCGTTTGACCAATATCCCGCAAGAAAACACCCAGCGAAGCCAATAACCAACTTAGTCCTAAGGTAAAAAAGGCTAATGGTAAAAAAATAAACGGTATAAAAACCACAGTCCATTGTAGATATCTATTAAAAATGGCAAATGCAACCAGCAATACACATAAGCTGATAAGACTGTGAAATAACCCGGCGCCCATATTAACAACAGGAAGTATTTCTAACGGGAATACTACTTTTTTAACGTAATTGACATTACTGAGTATTAAACTGGGCGCCCGGTTAAGCACTTCGGCAAATAAGCCATGCACAATCATTCCCACAAACAGAACCACTGCAAATTGGGTTTTACTGTCTTCACTCCCCACTCCCCATCGCGCCTTAAATATTACAGAAAATACAAAAGTATAAACAGTTAACATTAATACAGGATTAAAAAAGGACCATGTTAAGCCTAATACAGAGCCTTTATAACGGCCAACTACTTCACGCTTGGTCATTTGAACAATCAGTTGACGGTTACGCAATAGGGATTTAGCCAAAGCTAGCATTGATATGGGCTGAGAAGCGTGAGGATTAGTACCCTGCTGGGAATTCATCATAAAATTATTATTATTTTTATTATTGTAGTAGTAAGGTTGCTGAACGTTAGTGCCTTTTAACTTAACGCTTAGCTGCGTATATTGGGTGGTAATCGAATATTACACGATTTTTATTACGTTAGAAACTTAAAAATTACAGGGTTAATCTTGCTCCTGATAAATATCGGTCCACCGCTTTTTATACGCCTAACATAACCGACTGAATATTACTCCACTCGCCATGGGCGACACTTTTATCCCACCAGCGTAAACGGTATTCTCGCGTTTCATGGGTATTACCGGCTGTCAGCGGACGCTCGTCGTAATAGAGCTTAAGCGTATTAATAGCTAGAAAAACCCAATCACCACCATTAATGCGACTTTCGATCCAGACACCGTCATGACCATATTTATTAAAGTTAATGGCAACCCGCTGTCCCGACTCGCCTAGCGCCACTAAAACAGAAGCAATAGGGATTAGATGTTCGACCTTATTAGCTGCACCAATAATACCCAAATCATGACCAATAGCGTCGCTGTATCTAGCACTCGCTTTTATACGGATAACCTGACTAAACAAGCGTTTTTGAATACCCGGCGCCGGTGCAACTGGCGCATCAGGGAATAAAGAAGGCTTAGGGTAATTTATACTC
Source organism: uncultured Methylococcaceae bacterium (assembly GCA_903866825.1). Lineage (GTDB taxonomy): Bacteria > Pseudomonadota > Gammaproteobacteria > Methylococcales > Methylomonadaceae > Methylobacter_C. The sequence goes on from CAIPPE010000101.1 coordinate 10,421, forward strand.
GTATTTCCGGAATTGGAACCGATAACCATCAGCGTTTTATAGGCCGTTGACTCCTTCGCGTCCCGTTGAATGCTGGGATGCCAGTGTTGCAGCATCCAGATATAGTAAGCAAGGTCGGTCTGGGTATCGGTAATTTCTTGATCATTAATACCGCAAACACCCCCATAGATGGGTAATTTTAAATTGTAATGGGAAAGCCAGACGATTTGTCCGCTCTGAATGGCAGGAAAGTATGAGTTGAAAGTCATGATAGTGAGAATATTACGGCTAAATTAAGCTGCCTGCTCGCCATTAATTGATAATATTGAGATGAGTTACTAGAAGATAAAGTTTTATTCCTTATATTCTCTAAGGGACAAACTACTCGCTTTATTCGGTATCTGCAATATAAATTATATATTTCCATCTAGCTTCAGCCTCATAACCAAGCGTGTGGGTGTCTTGAGGGCATTACTGGAACTATTAAATACTATACCCAGACTTAAAATGAAAAGCCTAACCCTCCGAGTTCAGACCTACAACCTTCCAGTGTTCACACCCAGACTGTGAGTAAGCTAACTAAAATCATTCGTAAACTATTACGATGATGAACTAGCCCACTAAAACAGATTCTGCTTGTTTTTAAACCTCGGTGGCTTAGCTAAAATACTTAGTGTCTTACCCAGAAGACTGAGTGTTTTAACCAACGCTTATAGTAAGCTATCCAGAGCAGCCAGTGTCTTATCTGGAACTCCGAGTAAGCTAGCTAGAACGGCAGGTGTCGTATCTAAAACATCTAGTAGCCTATCCATAACAGCCAGTAGCTTAGCAAGAACACCGGATAACCTATCCAGATCAACAAGTATCTTATCCAGAACACCGGGTACTTTACCGCCACCCCTGAGCATTTAACCTGTTAAGCTTCTTATGTTTCTTTAGGTAACACGCCAGTTGTTTAAAAGCAGGAGAGCAGTAACTTCAGCTATTGCCTGCAAAAATAGATAAAGCAGCTTTACTCCAATTTAGCAGGCTTAATTCTTACAACCCGCTAAGCATCCACTATAATGGATATCATAAACCTATAAAAAACTGCTAAGAGTTAACAAATTGAACTGGAACACTATTTCGCAGCATATCGTCACTGCAACGGGGCAAGCATTTACTGCCCGTTCAGTGCAACCGTTATCTGGTGGGGACATTAATGCGGCTTTTCGCCTGCAAGATGGCAATACCCGCTATTTTGTTAAACTTAATCGCCCTGAATTAGTGGATATGTTTGCGGCTGAATTGACTGGATTACAAGAGTTGGCAGCTACGCAAACGCTGTGTGTTCCGAATCCTGTTGCTTATGGTCAGACAGATAGCCATGCTTTTCTGGTGTTAGAATATCTGGAATTCAGTCGGGCAAGCGCATCTTCAGAGCGTTTATTAGGAGAACAGCTTGCTCGATGTCATCAAACGCTACAACCCTATTTTGGTTGGCATCGAGACAATACCATTGGCAGTACGCTACAACGAAATCAACCAGGTAAGCACTGGCCAAGCTTTTGGATTAACCAACGTTTGGGTTTTCAGTTACAACTGGCTGCAACAAACGGTTATGGTGGCCGGTTGCAAGCCTCGGGAGAAAGACTCTGTACCCATTCAGCTTTATTTTTTACTGATTACACCCCGACGCCTTCCCTGTTACACGGCGATTTATGGGCGGGTAACGCAGCAACCGATAATCAAGGCAATCCGGTTATTTTCGATCCCGCCTGTTATTATGGTGACAGAGAAGCAGACTTGGCGATGACTGAATTATTCGGTGGTTTTAATCGGGACTTTTATGCCGCTTATCAAGCCGTATGGCCATTAAATGAGGGCTATAAGGTCAGAAAATCGCTTTACAATCTTTATCATATTTTGAATCATCTGAATTTATTTGGTGGAGGTTACCTGCACCAAGCTGAAAATATGATAGCCAGTTTGTTGGGTGAGATTGGCGTCGCTTAAACGACCCTTATGACGTGTGTTATTATAGGACAATAATTCTCAAGGAAACCTCATGTCCTCTCATCGCCCTGTTGTGCTGTCCTTTTCTGGTCATGACCCCAGTGGAGGCGCTGGAATTCAGGCAGATATTGAAACATTGGTCAGTCATCAATGCCATTCTGCCAGTGTCATCACTGCATTAACCGAACAAGATACCCGAAATGTAAAAAGACTCATCCCTCAAACGCCAGAAAATATTATCCGCCAGGCAAACACATTATTAGCTGATTTGCCCGTTAATGTTTTTAAAATTGGTTTAATCGGACACCATGAAACCACTATCGCTATTCATGAAATTTTAAAACAACACCCCCATATTCCGGTTATTCTTGATCCCGTTTTAGCGGCAGGTGGTGGTGCTGAATTATCTAACGAGAAACTCATTGCAACGATTGTCGATTTACTACTCCCTTGTACCACCGTATTGACACCCAATAGTGAAGAAGCTCGCAAGCTAACAGGCGGTAATGATCTGGAAGACTGCGGTTTGGACTTGCTGGATCAAGGTTGTGAATATGTTTTAATTACCGGCACACATGAGGACACGCCTTCGGTTAGTAATCAATTGTTTTATGACAGTCGATGCTGGGAAACCTATACCTACGATAGACTACCCGCCAGTTATCATGGCTCTGGCTGTACCTTAGCGACCAGTATTGCCGCATTAATGGCGCATGGACTAGAACCGATTCAGGCCGTTATGGAAGCACAGGAGTATACCTGGAACTCATTAAACAGTGCCTATCAACCCGGTAAAGGCCAGTTTATTCCCAATCGTTTTTTCTGGATGGAGGACGATACATGAGGTTTCCTGCACGTGGACTGTATGCCATTACCCAAACCGATCATAAATCTGCTGACCTCATTATTAATGAAGTTATTGCGGCTATTAAAGGCGGCGCCGTGGTGGTCCAATACCGGGATAAAAATCCTTCCGATGCCATTTATTTAGCCAGCGAATTGTTAAAAGTCTGTCATCGTTCTAACGTACCGTTACTGATTAATGATGATGTTGAGTTAGCGGCAAACATAGGCGCTGATGGGGTTCATATTGGTAAAGAAGATGGTGCCATTGCCCAGGCAAGATTGCACCTGGGCGAAAAAGCCATTATTGGTGTGTCTTGTTATAACTTCGTTGATCAAGCGGTTGATGCAGAAAGACAAGGCGCGACTTATGTAGCTTTTGGACGATTCTTCCCCTCCACTTCAAAACCCTTGGCAGCACCTGCGCAACTTGAAACCTTACGACAAGCTAGGCTTAAGGTTTCTGTTCCGATTGTTGCCATTGGTGGTATTCTTCCAGACAATGGCGGTCAATTATTGACTGCGGGTGCTGATTTATTAGCGGTGATTGGTGGACTTTTTGAAAATGATCCAAAGCAATCAGCCCTTGCTTATCAGACATTGTTTTAGTTAGATAGACTACTTAAGCATCTGTTAAGGCAGAACAAGTAATGAATAGCTGCAATGCGATAACAATGATTGCAACCGACCAAGAAGGTAAACCAGGCACGCAATCTTTATTTAGATCAGACGAATTAAGATTAGAGATTGCTAAAGTCGGTCGTCCTTGGGGGTTCGATGCACCCGGTTCAGAATTCAAATTAGGTTTAGAAGCCTACCGCATTAATCTCGCTCATTTGTTCGACCCAATGATGGCTGTTCATACTTCAAACGTTGATCCGTTACCTCATCAGATTTCCGCTGTTTACGAGTCCATGTTGCCAAGACAATCGTTACGCTTTGTCTTAGCGGATGATCCGGGTGCAGGTAAAACGATTATGGCCGGCTTGTATATTCGTGAAATGATTATGCGTGCCGATGCCAAGCGTATTTTAATCGTGTCCCCCGGTTCTTTAACTGAACAATGGCAAGATGAATTATTAGAAAAGTTTGGACTTACGTTTGAGATATTAAGTCGAGAAAAGCAAGAACAATGTCCCTCGGGTAATTATTTTGAAGAACAAAATCAACTTATAGCCCGACTTGATCAACTGTCCAGAAATGAATACTTTCAAGAAAAACTGCGTCACAGTGAGTGGGATTTAATTATCGTTGACGAAGCACACAAAATGTCGGCGCATTATTTTGGCAGTAAAGTGAATGAAACGGGTCGCTTTAAACTCGGTAAATTGCTTGGCACTATTACTCGTCATTATCTGTTAATGACCGCAACACCTCATAACGGTAAAGAAGAAGACTTTCAGCTTTTTCTTTCTTTATTAGATGGTGACCGGTTTTATGGTAAATTCCGGGAAGGTGTTCATAAGGTCGATATTAGCGATATGATGCGCCGCATGGTTAAAGAGGATCTGCTTAAATTTGATGGCACGCCTTTGTTTCCAGAGCGTATTGCCTATACCGCTAATTATGAACTATCCCCTCATGAAGCAGCTCTTTATGCAGAAGTAACGGATTATGTTCGTAACGAAATGAATCGAGCGGATAATTTAGACGGTAAGCGTAAGGGAACCGTTGGTTTTGCTTTAACTCAGTTACAACGTCGTTTGGCCTCTAGTCCAGAAGCCATATACCAATCAATTAAGCGTAGACGTAAACGTTTAGAAAGTCGATTAGAAGAAGAAAAGCTAGTAAAGCGCGGACATGCCGTCTCAGAAACATTAGGTAAATATAATGTTAAAGATGTGCCGCAAAATATTGATGAAGCCGAAGATGAAATGTTGGGGTCTGAATATGAAGACTGGGTCGAAGATGTGGTTGATCAAGCCACCGCCGCGCAAACTATTGAAGAATTAGAGGCTGAAATCATTATTCTAAAAGACTTGGAATCTAAAGCACGCAATGTGGTTCAATCGGGTAGTGATAAAAAATGGGAGCAGCTCTCATCTTTACTGCAAAATACGCCAGAGATGTGTACCGCAGTGGGAAGTCGACGTAAATTGATTATTTTTACTGAGCATCGAGACACCTTGACCTACCTTTTGGATAGAATCACCGGCTTATTAGGCAATCAAGAAGCAGTGCTGACGATTCATGGTGGCACTAATCGTGATGAACGCCGAAAAAACCAAGAGCAATTTCGTAATAACCCGGATGTCACTGTACTGTTAGCGACCGATGCCGCAGGTGAAGGGGTTAACTTACAAAATGCCAATCTAATGGTTAACTACGATTTACCCTGGAACCCTAATCGACTAGAACAACGTTTTGGACGTATTCATCGTATTGGGCAAACTGAAGTGTGTCATCTTTGGAATATCGTGGCTAACGAAACCCGGGAAGGTGCTGTGTTTCAAAAGTTACTGGATAAATTAGAAATTGAACGAGCCGCTTTAGGTGGGCGCGTATTTGATATTCTGGGCGAAGCTTTTGATAACGTGTCCTTAAAAGATTTACTCATTGACGCCATTCGTTATGGTGACCGTGCTGATGTTAAAGCGCGACTGGATCAAGTCATTGATGGTGCCTTAGATACGGCGCATTTAAAAGATATTCTTAAACGTAATGCGCTGGTTGAAGAACACATGGGGCTTGAACATCTATATGCTGTTAAAGAAGAGATGGAAAAAGCCGAGGCACGTAAATTACAGCCGTATTTTATCCGCGCCTTTTTTACAGAAGCCTTTAAGTCTTTAGGGGGCGAAATACGTAATCGAGAACCTAATCGGTATGAAATTACTCATGTACCCGCTAATATTAGAGAACGTGATCGGGTTATAGGCGAAACTCGCACCCCAGTTCTTAAAAAATATGAACGGATTTGTTTTGAGAAACAAGTCATCCGTCAACACGGTAAACCGATGGCGGATTTGATTCATCCCGGTCATCCACTCATGCATGCCATTACAGATTTACAACTTGAAATTCATCGTAGCAAGTTAAAACAAGGTGCTGTTTTAGTTGACCCTAATGATGAAGGACTTGAGCCTAACGTATTATTTATGATTGATCATAGTGTGCGTCAGGCTAATGATGATAGCCATGTTTCAAGGCGCTTACAGTTTGTAGCAATTGATCAACACGGTCAGGCCAGCAATGCGGGTTGGGCACCGCATTTAGATTTACAGCCCATTGAGGCTAACGATTTATTAAAAGTCTCTAATCTTCTTAAGGCCTCTTGGTTAACTAATAATTTGGACAACTTAGCACTTGCTCATGCAAGTCAACAATTAGTACCCTTGCATTATCAAGAAGTAAAAGCGCGTCGAGAATTACAAGCCAATAAAATATTGGCCGCCGTTAATGAGCGTTTAGTGAAAGAGATTAACTATTGGTCAGCGCGTTATATCAAACTCACTGAAGACGTTGCCGCCGGTAAGCAACCCCAACTACAACCTGATAATGCAAAACGCCGTGTCGAAGAACTAACCGCACGACTTGAACAACGTAAAAAAGAATTAAGCGTGATGGCTGATGTGGTTTCTAGTCAACCTGTGGTTATCGGGGGTGCCTTGGTGATACCGCAAGGATTATTAGCGCAACTGAAAGGTGAGGCACCCGCTGGTATAGATGCCGCCGCACGTAAGCGCGTTGAACACATCGCCATGCAGGCCGTCATGCAATTGGAGCAATCATTAGGCCATGACGTTAAAGATGTGTCAGCCGAAAAATGCGGTTGGGATATTACTTCACAGCCACCTAAGACCGATAAACACTTAGCACTCGCAAGACATATTGAAGTTAAAGGCCGCTCAAAGGGGCAGAGTACCATTACAGTCAGTCGTAATGAAATTATCTATGGTTTAAATCAAACAGAGCAATTTATTTTAGCGATTGTTATAGTCGAAGGTGAATCTTATGAAGGCCCTTATTATTTAAAAAATCCTTTTAAGCAAGAACCGGACTTTGGTGTAGCCAGTATTAATTATGATTTAGACGAGTTACTTTCCAAGTCTGTAAGCCTATAATGTACAAAAATACTGTACAGAATAGGAATAGCTATGAACTCCGTTAATGTCACCGAATTACGTCAGCACTTGCCTGAGTATCTTAAGCAAGTTCAACAAGGGGAAGAAATAGAAATTACGTTGCACGGCAAAACCATTGCCCGTATTGTTCCTGATAGAAAAGAGAGTAAACGTGAAGCAGCACTAAAGAGACTTGAAGCACTACGAGGCACTGTGATTGTTGGTGACATTCTTGCGCCATTGGATGAAGAATGGACCGGTGATGCTGACAATTTGTGATACTAACATCCTGCTTTTTTGGGCAGATCGCAGAGATCGCTTATCAATGACAGCTCAAGAAGCACTGGAAAACGGACGAGTACAGGGTGAACTTGCCTGTGCTGCTATTAGTTTTTGGGAGATTGCTTTGCTGTTTCGCAAAAGTCGTCTGATTTTACCGACTCAACATACACCCACCTCCTACATGGAAGACATTGTTGACTCGCTCGGTTTAACTATTCTTCAACTCACACCAACTATAGCGGCCTTGGCTGAAAGTGGCATTATTGCCCATGGAGATCCATGTGACAGAATAATTGCGGCGACTGCTATGGCCTATCAGGCGCCTCTTATTACTGCAGACGGAAAACTCCGCACTACACCGGGCCTTAACTGTATCTGGTAACTTATGATTAATCCAATTAAAACCCCTAAAAAACTCATCGAAGTGGCTTTGCCTTTGGATGATATTAATATTGCTTGTGCGCGTGAAAAATCAATCCGTCACTGTCATCCTTCTACGTTACATTTATGGTGGGCAAGACGACCTTTAGCGGCAGCAAGAGCGGTGATTTTTGCGCAAATGGTTAATGATCCAGGTTATGAGCGTCATTTAGGCAGAGGGGTTAATAAAAAAGACGCTCAAATTGAACGAGAACGTTTGTTTACTCTTATTCGTAAATTGGTCTTATGGGAAAACACTAATAACGAAGCCGTATTAAACGAAGCCCGTGCCGAGATATGGAAAAGTTGGCGAGAGACTTGTGCGTTAAATAAAAGTCATCCTGAGGCAGCGAGTTTATTTAATCCAGAGAAATTACCTGCGTTTCATGATCCGTTTGCCGGTGGTGGCGCAATACCGTTGGAAGCACAACGCTTGGGCTTAGAAAGTTATGCCTCGGATTTAAACCCGGTGGCGGTGCTGATTAACAAAGCCATGATAGAGATTCCACTCAAGTTTGCCGGACTCGCACCCGTAGGCCCCTTGCCTCCTGCCACGAATAAAAAAAATGCGACTAAAGATGTCTTTGAAGAGTGGAGTGGCGCTAAAGGCTTAGCGGAAGATGTACGTCGTTACGGCTATTGGATGCGTGAAGAAGCTTTTAAGCGGATTGGGCATCTTTACCCGCAAGTAGATTTGGATACAGGCTTGCCTATTTTCCCGTCAAGCGATAATGAAAAAAATGAAAGTAATGCCGCCACAGTGATTGGTCACCCGAAAATGATAACCGCACCCCAGTATGGGAAGCCTTGCATCATTTAATCCGGGTACTCAATCAACAAGGCGAAAGCGCCGCAGGACATTTGCTGTCTCGCTTACCCGAACGCAGCGCTACCATGCGGCAATTAGCCTATCGCTTATACACCCTCTGTGAACCTAAAGGCTGGGCAGAAGATGCACGGGCTTATAACGAATTGATGGGGGCTTGGACAGCTATTTTGTCAGCCTCTTTAGAGACAGGCCATAAAGGCGAACAATTTGGTATAGATCAGTTTTTTGAGTAAATCATTGATATTTTTTCTTAGAGGGTAGTGCAATGTTGAAAAGTTATGAAGCTATTTACGATCATGGTCGTATCCAATGGCTCTCTGAACAGCCAAACGTAGAACACTTTAAAATGTTAGTTGTTGTTGTTGAGCAATCTGAGTCAGCAGAGAGCAACGAATACAAACAAAAAAGAAGAACGCCCCCCCCTGATTTAAAAAATAGTATGGATTATAGGGATGAACAACCTCAAAGTATAAATAATGAGTCCGATACTCAGGCATCTGTTGATACGTTGTTGGCGGAAACCTATGGTGCTTGGGGTAAAAAACAGATTGCAGAGATTACAGACCTTATCGAGGAACAAAGGCGTAATGACTGGGGAGATGATTAAACTATGAGTTTTCTATTTGACAGTAACGTCTTTATCTATCATCTCAATGGTACTTTAGGTGCTTATGGGCAATCCTTACTTAAACAAGGTTTGGTCGAAGGTGGTGCGTTTTCGGTGATTTCGCGTATTGAAGTACTGGGTTTTCGACAATCAACAGCAGAATTGGAAAAGGCCAGCAGGTTGTTTTCAGGTTTGAATCAAATTGAACTAAATACACAGATTGTGGCTCAAACTATTGCCTTACGGCAATTAAGAAAAATAAAAATTCCCGATGCATTAATCGCTGCCTCTGCATTGTATTGGGGGCTACCTTTAGTGACCCATAACAGTCGTGATTTTCAATGGATTACGGAATTAAAGTTAATTAATCTTTTCGCAGAGTCATAATCTATGAGCCTTAAACCTTGGCGAGAGATCGCTAAACCCCCATAAGGATGTGCTAGAAATATCAAGAGGCGCAGGCTTATAACAATTAATGGGCACTCGGACGGCTATTTTGTCAGCCTCTTTAGAGACAGGACATAAAGGCGAACAATTTGGTATGGATCAGTTTTTTGAGTAAATAAAATGATTACGCATTTAAAGTTAAAGAATTTTACGGTGTTCAAGGAAGCTGATTTAGAGTTTTCACCGGGATTAAATGTAATTATTGGTGAGAATGGTACGGGAAAAACGCATCTCTTGAAGTTAGGTTATATCTTCTCCAATGCTTGGCATACTTTGGTTAAGAATCAATCTGTTATTTCTGATCAGAAAGTCGAGCGATATTTTTCAGATCGACTGCAAAATATTTTCAAACCAGATAAAGTGGGTAGTTTAACGACAACGGGTAGCGATGGTAAAAGCAATGTTAGTGCTTTGGTATATGGCAGTATTCCTACTCTATCAATCAGGATACCCAATGAACCGGAAGGATCGTCATTGCCTGATGACATTAAATGGGAGTTTTCGTTTTCGAATCGTTCAATCGACAAAGTTGTTTTGCAGGATCGACTAACCGTCAATGCGATTTATGGTAAAGGGCTTTATATACCGAGCAAGGAAATGATTTCCTTCTTTGAGGGTTTTCTATCTGCTTATGAGAAACGTGAATTGCAGTTTGATGAAACCTATCGAGATTTAGCACTGCATCTTTCGTCTACCAAGCTAAAAATACCGCCGACATTTATTAAGCAACAGGAATTAAAGAGTTTATCGACTGATGTGGGAGGTACTCTAAAGTTAGAAGGTGGTAAATTCTATTTGGTTTCAATTGGGTCTAAATTAAGAGAAATCACTCTGGTTGCCGAAGGCATTAGAAAAATTGCTACGTTGCTGCATCTGCTTGAAAATGGAAGCTTGGAAGTCGGTGATACGCTGATTTGGGATGAACCAGAAAGCAATTTAAATCCCAAACTCATTAAAGATTTGGCATTAGCAATTTTGTTTCTTTGCAAAAATAGTATCCAAGTCGTTATTGGAACACACAGCTTGTTTTTGTTACGTGAAATCGAGATTATTACAAGTCAAAAACAGTTTAAGGATATTCCTCAGCGTTATTTTGCTTTAGGAAAAGCAGGCGATACCGTGACCGTTGAGCAAGGTGATTCGGTGGACGACATTAATCCCTTCGTAATGCTGGATGAAGCCTTAGCCCAATCAGATCGCTTTATGGATGCAGGTAACGATTGATGACAGTTCTGTCGGAAGGCTATTTACAGTTTTATTTTGATCAATCCTGTTTAGCAGAGAAATATGATGACTGGTCGTTTTATCGTAATCAATTTCAATCTACTTGTGGCAGTGCAAAAGCAGTTGATATGATTTGCTTGTCCAAAAATATCAGTTGGTTAATTGAGATCAAAGACTATCGACAACATAAGCGCACTAAACCACAAGACCTTGGGGATGAAGTTGCGCTTAAGGTCAGAGATACCTTAGCAGGTCTGGTGGCTGCCAAAATGAAGGCTAATGACTCTAATGAAAAAACTTTTGCAAAAAGAGTCTTACAGAGTAAAGCCATTCGTGTAGTTTTGCATTTAGAACAATCCGTAAAACCTTCTAGACTTTTTCCCCTAGCGATCGATCCTGCTTCTGTATTGCAATCATTGAAACGGCAGTTACGAGCGATTGATGCTCACCCCCGTGTTGTAAATAAAAATAATCTATCAGCCAGTATGAACTGGACAGTCACAGGATAATCTATGAGCCTTAAACCTTGGCGAGAGATCGCTAAACCCCATAAGGATGTGCTGGAAGGCACTTTTAAACAATCTGAATTTGCCGCAGATATTAGTTTAGTGGCGGCGGGTAAAGCTACTGAAGAATATCAAGATGCACAGAAGTTTTTTTCCAGAACTTTTATAACCGAGGGAATGCGTTTATTGCTGACTTCGGTCGTGCAGCGTTTAAGCGGTTTGGGCGGTGATCCAGTCATTCAATTACAAACAGCTTTTGGTGGTGGTAAGACGCATACCATGTTAACGGTGTTTCATTTGGCAACGCGCAAAGTGGATACCCGTTTATTAATGGGCATACCACCCATTCTGGATGCAGCGGGTATTCATAACTTGCCTTATGCTCATGTTGCCGTTTTGGATGGGATCAAATTATCACCCAGTCAAGCGTTGGAGCATGAGGGCTTAAAGGTTAATACCCTATGGGGGGAATTGGCTTGGCAATTAGCTGGTGTCTCAGGATACGCTTTGGTAGAACAAGCCGATAAAGATGGCACTTCTCCGGGTAAAGAAGTCTTAACTCATTTATTAACCCAAGCGGCGCCTTGCGTCATTTTAATTGATGAGTTAGTGGCTTATATTCGGCAGTTTGAGCTTGGGCAACAGTATCTGGGGGCACTTTTGATAGTAATTTATCGTTTATTCAAGCCTTAACGGAAGCATTAAAAGCAGTGCCTAATGCCTTGTTACTCGCCTCTTTACCAGAGTCGGATTTAGAAGTGGGAGGTGATAATGGTCAACGGGTCTTAAATTCATTAGAGAAATACTTTGCCCGAGTGGAATCGGTCTGGAAGCCAGTGGCGACTGAAGAAGCGTTTGAAATCGTGCGCAGACGTTTGTTTGATAGTGTGGGGATACCGTAGAGTTAAATGCAGTGTGTCAGCAGTTTGCCGATATGTATAAACAAAACGGTATTAAACTTCCGACAGAAACACAAGATCATAAATATTTAAGTCGATTACAGAGGTCTTATCCGATTCATCCCGAGGTTTTTGATCGGCTTTATGAAGACTGGTCTACTTTAGATAAATTTCAGCGGACACGTGGCGTATTGCAATACATGGCGATTGTGATTCATCGTTTATGGAATTCTGAGAATCGTGATGCGCTCATTATGCCGGGTTCAATTCCCTTGGATGATAGTAATGTGCGTAACAAGAGTATTCATTATTTACCCCAAGGATGGGAACCTATTATTGATAATGAAATTGATGGGGCGCGTTCTGAACCGGCTGATATTGATGGAACGGATACCCGTTTTGGAAGTGTGCAAGCCGCTCGAAGAACAGCCCGTACTATTTTTATGGGGAGTGCGCCTTCGACTTCAAATCAAATGATTCGAGGGATAAGAATAAATCATGTTTTATTGGGTAGTGTACAACCGGGTCAATCTGTCGCTGTGTTTGAAGATGTGTTAAAGCGCTTGCGAGATCGATTGCATTATTTGTACGCAGAAAATGATCGTTTATGGTTTGACACGAAACCTAACTTACGCCGAGAAATGGAAAGTCGTAAGCAAAAGTTGAGTGAGACTAATGATGTGCAACCTTTGCTTAAAGACTATGTAAAGCGGGTATTTGGGTCTAATCATTCTTTTGCGGGGATTCATATTTTTACGCCATCCATTGATGTGCCAGATGATTACGGTATTGGCCCGCGTTTAGTCGTTTTACCCATTAATCAAGCAAGCTATAGTAAAGATGCTAATAACCAGGCATTTACAGCGGCTGAGAAGATATTACGGTTTAGAGGTGATCAACCGAGACAAAAACAAAACCGTTTAATATTTTTAGCAGCTGATTATGATGTAGCTAATCGCTTACGCGATAATGCGAGAACCTTTTTAGCCTGGCAATCCATTATTTCAGACATTAATAATGAAAAGTTAAATCTTGATTTGTTTCAGGTGAAGGAAGCGAAACGCTACAAAGAAGCGACCGAGAAATCCCTGTTGCAAATGGTTAGGGAAACTTATAAGTGGTTGATCTGCCCCGTGGAACACATTATTAAAGATAAACCTGAAATGGTTTGGGAGGCGGTTGCGGTTTCTTCAACGGCACAAAGTTTAATTCAAGAGATTGAACATCGTTTAAAAGAAGAAGAGTGGTTAATATTTGAGTGGTCACCTATTCATTTGATGAATTTATTACAGCGCTGGTATTTTAAAGACGGTATCACTGAGGTTAGTGCTTTAAAAGCTTGGCAAGATTGCTGTCATTATCTGTATTTGCCTCGCTTAGTCAGGGATGATGTTTATAAGAATGCCATAAATCTGGGTTTACACTCACAAGATTTCTTTGGTTTTGCGAGTGGTAAAGTGGATGAAAAATATCTAGGCTTTATTTTTGGTGGGAGTGCGAGTGTTATTTTAGATGAGTCATCGTTACTCATTTCTCGTGATCAGGCTGTTGCGTATCAAGAGAGTTTGATGACTGAAAGAACGCCGATTGATGATACGGAGAATAAAGATATTTCTTCGTCAGGTAGAAAAACAACCGCTACTGTATCTACCCATGAAGGAGAAAATAGCTCTGTTAACCCAATAACTAAATCTGTAGTAAAAAAACAATTCTATGGCACTGTGAACCTAGATCCAATTAAGGCAAAAATGGATTTTGCTAACATTGTTGACGAAGTGGTTCAGCAATTTACAGCAAAATTAGGTGTTGAAGTAAGAATCTCGGTTGAGATTCAAGCTAACTCATCTACCGGTTTTGATGAGGCTCTGCAAAGATCAGTTAAAGAAAACTGTCATGTTTTGAAGTTTGGAAACTCAGAGTTTGAAGAGAATTAGTTAATCAGGAGATTATGCGTGGTATTAAAGCTCACGGGTAACTGTTACAAAGAGGACTTAATCCATAGACGCCTTGTACCATGCCTTAGTGAGTTGGCTTTCATAAGCATGATCAATAATCGGTGCCGGATAATCACCAGGTTGATGTTTTTTATCCCATTGATGAATGGTCTTTGCAGAAAAACCTTTAAGCTCAGGTAGCCAGTGATAAATATACTGGCAATCCGCATCAAACTTTTGTTGTTGCAGCCAGGGATTAAAGATTCTGAAATAAGGTTGTGCATCACAACCGGTTGACGCAGCCCACTGCCAGTTTCCATTATTCACACAAGGATCATAATCTATCAAATGTTGGGCAAAATAACGTTCCCCCCAACGCCAACTGACATGTAGATCTTTAACCAGAAATGAAGCCACAATCATTCTGACCCGATTGTGCATAAACCCGGTTTCATTGAGTTCTCTCATACCGGCATCAACGATAGGAAAACCCGTTCTACCCTCTGCCCATGCTTGAAAATACTCGCGGTTATTATCCCAAACTAAATGGGCAAACTTATCGATAAAAGCACGACCGAACACCATAGGAAAATGATAAGCAATATGGGTAAAAAAATCCCGCCAATAGAGTTGGCGTAATAAGGGATGTTCACTGCCCAGAGTATCAACAATCGCATAGTAAGCTTCCCGCACGGAACAGGTACCAAACTTAAGATGAGCCGATAATTTACTGGTACTGTCAAGTGCCGGGTAGTCGCGCGTGTTCTGATAATCCGTTTGCTGAGTGAGTGTTGCAAGCATTGCCAAGACTTGATTTCGTCCACCTTGCAGAACATTAGCCTTTATCTCTGGCAATGAAAAACCAAAGTCTTCAATGTTGGCACTCGTTTGAGGACGCAAAAACGACTGACTACTTAAGGACTCCGGTAAGGTAACCGGAAATTGGCGGGCGTTATTATAGAAGGCAGTAAACACCTTATACGGTGTTTGATCACTTTTAAGCGCCTGTTCAGGCTCTGTAATCAAGCTGTCGTTTAAGATATGTAAGCTGATACCCAACTCTTTACAAAGCTTCGCTAACTCATCATCGCGTTGTCGGCTAAAGGGCGTGTAATCACGATTGATAAACACTGCCTGTATGGCCTGTTGCTGTACCAGTTGACTGATGACTTGCACCGGAAGCGCATGATAAAGCCCCAGTTCTGCACCGACCGCTTTTAATTGCTGTTGAAGGTCGGTAAGAGACTGCAACATAAACTGCAAGGCGGGTTTACTTTGATAGGGATGAGGCTCTATTTGTCTGGGGTCAAATATAAAACACGGCAACACTTGCTTAGAAACCCGCAATGCTTCATTAAGTCCGGTATTATCCTGTAAACGTAGATCACGACGAAAAATAAATACCGAGTTTTTATAATGAGACATTACGGTTTTGTATTGAACCAATGATTAACTGATAAGCTGATCTTTTTGTAATTGAAGGCGAAGCGCTTCAATCCGTTTATGATTTACACCAAATTCACTATGACCCACACGGGAAGCCGAGCGAATATGAATAGTCTTATTTTCTGTATCGAGAATAAAGTCAATATCATCAACAAACTGAAAAATCAGGCTGGTCGCTTCCGCGTGAATATTAGTCGGTGTTTCACGAGTAATGGTAATACGGCTATGTTCATTTAGCACGCCTTTTAATGCCTTCCATGCTTCCGTCGTGTTTCCTTTTATTTTAAAAGGGGCAATAAACTGCTTGGGGTCCTGGGTTTGGCTTGAAACACAATTAGGACTATCACGACACAGCGGTAAGAGTTTTTTTGATCCTGAATCGGCATGGTTTGCACCACTAAAGGTCATAAAAATAATATAAAAAAGGATTTTAAAGGTCATAGACAAATCTGGCTCTTATAAAAGTGTCAAAAAACATGGTGTTAATTTTCCACGAATTCTAAAAGAGTCAAATGCAAGTCTTCTTGGTTAATTAAATTTGCAATTACCCTAAGTCAGTGTAAATTAGCTCTACTATTCAAGTTATGTCTTTCTATAAATAGACGCGTTGAGCAATTACTCATAAGTTGAATAATTTCCCCTCAACAAGGAGTGGTATCGAAGTGCAACTAAAATTTCCTTTTGATTCATCAAAACCGATTACGGGTGAAGCAAGCATTGAAATCGAGCAATCGATTGAAAATGTTTTTAGTTTTATCGGTGAAAGCTTTTACGAAAACTACCCTAAATGGGCGCCAGAAGTGGTTGAACTTGAACCTTTAGACGGTAAACAGCCCTTCGTAGGAGCCAAGACCAAACAAGTGCGAGCAGATCAGGGTTCATTAGTAGAATCAGTGTTCGAAATCACTGACTATGAGCCGGTGGAGAAACTAACCTTCAAAGGTTTAAATGAACCTTACATCCACAATTATCTTCTGGAAAGAGATAAAGAGAAACGATCAACTCATCTAACGTTTCGATTTGAATTATCAGAAATTGAAGTTTTCATGAGACCGTTTCAAAAATTGATCCGTGCTTCAATAGAAGAAGGCGCAGAAAACACGGTTGAAAATATCAGGAACTTAATGCTTGCTTATGCAAACTGATAAGTCAACCTGACTAATAATTATTTTAAGATTTGGAGTTAAATAAATGTCTTTTATTGTTAAAAAAGATAACTCACTCATTCCGCAAGTGCTTTCTGCTATTTTAGATGAATGTGTTAATGGAGTGACCTTAGCAGACCCCGACTTTGAAGACGCCCCTATTATTTATGCGAACAAAGCCTTCGAACGTTTAACCGGCTACGGTCAACAGGATATTATTGGTCATAACTGTCGATTTTTACAAGGAGAAGATAGAGAACAACCCGGTCGTTTTATTATCGCAGAAGCCATGAAAAAACATGAAAGTGTTGAAGTCACGCTACGAAATTATAAGAAGAATGGTGAGTTATTCCATAATCATTTAAAAATCACTCCATTATTTGATAACAAACACCGCGTTATCTACTATTTAGGGGTGCAGTATGACATCACAAAACAGGTTGACGCGAATAACGAGATTAAAGAGTTAAACGCCTTGTTAAATGCCTTAAATGGTTCATAAACCCCGTGCGATTTGTTTAAAACCAACCCCGAAGTTTTAGCTATGAAACCAACAGAGACAATAAGCAATAGTAACGGGATGTTTTTTAATGAAGCATTGTTTGGCCTCGCTATTATTGCCTTTATCGTGCTAATCATTATTGAAAAACGTCACCCCTTCAGAGAGTTTCCTCAAAAGGTTTTTAAAGAATCCTTTGTAACCAATACCACCGCTTTTTTGGTTAACAATCTCATATTAACCGTCTTAAGAGCCTCTTCGCTGTTTCTTATAGCGCAGAAGTTTTCCTCTCATGGTTTATTGAGTGGTCTGGACGATGGGCCGATCAAATGGATATTGGCTTTTGCCTTATTTGATTTTGCGATTTACCTCTGGCATTTTGCCAGTCACAAATATGAATTTTTGTGGCGCTTTCATAAAGTCCACCATAGCGATAAAGGCTTTAATGTCTCTACCGGTTTCAGGTTTCATGTCTTCGACTTATTACTGGAAATTGTCTACAAATGTGTATTTGTAGTCATTATCGGTGTCAATGCTTATATGGTCCTGTCTATTGAGATTGTAGAATTATTCTTTATTCTGTTTCATCATGCCAATATTAAAGCCCCTAAAGAAGAGCTGATATCACAGGTATTTATTACTCCAGCCTTACATAGAACGCACCATTCCAAGAAGCGGTCTGAGCATGATAGTAATTACGGTATCGTATTTTCAATCTGGGATCGGCTATTTGGAACACGAAAAGAATTAGTGCCTGAACAGATTGGCCTGGATTTGATTCAGGCCGATAACTTTATTCAACTGTTTTCTTTGGCCTTTATTACCGAAATAAAAGTTAGAAAGATATTAAGCTGGATTCCAAAAGGCAAAAAAAACTGATATTCCGTCATTGGGTTATCGCCGTGCTTCTTTAGGTTAAGTCATGATCATTAAAACTCATAAAGACATTCCCGCCAGTGAAATTACTGACCCTTTAGTATTTAAACAACGCCGTCAAATTATTAAGGTAATGATGGGGTCACTCGTTGCTGGCGTTTCTTCATCAGCTTTAGCCGAAACTAAAACCGAATGGAATCATGCCCCCAAAGCAAATACAACGGCTGCACCCTTAATTACGACCTCATCTGAAATAGTTAATAATCATACTAACTACTATGAATTTACTTTTAATAAGACAGATGCAACACAACTTGCGCAAAGCTTACCGACCGACCCTTGGTCTGTAGAAATTAGTGGTGAAGTTGAAAAACCGGCTGTTTATCACTTGG
Organism: uncultured Methylococcaceae bacterium; assembly: GCA_903866825.1. Lineage (GTDB taxonomy): Bacteria > Pseudomonadota > Gammaproteobacteria > Methylococcales > Methylomonadaceae > Methylobacter_C. The sequence continues at coordinate 28,808 of CAIPPE010000101.1, forward strand.
AAGATATGTTAAGCCAGCAATCACTTCAGGAATATATCTACCGTTTTCGCTGTGTTGAAGCCTGGTCTATGGTGGTTCCCTGGATTGGATTTCCATTAGCGAATTTATTAAAAATGGCTAAACCGTTATCCAGTGCTCAATTTGTTCAGTTTACGTCCATCTACGACCCAAAAACAATGCCCAATCAACGTGATAATGCGATGCTGGAATGGCCTTATGTCGAAGGATTACGTATTGATGAAGCCATGCACCCTTTAACTATTCTAGCAACTGGCATGTATGGAGAAAGTATGCCTAAGCAAAATGGCGCCCCTTTACGTTTAGTCGTGCCCTGGAAATACGGCTTTAAAAGCATCAAAGCCATTGCAAAAATTGAATTAGTCAAAAGACCACCTACCACTACCTGGAATAAATTTGCACCCAATGACTATGGGTTCTATTCTAATGTAAATCCCGAAGTCCCCCACCCTCGCTGGAGTCAAAACAGTGAACGCCAATTAGGCAGTGGCTTTTTTACCCCACGTCGTAAGACTGAACTGTTTAATGGCTATGGAAGCCAGGTCGCATCCTTGTATAGCGATATGGATTTGCGGCATTTCTTCTAATGTTTTTTCGTTCGATAAACAGATGGCTGATAATTACTTTAGCATGCTTCTTACCCTTAATAGCTATATCCATCGATATTGCAACTGATAATCTGGGTGCCGATCCGATTCAGGCGTTGCATATTCGTTTAGGCGACTGGTCTTTACGTTTTTTATGGCTAACACTAGCCATTACACCACTACAGACCTTAAGCAAATGGCGTGGTATGACTGCGTACCGGCAAATGTTAGGACTTATAGCCTTCTTTTACGCAACCTTGCATGTATTGGTCTATTTAAGCGTTGATCACGGTTTGGACTGGCATCTTATTGCTATTGATATTTTTGAAAGTCCGTATATATGGCTGGGTGTACTGGCTTATATAATCATATTTTCTTTAGCCATCACTTCACCCAAATTTGCAAAAAAGTCCCTGGGGAAGAACTGGAAAAAAGTCCACCGCCTTATTTACTTAGCGGCTATTGCTGTCATCATTCATTATTACTGGCAACTTAAAGGTAATATGGCAGAACCTTTATTTTATTTAATTTTGCTTGCATTATTACTAGGCTTTAGAATTGCAGTTTGGGTTAAAAACCGTCAGTTTAATAAAATGATGATTCCAAGCACTAGAAAGATACGGGTAACGACCGTTCCGAAATCGTTAGACATTAAACAGTCAGGCGTACCATCAAAATCTTCTCTTAATGAATTAATCATTGAAGAAGTTGATGAGTCATAACCCATATAACTCACGAACTTATTATGATTAAAAAGATTCCAATCGGTATTAGCAGTTGTTTATTGGGTGAACTGGTTCGTTATGATGGTTCGCACAAGCGGGATGCTTATATCATCGGCACTTTAACGCACTATTTTGACTTTCGACCCTGTTGCCCGGAAGTGGCTATTGGCTTAGGCATACCCAGACCGACCATCCATTTAGTTAAACTAAATAACGAGATTCGTTGTGTCGGAGTAAAAGATCCCGAATTAGATGTAACTGCCCGATTAAAAGAATATGCCGTCAGTCAAAAACAGTTTCATGCTGACTTATGTGGCTATATCTTAAAAAAAGATTCTCCTAGTTGTGGCATGGAAAGAGTTAAAGTTTATTCAGGTAATCACCCGCCTAATCGAGAAGGCTTCGGGATTTATGCGCACATCATGATGCAAAATAATCCACTGCTGCCCGTAGAAGAAGAAGGTCGTTTAGGTGATCCCGGCTTACGTGAAAACTTTATTCAACGTGTTTATGTCTTGTATCGCTGGAAACAATTACTAACCGAAGGATTGACACCCAAAAAATTGATCCATTTTCATGCTCGCCACAAATTGATTATTATGAGTCATGCGGATTATCGGGAAATGGGACAATTATTATCCCGCATTAATAAAGATAATTTACTGGAAATAGCGGAACAGTATATTCTGCTTTTAATGACAACCCTTAAATCCATTGTGACTCGTGGTCAACACGTCAATGTCTTGCAACATATTCAAGGCTATTTAAAAAAAGAATTAACGTCAGATGATAAAGCCGAACTCTGTGAGCTGATTGAACGTTATCGTAGCGGAGAAATACCTTTGATTGTGCCGTTAACATTGCTCAAACACCACTTTCGCAAATCCCCGGATACTTATATTGATGAATCATACTATATGTCTCCGTATCCTCAAGAATTGCAGCTCATTAACCAGTTGTAAGAAAACAATAACTACGTCACAACATCATGGCAAAAATTTTAATTGTTGGCTGTGGATCGATAGGCATGCAACTAGCCAATACTCTGTCGGCTAAAGGACATCATGTCATAGGGTTAAAAAGACATCCACCCAGCCATGTAACCAACCGTGTTAATTATTTCACTGCTGACATAACAGTTTCAGATCAACTCAATGATTTACCCATTGATTTTGAGATTGTCTATTTTATCGTGTCACCTGATGGTCGTAATGAAGAAAGTTATCGTGCTATTTATGAAACCGGACTCGATAACTTACTGTCAAGACTTTCGCAGACTGTCTCACCCACCCGTTGGATTTTTGTATCGTCCACTAGTGTTTATGGTCAGACACAAGGCGAATGGGTCGACGAATTATCAAATGCACAACCAGCAAACATTACCAGCCAATTAATTAGACAGGCTGAGCAAAGGCTGATGGACTTAAGCGTCCAGAATATCGTCGTGCGTTTTTCTGGTATCTATGGCCCGGGTCGTGAGTATTTACTGAGGCTCGCTAGCCAATCGCCTGTTATTCAGCAAGACCCACCCTATTACACTAACCGAATTCATCAGCAAGATTGTATTGGCGTATTAGTATACTTATCAGAATGTCACTTAGCGGGTATCGGGTTAGAACAATGTTACGTTGCCAGTGATGATGACCCCGCACCGATGTGGGAAGTGATCTCTTGGTTGGCAGTACAAATGAACTGTCAGCCTCCAAGTATCAAAATGACCGATGATAACCCTGACCTTAATAAACGTTGCAATAATCAACGCTTAAAATCCCTAGGTTATACTTTTAAATACCCTAATTATAAAAGCGGCTATTTAGAATTACTGATAGATTATGTACAATGAAAAGTAAATGCCCCTTTACACCCCAGACAAATGAAAAACTATACAACAGGCGAAGTCCACGATTATCTGGATATTTGCATCACCAGTCAGCAATTGACTATGGTTAAAGACGGTAATAAAGTCCGGCAATACCCCATCTCTACAGCTAAAAATGGACCGGGTGAACTAAGAGGTAGTGAATGTACCCCAAGAGGCTGGCATCAAATCAGAGCAAAAATAGGCACTGAACAACCCATTAATAGTGTATTTGTCGGCAGACGCCCTACAGGAGAAATTTATACGCCTCAGTTAGGTCAGCAATACTCAGAGCGTGACTGGATCCTGACACGGATATTATGGTTAGGAGGTCTGGAACCCCATAAAAACCGTTACGGTAATGTCGACTCGACGTGGCGCTATATATACATCCATGGTAGTCCTGATGAACTAATGACTGGCACTCCAGAATCTCATGGCTGTGTTCGTGTAAAAGGTGTAGATCTTATTGAGCTATACGACACTGTCAACGTAGGTCACAAGGTTTTTATCCATGAATAAAACCCGACTCGTTTTAGGCGTTGAATACGATGGTAGCGGCTTTTTTGGCTGGCAATGGCAAACCCACCATCGCAGCGTTCAACAGGTACTTGAACAAGCCTTGTCCAAGATCGCGAATCATCCAGTGAACGTACAATGTGCGGGCAGAACGGATACCGGCGTACATGCCCTTGAGCAGGTGGTCCATTTTGATACGACAAGCCAACGTGATCTTCATGCCTGGTTGATGGGAGGTAACAGCAATTTACCGGATGATGTCAGAATCACGTGGATTGAAACTGCCATTGGAGATTTTCATGCCCGATACAGCGCGATTGCCCGCTTTTATCGCTATATCATTCTTAATCGCCCCATAAAATCAGCCTTATTACGTAACCAGGCTACCTGGTGTCGGGTACAACTTGATGAAAAAATAATGCACCAGGCAGCGCAACACTTAATTGGTCATCATGACTTTTCTTCATTTCGCGCCCAAGGTTGTCAATCTAAAAGCCCATGCCGAACGATTTACTTTATAGAGGTCTATCGTGAAGAGGATAAAGTGATTATCGACATCTCGGCCAATGCTTTTCTGCATCACATGGTAAGAAACATAGCGGGGGTTTTGATGGCAATAGGAACAGAAAAACAGCCTGTTGAATGGACTCGTGAACTGCTAGAGGCAAAAGATAGAAAACTGGGTGGAATTACTGCCCCTCCTGATGGTTTATATCTCGGTGCAGTTTATTATCCAGCGCACTATGGCTTGGTTCGGCATCCGATATTTAATAAATTACCTGCTGATGCTCAAAGACATGATTAAAATACCTTACCGCACATTAACTCACTCTATTTGCATTTACCCAAATATAAAGTAGATTATCCCTTCATATTCAACACATATTAACGACCAAAAATGAATAACTTTTTATCTTTCCAAATTCATGGCGGTGCCGACCATAGTGGTGGTGTTGCAGATAGTGTTTCCAACCTTCTGATTTTTCTTGAGAAACTATCAGATCACGGACCAGAAACATTCTTTTCATCGATATTGCCCGGTATTGCAAGCCTGGAAAACATCCACCCTTTGCTGGTACATTTCCCCATTGCTTTTTTAACGAGCTTTTTCATTCTCGATTTAATAGCTACGCTGGCTAAAAATACACTCTGGAGAAAAGCATTCAGCTGGCTTCTGTATCTGGGAGCACTTTCAGCTATTTTCACTGTAACCGCTGGATTTATAGCCGCTGATACTGTTCCGCATGGTGAAAATGTTCATGAGATCATGGAAAACCATGAACATATCGGCGTTTCAATTCTGTCCCTATCTCTTGGATTGGCTGCTTGGCGATTAAAAAGTGGCGGTGTTGTTTATGGTGTGGCGAATGCTATTTTTCTATCACTCTCCGCATTATTGTTTGGACTGATTGTTCAAGGTGCGGATCTGGGTGGCCTCATGGTCTATCAATACGGTGTTGCTGTTAAATCAACGCAATCAGCTGATGCTGCCAATAGCCATCAACATACCCAACCAGAACCGATTGAATCCGAAGATCATCAACATCCGCATGAACATGAGCATGAACACGAGCATGAGCAAACCCCTGTTGTTCCCGATCCAAAAAATCAGGATAAAAACAACTTAAAGATTACACCCCATCAGGTATCGCCTCCTATAGACCCTGATCATCCAGACCATCACACGCATAGCCATACTCATTAATCGGATAAGAGCACTCTAATTTATATTGGATCAGTCTACAAAGTATTAAAGCAAAAACTGCATTTGCTTTAATACTCTGGACTTGACCCAAACCAAGACACAATAAATATTAACTACAGCACTGAAACAAGCAGAGCAAAAACGAATGAAATAATCAGAAAAAGGGTAAACATCCCTTTGTAAGATAACTCATCTTTAAACTGCTTAAATTCTTGCCCTAATGCTGCCTTAATATCATCTGCTTTTATTATTCGTAGACACCAACCACGCAATGAGTGCTGTTCTTCATAAGCCACTTCCTCAGCAAGTAACGCCTGAATCGTCGGATAAAAATCACCACACTTAGGGCATCTCACATCAAGATCTTTACGCTCATAATCACAAGAGGGGCATTTATTCATAAGATACTCCTAAATTATTTTGTCTTTTTAACTTTACAATGTCCAATATGAGGCAATCGTTATGCATTTTTTGTTGATAATGATGACATGAATGTTATTATTCCAACAAAAGATCTTAACTCACTTAAATTTAACTGCTGAAGTACTGTCGTAATGATTCTATGATAGCAATTTTTAGTCACTCCATACATTCTCAGATGATGGGATTTGATTTTTTTCACCGCCACTCACTTTTTTAACCTCTAAGGAGCATCTAATGCTAAAACAGTACCGTAAACATGTTGAAGAGCGTGCCGCTGAAGGCGTAGTACCTAAGCCACTTGATGCCGAACAGACAACTGCTTTAGTTGAACTGATTAAATACCCTCCACAAGGGGAAGAGGAATTTCTTCTTAATTTATTAGCTAATAGAATTCCTGCCGGTGTTGACGAAGCCGCTTACGTTAAAGCCAGTTTTTTAACTGCGATAGCAAAAGGTGAAACAAGCTCACCCATATTAACACCCGCCGATGCCACAGAACTATTAGGTACCATGCTAGGGGGGTATAACATAACCCCTTTAATCGACTTGCTGGACAACCCTACCCTGGCACCGATTGCAGTTAAAGGCTTATCACATACCTTACTGATCTTTGATGCGTTTCATGATGTTGAAGAGAAAGCATTGGCAGGCAATGAATTTGCTAAAGCAGTGATTAAATCCTGGGCAGAAGCCGAATGGTTTACCAGCAAGCCTGCTGTTGCTGAAAAAACCACAGTGACTGTCTTTAAAGTCACCGGAGAAACCAATACCGACGATTTATCACCCGCACCAGATGCATGGTCAAGACCCGACATTCCACTTCATGCCAAAGCGATGCTAAAAATACCTAGAGAAGGTATCACTAATGCAGAACTCCAAATCGAAGAGTTACAAAAAAAAGGTTTCCCCGTTGCTTATGTGGGTGATGTAGTAGGCACAGGCTCCTCACGTAAATCAGCGACTAACTCGGTTTTATGGTTCATCGGTAACGACATCCCCTTTATCCCTAATAAACGCGATGGCGGAGTTTGTATCGGTGGCAAAATCGCACCCATTTTCTTTAACACCATGGAAGACTCCGGCGCTCTGCCCTTTGAATGTGATGTGACTCAATTAGCCATGGGCGATGTGATTGATATCTATGTTTATGAAGGTGTCATTAAACGTCATGAAACGGATGAAGTTATCTGTAAGTTCGCTTTAAAAACTGACATCATCCTGGATGAAGTCCGTGCAGGTGGACGTATTCCATTAATTATTGGGCGTGGCTTAACGGATAGAGCCAGAAAGTCCTTAGGACTTGAAGCGTCAAACGTGTTCTTGCGCCCATCGGTAGAAGAAGTGACCAAGAAAGGCTTTACGCTGGCACAAAAAATAGTCGGTAAAGCCTGTGGTGTTGAAGGCGTTCGACCTAACACTTATTGTGAACCACACATGACCACCGTCGGGTCACAAGATACCACCGGCCCGATGACCCGCGATGAACTAAAAGATTTAGCCTGCTTAGGTTTCTCAGCAGACCTGGTGATGCAATCATTCTGTCATACTGCTGCTTATCCGAAACCCGTCGATGTTGTCATGCAACATACTCTACCCGACTTCATTATGAATCGTGGCGGTGTTTCTTTACGTCCTGGAGACGGAATCATTCACTCCTGGTTAAACCGCATGTTATTGCCAGATACTGTGGGAACGGGCGGTGATTCACATACCCGCTTCCCTATCGGCATTTCTTTTCCTGCAGGCTCTGGTTTAGTGGCTTTTGCTGCAGCAACCGGTGTCATGCCTTTGGATATGCCTGAATCCGTATTGGTTCGATTTAAAGGTGAAATGCAGCCCGGCATTACCCTAAGAGACATGGTGAACGCGATTCCACATGCTGCCATCAAACGCGGATTATTAACCATTGATAAAAAAGGTAAGAAAAATGTTTTCTCAGGCCGCATCCTGGAAATAGAAGGTCTACCTGATTTAAAAGTTGAACAGGCATTTGAATTATCCGATGCATCAGCAGAACGCTCAGCCGGTGGCTGTACTATTCGTTTAAATGAAGCACCGATACGTGAATACTTAAACTCTAATATTACCCTGTTGAAATGGATGATTTCTGAAGGATACGGCGATGTAAGAACGATCAAGCGTCGGATTAAAAGCATGGAAGAATGGCTTGCCAATCCCGTTCTACTCGAACCGGATGCCGATGCCGAGTATTTTGAGATCATTGAAATTGATATGAATGAAATCAAAGAACCGCTGTTGGCCTGCCCTAATGACCCTGATGATATTAAAACTCTCTCAGAAGTTGCGGGTACAAAAATCGATGAGGTCTTCTTGGGTTCCTGTATGACCAATATCGGTCACTTCCGTGCGGCAGGTAAATTACTTGAACAACAAAAAGGTGAATTACCTACCCGTCTATGGGTCGCCCCACCGACCAAGATGGATCAAACTCAATTAACCGAAGAAGGCTATTACAGTACCTTTGGTAAAGCGGGTGCCCGAATGGAAATGCCGGGCTGTTCATTGTGTATGGGTAACCAGGCACGTGTTGCAGAAAACTCAACCGTCGTTTCTACATCGACACGTAACTTCCCTAACCGCTTAGGTAATGGGGCCAATGTTTATTTAGCCTCTGCAGAACTGGCAGCCGTATGTTCATTGTTAGGTAAAATACCTTCTTTTGATGAATATAAAGTCTATGCTGAACAGATCAGTAAATCGGCTGGAGAGAGTTATCGCTACCTCAACTTTAATCAAATGAAGGCTTACCAGAATAAAGCGGATACTGTTGAAACCGCTTAATTTTGATTAAGGTAACGCGTAATCAATAATCGTCACCTTACTGGATGCGCTGCACAACCATGAAGCGCATCGATCACTCTATGGTTGAAAGTACACAAAGCAAACACCACCATGTTAGCTTTGTGTACTTCACATTGTTTCGAAGCTGAACAACGAGCACTCTGCTTTTATGCCCTCAAAACCACCTACGTTTAAAGTTTCACTAACTTATCAGAATCGCACGATGGCTTTTTATTATAGCCAGATTGAGCAGCAACAACGCCTGTTAAAGCGTATTCAAAACGTCTTACCCTACAACCTGGCAAAGCAAGCGAGACACTGTCTGATTAAAGATAAAAAGTTACTGATCTACACCGATTCTGCAACATGGGCATCACAGTTACGTTTTTATAACCAGGCGATTATTGGAGCCATTCAATCAACCACAAAAGCACCGATTGAAGCGATACAGGTCAAGGTAATAACCAGGCAAATAGGTTCTTCTTCAGGATCGACAAGGAAAGCAAACTTGCCTTCTGTAGAAAAAATAGCGCAGATAAGAAGTGATAGCTTATCTATTTCAGATACCCAATTACAGCAATCATTACTCAAATTAAGTACTACACTGGATAGATTATCCAGGTAATCACCGTCAGGAACTTATCAACCAATTTAAAAATTCCCCGTAAAATAAGAAAAGCAGCCACGTCCATTTTCTTTAGCTTGATAAAGTGCAATGTCTGCATGATCCATGAGGATTTCAGGGGTGGTGCCGTGTTGAGGATATATGCTGATACCGATACTCGCTCCTATTTGTACCCTGGCATTTTCAGATAATTGAAAGGGAATAGTTAATTCGGTAATCAATTTTAGGGCAATGACTTCAGCAGCTTCGGGGATTTTCAGGTTTTCTAGTATGAGTATAAATTCATCACCCCCTAAACGCGCAACCATGTCGCCATCACGTAAACAGTTTCTAATTCTTATCGCAACTTGCTTAAGTAATTCATCACCTAGAGTGTGGCCTAAGCTATCATTCACCGCTTTGAATTTATCCAAATCTATCATGAAGACCGCGAACTGTGTATTAGGCCGTTGACTAAGCGCGATGCTATAGCTTAATCTGTCAAACAGCTTCCGCCGATTTGGCAAACCCGTCAGCCAGTCGTAAAAGGCCAATTGTTTAATTTCCTCTTCTGCAGCTTTACGTTCAGTGACATCACGAAAACTCCAAACCCGTCCAACCGGTTTTCCATTAAGATAATGTGGTTTGGAATAACACTCAATAATACGGCCATCTTTAAAATGTACCTCGGAAAAGTTTTCATCGTAAACGCGGCTGTCAATATCAATCATATCATTTAAAAAACCTTCTTTGTCAATGACCTGATCTAATATGCATACGAGCAGAAATGGGTTACTTCTTAATTCGGGTGCAGATTCTGAAATCCCCCACATTTTAACAAACAAGCTATTGTATTGAACAACATCACCGGTTGACGAAATTACTAAAAGCGCATCTGCGGTGGATTCAAGCGTTGCATTCAATAGCGAAACTGATTTGTTGAGCTCTAATTGTGCCTGATTTTTTTCATCAAAATATTTCTCATTACACATTAAACCAAAGCCGAAAGTAGTTCCGACTATAAAGACAGCGTTAGTTAAATAAGCCAGATCCTGAATGATATTGTGCTGAAACAGGAACTGTTCCGGCTGAGTATTCCAAATCAAATAATAAAAAGCCCGAATTACATACACGCCTGAAGCAAAACCAAAAAAAGCAGCTGTTACTTGATGACTTCTAGGACGAGTAGTGTGCTGTTTAGTCAATAACAAAATGCTGTTCGCAAGCAACAAAACTGCAACAGATAATGAGGTCACAACGATTTTAGCAGCTATATTAAAGTTTATCAGGACGAAATAAATGTGCGCAAGAAAAGAAATAGTGACCACTATATACAGCCATCGAAGTGATACTTTGATTTCTTTAAATTCAGCCAAAGCGCGAAAATACAAAACAATTGCTATTAGAGCTAATGCCGTACCTATTATCATTGAAAAGAAATGCGGAATAATCCCGTATAGAGCAGTTAAACTCCAACCTATTCCCATTAGAAATAATGCCTTTGCCCAGTAGCATATGCCTTTGACATCAGTTAAATAATTACGTGACACCACGAACAAGCCAGCACTCATCATTAATGAAATAATGATAGTGAAGACAATGATGGAAAAAGGATCAATATGCATAGAAATAATCAACAAATCTAGTTTGCCTTTAAAATAGCATAAAAAACCGTAACCATTCAGCATAAGTTACAACCCTAATTGAGCGCTCTGATTGGGTCGGTTGAATCGCCAAAGCAAAACTTATCCGTAACGAGTCTTGAAAAGAGATGGGTTACAGCAATGACTTTAACATCAGCCAATGCGGAAGTGTAATTTCTGTAAACCGATCCCCGACCTTGCTGTATTTAAGACGCTCATAAAACGGAACCACCGTTTCACGAGCATGTAAAATCATTTCTTTAAAATCCAATTGTTTAGCCAAGGTCTGAGAATAACAGACCAACTCACTACCAACCCCACTTCTCTGAAAAAGACTATCAACCGCTACCTGCCGCATTTGAATCTGATGATTGTCCAGTGGCTTTAAAACCAGGCAAGCAATCAATTTGCCGTCTAAATAAGATCCGATATGGTAAGAATCAGCTTCCGATTTTAACTGTTCATCTGAAAACGTAAGACCTAAGGGCTGCCGTAGAATCAAATAGCGTAAGGCCACTGCCGCCTTATATTCAGGTGAGTTATGATTAATTCTTTTGATTTCAATATCTGTTAGCCTAATCATTTCGTCTTAAGGGTTATGCTCAGTATTTTTTTACATAGAATAAGGCGAATTTGCATACTTTGTGAAGGACGTTAGATAAACTCTATAAATTAAGGCGTTTTAACCGCATAATATCCACCTTAAACCGACTTAATCAATTCCAACGCTAACCACCATGGTCAATATCGACGAACAACAGTTTTTAAATAATCTCGACAAAAAATTATGGACCAGTGCAGATAAGCTTCGCTCTACCCTCGATGCCTCGCAATACAAAAACACCGTACTCGGGTTAATCTTTTTAAAATACGTCAGCGATTCATTTGATAATCGCCGACAGGAACTTATCACTCAATTTAAAACCCCAGACCACGAATACTACCTCGATCCCACCGATTATGATGGTGAAGACAGCGCAGACTATCAAGCCGAGATTGCTATTGAATTAGAACAACGGGATTACTACGCTGAGAAAAATGTATTTTGGGTGCCCAAAGTGGCGCGTTGGGAGTTTTTACAAAACCAAAACAAAGTCGTTATTAATAGTGTCATTTGGCTTAACAAAGTTGGTGATGTCCTCACCGAAGCCCCCGAAGATGATACAGAAAAACGCCTGTGCACCCGCATTAGTTCGGTTGGACAATTAATCGATCACGCACTCGACGCAATTGAAAAAGACAACGAAAAACTTAAAGGCATTCTTAATAAACGCTACACCACCTTACAAATAGACGCCGCTAAACTGGGTGAACTGATTGATTTAATCGCCACCATCCCCTTTAAACATGAGAGCCTCAGCAGTAAGGACATTCTTGGGCATGTGTACGAATACTTTTTGGGCCAATTTGCCTTAGCTGAAGGCAAAAAAGGCGGACAGTTTTACACACCAAAGTCCATCGTCAGCCTGATTGTGCAAATGCTCGAACCGTTTAAAGGCCGAGTGTATGATCCTGCGATGGGTAGCGGGGGCTTTTTCGTACAATCCGAAAACTTTATCCGGGAACATCAAGGCCGCATCGGTGATGTCTCCATTTATGGGCAAGAATATAACCACACCACTTGGCAACTGGCTGCCATGAACATGGTGATTCGCGGCATAGACTTTAACTTTGGCAAAGAACCCGCCAACACCTATACCAACGATCAACACCCGGATTTACGCGCCGACTTTGTCATGGCTAACCCGCCCTTTAATATGCGCGAATGGGATACGGGGGTCAGTGACGATGATCCTCGCTGGGTATATGGCAAACCACCCAGTGGCAACGCCAACTTTGCCTGGCTGCAACACATGCTCTACCACTTGGCGCCTAATGGCAGTTTAGGCTTGTTGCTTGCCAACGGCTCCATGAGCTCCAATACCAATAATGAAGGTGAAATCCGCAAAGCCTTAATAGAAAATGATCTCGTGGAATGCATGGTCGCCCTGCCCGGACAATTATTTACTAATACTCAAATCCCCGCCTGTATTTGGTTCTTAACTAAAAATAAAGGTCAACGCAGCTCTGCCAGTGGCAAAACCTTAAGAGATCGAAAAGGTGAAATACTGTTTATCGATGCCCGTAACCTCGGCTATATGAAAGACCGGGTGTTGCGTGACTTTACCCCCGATGACTTAAACAAAGTAACCCAAACGTTCCACGCTTGGCAAACTGGTTTAGGCTATACAGACCAAGCCGCGTTTTGCAAAGCCACTCAACTTGTCGATATACAAAAGCATGATTACGTGCTCACACCGGGCCGTTATGTCGGTGCAGCAGATGCCGTCGAGGATGGAGAAGCCTTTGCCGATAAAATGACGCGGCTAACGGCACTGCTAAAAAGTCAGTTTGAACAAAGTGATCGATTGGAAGCAGAGATTAAAAAGAACCTGGCGGGATTGGGTTATGATTGATTACACTAAACTACAAAAGTCCCTGAAACACCTGGAACTGCAATATAAAAATTATTGCAACTCACAGTATCGTAATGAACTCAGCGAACTGGATAAAGAAGGCCTAGCCGAATCGACCATCCAGCGTTTTGAAACCTGCTATGACACCCTTTGGAAAATATTAAAGCGCTATTTAGTTGAGGAGTTAGGTATTCCTGAAGTGCCGAACAGCCCTAAGCCTATACTTCGCCTGGCCTTTGAGAATCAACTTTTTGCATCGCCTGTAGAACAATGGCTTAACTATGCCGATATCCGAGTCAGTACAGCACACGATTATAATCAAGAAAAAGCCAATGAATGTCTGATTATTATGCAAGATTTTATTAACGATGCTACGGAGCTATATCAAACCCTGACAGGTACACCATGGGAATAACTGCCAACATCGATATTAGCACCGAACAACGCAAGATTCTGCTCGATTTATTCAGTAAACACATACCCAAAACTAAGGTTTTGGCGTTTGGCTCTAGGGTTAAATGGACAACCCGATTTAATTCAGACCTAGATTTAGTCGTTTTCTCAAGTTCCGAGCAAAGCAACCAAGTTTCGGCATTGAAAGAAGCGCTTGAAGAAAGTAATTTACCGTTTAGAGTAGATTTATTAGTGTGGGATAATCTCCCAGAAAACTTTCAGCGCAATATTGAAGAAGGTTATGTAGTATTGGTGGGGCGTAATTTGGGGCCGGATGAGATTACGAGATCTAATTGGAAACGTCTACCTGTTACAGAGGTATGTACGTTAATAGTTGATTGTGTAAATAAAACAGCACCTAACGTTGACCATGTGACTCCATATAAGATGATTAGAACTCCCAATATTAAGGGTGGACGAGTTAATGTAGCTGATTGCAGGTATGTCGAGAAAGATGTATTTGATAAATGGACACGTCGAGCATCTGTCGAAAATGATGATGTATTGTTAACGCGTGAAGCTCCAATGGGTGAAGTAGGTATAGTTAATACAAAGGAAAATATTTTCCTTGGCCAACGTATCGTGCAATACCGAGCAAATAAGAATGTGATGAATCCACGTTTTCTTCTTTACTCATTTTTATCAAATGATCTACAAAATCAATTTAGAGCACATGAAGGGAGTGGCTCTGTTGTTAGTCACATACGAGTGCAAGATTGTTTAAAGTTCGAAATGAATGTACCACCTCTGGAAGTTCAAAACTGGATTGTGAATGTTCTGGGCAGCATAGAAGACAAAATAGAACTCAACCGCCAAACCAACCAAACCCTAGAACAAATCGCTCAAGCCCTCTTTAAAAGCTGGTTTGTCGATTTTGATCCTGTTAAAGCCAAAATCGCCGCCAAACAAGCTGGCGCAAATGCAGAACAAATCGAACGCGCTGCCTTATGCGCCATCAGCGGGAAAACCCCAGAACAACTTGCACAACTTAATCCGCAAATCCTACAACAACTCAAAACCACTGCCGCTTTATTTCCTGATGCTTTGATAGATTCTGAGTTGGGGAAAATACCGGAGGGATGGAAACTTAACTCCTTAAGCGATATAGCGGTTTTCTCTGATGGAAGAATTAATGTTTCAGAATTATCATTAGAAAACTATATATCTACAGAAAACATGCTTGATGATAAAAAGGGAGTTTCGATTGCATCATCTCTCCCAAATGTTAAATCTGTTCCGAGCTTTAATGTTGGTCAGATTTTAATCTCCAACATTCGCCCATATTTTAAAAAAATATGGTTAGCTAGATTTGCAGGTGGGCGTTCGAATGATGTTCTTGGGCTACAGCCTATAGATTCTAACTGTGAAGAGTATTTATATAACTTGCTGTACCAAGATGAATTCTTCAACTTTATGATGGCAACATCTAAAGGCGCGAAAATGCCAAGAGGTGACAAGAGCGCAATAATGGGCTGGATGTGTATACACCCTAGCCTAGAAATTAAGATAGCTTATACAAAGAGCGTAGAAAGTTTTTATAAACGTATTCATAGTTCTACCCAAGAAAATGAATATCTTGAATCTTTAAGAGACTCACTACTACCCAAACTCCTCTCAGGTCAAATTTCAATAAAATCAAGCCAAACACTTTCGGGGCAAATGATATGACTATAACACCCGAACAAATTGATATTTGGCGTAGCGCACCTTCTGAAACGCAACATCTTGAGTTTAAAACTGCTAAAACACAATATGATAATATAAAACTGTATAAATATTGCGTAGCTATTGCTAATGAAGGCGGTGGTTTTTTGTTGCTTGGCATAGCAGATAAATTACCTCGGCCAGTTGTAGGTAGCGGAGCATTTAATAATCCAGTTGAAATGGCTTCAAAACTTGGTTTTCGAGTGGATATTGAAGAAGTGCAACATCCTGATGGGCGTGTAGTGGTCTTTTCAATTCCACCTAGACCTAAAGGTACAGCATATCATTATGAAGGCGCTTATCTAATGCGTGCTGGTGAAGAACTTGTGCCAATGAGTGAAGATCAGTTAAGGAAAATATTTTCAGAAGGTAGACCTAGTTGGCTTGAAAATTATTCGTTGAGGGGGTTGAGCGCCCAAGATGTTGTTCAGTTATTAGATACACAAACATTTTTTGATCTGCTGAATTTACCCTATCCAACGACTCAAACTGGTGTAATTTCACGGCTTGTTTCCGAGCGATTAATTGAACAATTTGAAAGTGGCTTTTCGATTTCAAATATGGGCGCTATCTTGTTAGCAAAAAAATTGCGTGAGTTTCCTAATGTCAGTCGAAAGGCAACAAGAGTTGTTGTTTACGGCGGTGAGTCGAAAATGAAAACGATTTCTGACATCACAGGCGAAAAAGGCTATGCCGTTGGTTTTAAAGGCTTGGTTGATTATGTCATGAGTCAATTGCCCCAAAATGAGGTGATTGAGGATGCCATTCGTAAAGAAGTGAAATTAGTTCCCGAACTAGTAATAAGAGAACTATTGGCGAATGCGCTTATTCATCAAGAAATGGATATAGAAGGTACTTCTCCAGTAGTAGAAATATACTCAAATCGAGTCGAAATATCTAATCCTGGTTTACCTATTGTGCCTGTTGAACGGTTTATTGACGGGTATCAATCGCGCAATGAGCGATTAGCTGATTTAATGCGGCGTTTTGGGATTTGTGAGGAAAAAAGTAGCGGAATAGATAGAGTGGTTGAATCTGCTGAACTATTACAACTACCTGCGCCTGATTTCTTTGTGGAGTATAAGCGAACTGTTGTCGTGATTTATGGTCCGCGAAGTTTTCGGGAGATGAGTGGCAGTGATCGAATCAGAGCTTGTTATCAACACTGTGTTTTACAGTGGGTTTTACGTAAGCAAATGACTAATCAGTCTTTACGTGATCGATTTGGTGTTTCAGAAAGCAGTGGAAATACAATCTCTCAGATTATCACAGCCTCAGTTGAACAAGGCTTAATAAAGAATGATCCTAATGCCCCTTCTGATTCAAGGCGATATGCTAGATACATTCCTGCTTGGGCATAGTACTTATTTCATTGCAAATGCAATCAGTCTTGGTATTTATAAGCAACTCCAAGAAAGTAAAAGCTTTTCTTATTTCATCGCTAATCGCAGTAGATTGTACTTAGCCACAGAAAGGCAAGTTTGTTAAACCGCAAGGATACAAGCAACTTTGTGTTAATATTTAAAACCTTAAAGTAACGTAATAAGGATTAATTAATGATGTTTGATGACAAGTTTTTTGATAATTGGCTGGATAATCAAGCACAAAAGGTGATGGAGCAAGTTGCCAACGGCCAAAGTATTTCCCCTGAGCAGATGATGATTCTGTTGCTCAAGGCTCAAACAAATCATTTTGCCCATTTGGACATTGATTTACGTAATGAGATGAAGTTGTTACGTGAAGATATGGATAAGCGTTTTGAGCAAGTAAATATACGTATTGAACAAATTGATAAACGCTTTGAACAGGTCGATAAACGCTTCGATCAACTCACCTCCCGTATGGATCACTTTATGATCTGGTCATTTGCAACCACTCTAACTGTCGGTGGCATTGTGATTGCAACGATTAAATTTTTATAAGCTATACATCTTCGATGGATTGAGTGATGATCACAGAAGACCAACTTGAACACCTCTGCCTCGACTGGTTTCAATCCATTGGCTATGACTACATCAGTGGCTACGATATTGCCCCCGATGCGGATCACCCGGAGCGCATCGATTATCGTCAAGTGGTTTTATTTGACCGCTTATTATCCCAATTAAAAAAAATCAACCCGCACATTCCGCTCGATGTTTTAGAGCGCGTCTCACAGGCTTGTGCCAAACCAGAGTTCCCGGTATTAATCAAAAGTAACTATGCCTTTCATCGCCTGTTATTAGAAGGCGTAAAGGTCGAGTTTAAAATCGACGGTGAAGAAAAAACCGATTATGTGGCGTTGCTGGATTTTGCCATCGTCAACAACAATCAGTTTTTGGTAGTCAATCAATACACACTGGCGGGCAGTAAAGGCCATCGGCGGCCTGATGTGCTGGTGTTTATTAATGGTTTACCCTTGGTGGTGCTGGAGTTAAAAAATCCGGCGGATGCAAGTGCCGATATCTGGTCGGCTTATCAGCAGTTACAAACTTACAAGGATGAAATCAGCGATTTATTCACCTTTAACGCCGCACTGGTTGTAAGTGATGGTTTACATGCGCGGGTCGGTTCTCTCACCGCAAACAAGGAGCGTTTTTTACCGTGGCGCACCGTTGCCAATGAAGCCGATAAACCACTGTTTGACTATCAACTGGAAACCCTGATTAAAGGTTTTTTTAAGCCAGAGCTGTTATTGGATTATCTGCATTATTTTATTTTGTTTGAACAGGATGACGGCCAGTTAATCAAGAAAATTGCCGGGTATCATCAGTTTCATGCGGTACGTGAAGCGGTTAAGGCAACAATCATTGCTACCCAGAAGATCAATAACCAGATGTCGGAGTTACGGGCGGATTACGCTCAGAGGGTTGAGCCTGGTTCGGGAAAAGCAGGAGTCGTATGGCATACACAAGGGTCGGGAAAGTCAATCTCGATGGTGTGTTATGCCAGTAAGTTATTGGCACAACCGGAGATGAATAATCCGACCCTTGTGGTAGTGACCGATAGAAATGATTTAGACGGCCAATTGTTTGATACCTTTAGCGCAGCCGTTGAAACCCTGAAACAAACACCGGTGCAAGCGGGTGATAGGGACGGATTGCGCGAAATGCTAGCCTCTCGGCAAGCAGGTGGCATTATTTTTACCACCGTGCAAAAGTTTGCTTTGCTGGCCAATGAAGCCCATCATCCGGTATTAAGTAACCGCCACAATATTGTAGTGATTAGTGATGAAGCGCATCGAAGCCAGTATGGTGATAAAGCCAAATTAAATGCCAAAACCGGACAGTATACTTTTGGCTATTCCAAGCATCTGCGTGATGCCCTACCCCGCGCCAGTTTTATTGGCTTTACCGGAACACCGATTGCGGCACAAGATAAAGACACTCGTGCGGTGTTTGGTGATTATGTGTCGATTTATGACATTCAGGATGCCGTCGATGATGGCGCGACGGTGCCTATTTATTACGAATCGCGTCTGGCTAAATTAGACATTAATTCGGCAAGTATTGAAGCCTTGAATGCGGAAGTGGACGAGGTGATCGAAGATGAAGAAGACATCGCCAGTCGGGAAAATACCAAGTCTAAATGGGCGGCTTTAGAAAAACTGGTCGGCAGCGCACCACGGGTAGAACAGGTGGCTAAGGATTTAGTTGGTCATTTTAGCACCCGAATTGCCAGTATGCCGGGTAAAGGCATGGTCGTGTGCATGAGTCGGGATATTTGTGTGGATTTGTATAACGCGATTATAGCGCTTAAGCCTGAATGGCATGATGACGACCCCAATAAAGGGGCTATTAAAATTGTGATGACTGGTTCGGCGTCTGACAAAGCCAAATTACAGCCACATATTTATAACAAGAGCACCAAGAAGTTATTTGAAAGACGCTTTAAAGACAGTAACGATCCCCTGCAATTAGTGATTGTGCGTGACATGTGGCTGACCGGCTTTGACGCGCCCTGCTGTCATACCATGTATATCGATAAACCGATGAAAGGCCATAACCTGATGCAGGCGATTGCGCGGGTGAATCGGGTATTTAAAGATAAACCCGGCGGCCTGGTGGTAGATTATATCGGCATTGCCAGTGAGCTTAAGCAGGCCCTTAAAACTTATACCGATTCTAAGGGCAAAGGTGCACCCACTTTAGACACACATGAAGCTTATGCGGTGTTACTCGAAAAGCTGGATATCGTACAGGGTATGTTTCAAGGCTTTAATTACAGCGAATTTGAAACCAGAGCATTGCTGTTATTGCCGGGCGCTATGAATCATATTTTAAGTTTGCAAGGCTCAAATGGTGAGCTTGACGGTAAAAAGCGCTTTTTAGATGTGATGACTGCACTTAACAGCGCTTACACCTTATGCTCGACCTTGGATGAAGTCGCGGTACTTAAAAAGGAAATTGCCTTTTTAGGGGCGGTAAAAACGGCGATCACTAAATTTACCACTGTGGATAAACGCCGCACCGATGAAGAGAAAAACTCTGCACTGAAGCAGATTATCCTAAAAAAATCAGTTGAGTCTAACTCTGCCAAAAAAATTCAGCATAAACTTGACAACATGTTTCTAAGTATTGATGGTATTTAG
>CAIPPE010000102.1 GCA_903866825.1 uncultured Methylococcaceae bacterium
ACTTCTCAACCGGATTAGAGAAATTATAGGTGTTCATCTTATTGGCTTCTGGACTGGTAGCTGTCACTTTAAACACGTATTTGGTTCCGCTTTTTAAATGGGACAAATTCTCTACCACTAAGCGAGCGGCATTCTTACTCGCCGTGTTTTCTTTAGTGCTATCCTTAGCGGCGATTAAGGCGGCTGTATAAAGAGAAATGGCTGCTTGCAGTGTTGCCAAATCCGGTTGAGGATCAGTAAAGTTGGCATTGATTAATTAGCGTGTATGTCTGGGATAGAGTGACTTTTGACGCTGATACCAATTCTCAAGCCAAAAGCATCTAAAACTTTTGTAAGTGTGTCTAGTCTCGGATTTCCTTGCTTAGACAGAGAACGATAAAGAGCTTCACGGGTTAAGTCTGTTGTTTTTGATAGTTTTGTCATCCCACCTACTTGTGCGTCTGCAACATGTTTTAAAGCAAGTTTGAATAGTTCGATGTCTCCGTCTTCTAAACATTCCTCAAGATACAACGCAGCACATTCAGGATCTGAAAGTAGCTCTTTGCTGGTTTCATCAAAAGACACGCTAGCTTGGTTGTTAACCATCGTTCATTCTCCTTTCATAATCTGCAAGATATTCTTTTGCTTTGGCAATGGTGCTGTTTTGGTTTTTTTTTGTTGAACCAGCCAAAAGTAAAACTATTTTATTTCCTATTAGTTTGTAAAAAACACGAAAACCCGCACCGTAATGTTCGCGCATTTCATAAATGCCATTTGCATCATCAAGGCTTTTCCAGTCTCCAAAGTTGCCAAGACTAGCACGAGCGATACGGGCACGGATTTTTACCTGTGCCTTTTTATCCTTAAGATTTAACAGCCAGATAGCAAAAGGTTTTTTACCGTCTTCTGTGATATATTCCAAAATTTCAAACATGGAGGCACTGTAACTTATAGGTTACACAGGGTCAACAATTATAATAGAAACGTATTATTTTACTGACCAGTTACAACTTCAACAGGCGTTACGGTTCGCGAAGAATGAGCGAGGTAACAATCTTAGACCTTATGGAACAAACTTCTCAACCGGATTGGAGAAATTATACGTGTTCATCTTATTGGCTTCTGGACGGGTAGCCGCCGCTTTAAACACGTATTGGGTTCCGCTTTTTAAATGTGACAGAGTGCCTTTGGTGCTAGAGAATAAAGTGAAGTACCATTCTGCATCGTCAGCGGGGGCAGGGGTAGGCGAATAAAGTACTAAATATTCAGTCGCTTGAGCAACGAAGCCAATCTCAAAATAAACTTCACCTGAGTTATTCCCGTATCGCACAATTAACGTGGGTGCTGGCAATATGCCGATAGGTGCGGGTAATCTTGAGAGAGCGAAGCCAGAGCTATCTAATTTGACTAGATCGGCGCCTGAATTCTGATTGACGTAAGTGCCCAGTGTACCCAGATAATTCTCTACCACTAAGCGAGCGGCATTCTTACTCGCTGTGTTTTCTTTGGTGCTATCCTTAGCGGCGATTAAGGCGGCTGTATAAAGAGAAATGGCCGCTTGCAGCGTTGCCAAATCCGGTTGAGGGTCAGTAAAGTTAGGATTGTTAGTCATTCTTTGAACAATCTTCTGAGCATAGCTCGCTAAATCATTGTCTCTAACGTTACCAAGGTGGATCAAAACTTTTTGTGCTTTCATAAATCCCTCGAATGTGTCCGTAAAACGAACGCGCTGTGTCGAAATCAAAATGAATCTTGCGTTGATCTAATATTAATTCTGTTATAATTTTACCAAACCAGTATCGATATACAAATTAGGAGTATAGCGTGACAGCGATTGCAACACTCTCAAGCAAATACCAAATATCCATTCCTAAAGCTATTCGAGAAGAACAGCAGTGGCAATCAGGTCAACAATTTGTCTTTATTCCCAAAGGTAAAGGCATGTTACTCATGCCCGTTCCCAGTTTTGAGGGCTTACAAGGCATTGCCAAAGGTTGTGACCCAACAGATTTTAGAGACCGTAGCGACCGATTCTAGTGCGTGTTGTAGATACCTCTATCTGGATAGAATGGCTCATTGATAGCCCCTTAAAACAGGAGATAGCCAAAGAGTTTCCTAATGCCACACACTGTATTGTTCCCACCATCGTGCAATTGGAACTTTATAAATGGTTGCTTCGGGAAATGGGCGAAGTTGAAGCAGATCAAGTAATTAGTTTTACCCAGACCTGTGCAGTTGTACCATTGGACACTAGAATTGCCCTGGAAGCTGCTGAACTACACCGCCAATATAAACTAGCCACTGCTGATGCCATTGTTTATGCTACAGCATTAATCAATAGTGCCGATTTAATCACCTGTGATGCCCATTTTGCAAGTTTGCCTAATGTGGTGTTGATTAGAAAATCGTAATCAAGACAAGTTACAACTTTAACAGGCGTTACGTTTCGTGATGAATAGACGAGGAAGCAATCTTAGACCCTATGGAACAAACTTCTCAACCGGATTAGAGAAATTATAAGTCTTCATATTATTGGCTTCTGGACGGGTAGCCGTCACTTTAAACACGTATTGGGTTCCGCTTTTTAAATGCTACCAATGCAGAACTATCTGCAATTACAATCATTAATGATGACGGTGTTGAAAGCGCAGTACATCTGCTTCTATAGATTCTGTTGGGGTATTTATCACGCTAATATGATGTTGCTTGCAGGCTAAGTTAAAATCATAAATATCAACACCAGCAAACTCACAAGCTGCACCTCTGGACAATTGACCGGACTGAAACATCAACAAGGCG
>CAIPPE010000103.1 GCA_903866825.1 uncultured Methylococcaceae bacterium
CTAGCAAGTCTAGACTTTTTTCATAAATCTTTTGAGACAGCTAGGGTTTGATGCGTGAAAATATTTTTAGAAAATTGCAAACCCGGCGCGGAATAGGCACAAAAAGAGCGCAGGACTAAAGATCCTGCGCTTGCGGCCTATATATAGGCGTGTTTTACACTAGGCAAATTTTGCCTATGGTTACCATTGGTAACGCTCTACGTCGCCACAGGCGGAGCTTTCCCTGTAGAGGGAAGGAAAGCTAGGGGTGCGCAGGGAAAAAGCAATGGTGACCAGCCTAGGTAGCCTGGTGCAAGCTCCGAGCTGGGAGCATTGAGCAGGAGCAGGGAAATAACATCAAAGGCATATTGCGAACAGAACACGTCCGCCTGTGGTCCGGTATCCCTTGCCTTGCCAATTAGGTCTTCGAGACCAGGGATAAACCGGAACAGATTGCTGATAGAATAGTCCTCGTGGATTTTTTCCCTTTCTTCACAGCGTGACAGGATTGCTTCATTCTGCGCTGCGGTCAAAGGAGTGTATTCCGGGAACGTGGTACTAATGTTAAAGACATCAATTCCATGTAACTCAGAATTGTCCAACCTGCGCTCACGCACATGAGGAAACCAAGCTTCACTAATCGTATTAGTGGCTTCGTCTTTCAAGATGGCTGCGTGAGTGTATTGCGAGCGCGTTACTGCTGAGATGACCCTGCTGATAGGATCACCTTGATGAGCTTTGAATAAAAGAAGTTTGATCATATAGTTAGTTAGTGATACCATCCATCATTGTAATAAAGGTCTTCATTATCTTTGTTCATATTAAAGATGCCGGAGATGGAAAAACCCATAAACCACCTCCGGCCCCTTGCAAGGAAAGCTATTTAGACTGTGCGTTTACCACATTGTTGGAATCCCCAATGCTGCCATTGCCAAGGTTAATAACACTGGAGTCATCTGACCCCTGAAGGATTGCGGCAACTGTATTAGTTGCGCTTCCGGTTTGCCTGTTCTTGGAGTGATCAGCAAATGACATGGCCGAGGAATAAACGTTGGTGCCAACCTTTGTTGGATTAATTCCTTCAGCATCGTCAACATAACCAATTCCACCTTGGATTCCAAGTGAGCTTGTGGTTGTAAGTGGGATTCCAATCTTAATGAATCCACCATGCAGTGTGGTATGATGGAACACCTGATTACTGTTTGTACTTGAGCACCCAACAGCAAGCGCAAGCGGAATAATTGCCAATAGTTTTTTCATATGCTTTCTTTCTTGGTTTTATCCTCCAACGGAATTGCTGGAGAAATTGGAAGCTGAAGCTTTGCAACTTCAGCAGAAATTGGATTGCTTTTAAGATACAACAACACACCACGACAAAAGGCAAGTATGGCCAACCCGCCCAACTGAGGTAATGTCATGGCTGGAATAGTGTCAGAAACAGCGTGAACACCAGCAACACCAAGAAATGCGCTGGAAGATTGCACAAATGAATCAGCTCCACTTGCTAACATTGCAGCAATGTAGCGGTCAATATTCTGTTTAGTTGTCATGGTTTTTTAGCATAGATGTTGTTTGTTTCGTCGCGGATTTTAAAATATTTGATAACTAAATCAAGCTTATGCTCATGAATATCCTGACGCTGCTCAATTTTGTCAAGTCGTTCAGGAATGACGGTCCATGGGGATACAATGTCTTTTATTCCAGAAACAACAATTCCAACTGATCCCAAAATTGCGCAGGCTGCAACAATCATAGTGGATATAATAGTTATGCGGTCTGTAGTTTTCTTATTCATGTTGATTATGGGTTCTGACATTCACGTTATGGGTATTTGATTTGACCACCAATCACAGCAGCGGAATTACCAGCTCCGACACTTAAGTTTGTAAAACAATAGGGTGAATTCGTCGGCACAAAAAGAGTTAGTGTGTTGGTGTATGTCATTGCGATACTGGTTATGATTGACTGAATTGCTGAATCATTTGTCCATCCACCAACTGTTGGTGAGCAAATAGCCATGAGAGAAATGTCAGAAGAACCAGCAACGGCAGCTACAGTATTCACAACTTTACCAACTACTGTGATCCCACAACCATACCAATTAGTATAAATACGCCCAATAATAAAATTGGTTTGAATGATGAAAGGCTGAATATTGGTCAATCCCGCGCCGTTGCCGGTGAAAGTGCTGGCTAACACATTGCCAGATACAAGCATATTACCATTAACGTTAC
>CAIPPE010000104.1 GCA_903866825.1 uncultured Methylococcaceae bacterium
ATTTCTGGAGAACGAGTTTAACGAAAAAAATGGAACCAGAACTACAAATAATGTTAAAATAAATGAGATGCTCGATAAGTTTGCACAAGAATATCCCAAAATTGCTGGCCGACTTGGGCTGGACACTTTTGAATGTGCTGATCCCTATGTAGAGCGTTTATTGGAAGGTTTTGCCTATTTATCAGCCCGTGTTCAACTTAAAGTTGATGCAGAGTTTCCTCGCTTTACCCAACATATTCTGGATATTGTTTATCCACACTATCTGGCTCCTACCCCCTCAATGGCTGTTGTGCAGTGTCAACCCGATTTAATGGAAGGTTCTTTAAATGAGGGTTTTCTAATTCCCAAAGAAACGTCCTTAAGAAGTAATATTGGTAAGGGCGAACAAACAGCGTGCCAATATCGTACTGCTCACGACTTGACACTTTGGCCTATTCAATTAATTGAGGCAGAATACTTATCGGGAGCTGGCACTGTTGCCAATTTAGGAGTACCCAGTTTGCCCGGGTTAAAAGCAGGGATACGCCTACGCTTAAAATCCACCGCGGGTTTAAAATTTAATCAGCTAAGCTTAAATGAATTACCGCTTTATTTGCGTGGTGTCGGCGTGTTACCTATGCAAATATATGAGCAATTGTTAGCTAATAGTTTTGCCGTTGTTGTTCAGCCAACCCAACGTCCCGTCAGTTGGCAGCATGTTATCAGACAGGATGCTATCAAACCTGTAGGTTTTGCCAAAAACGACGCATTACTGCCCTATACCCCCCGGTCTTTTCAAGGTTATCGTTTATTGCAAGAATATTTTTCATTTCCTGAGCGCTATATGTTCGTGCAACTAAATCAATTGCAGGCCGCATTTGCACAATGTGATGCTCAAGAAATCGATATTATTATTTTGTTAAACAAGGTTTCCTCCAGTTTAATTAATGAAGTTGATGTTTCCCGTTTTGATTTGTTTTGTACGCCAATCATCAATGTGTTTCCTAAACACGCGGATAGAATTCATTTAAATAATCAGACACATGAATACCATATTGTACCTGATCGAACCCGGCCTTTAGATTATGAGGTTTATCAAATCCGTAATGTAACCGGCTATGGCAGTTTAAGTGAAGAGCAATTACCCTTTTTACCCTTTTATGAAGCCAGTAGTGATAATAGCCAGCAAACACTCCGGGCTTATTATTCCGTAATGCGTATACCCAGAGTGGTTTCAAGCAAGCAAAAATTACTTGGTCCTCGGTCCAGTTACGTCGGTAACGAGGTCTTCGTTTCTATTGTAGACAGTCATGAAGCCCCCTTTAAAAGTGACTTAAGACAATTAGGCATTGAAATATTATGTACTAATCGTGATCTACCCCTGCAACTGCCCTTGGGAATTGGCAAAACTGATTTTACTATTCAAATAGGTGCACCCGTTGAATCCATACGATGCTTATCAGGTCCAACAAAACCCAGACCCTCTAATGCGCATAAAGATACAGCCTGGAAATTAATCAACCATCTATCCTTAAACTATTTATCCTTGATTAATAGTAATGAAAAAGAAGGTGCCTCTGCATTACGGAGTTTATTGTCCCTTTATGGTGACAATAGTGATTCAAGTTTTCGTAAACAAATAGAAGGGGTTATATCCATTCAATCAAAACCCATCGTCAGACGCATAGATACGGCGGGGCCTATTGTGTTTGGACGGGGTCTTGAAATCACTTTACTTGTTGATGAAGCAGCCTTTGAAGGAACTGGCGTATTCCTGTTAGGCATGGTGCTAGAACAATTTTTTTCACAATATGTATCTATAAACTCATTTACTGAAACCGTACTTACAACCAGTGACCGTGGAGAAATAATGCGATGGCCGATGAGATTCGGAAAACGGCATCTACTTTAGAAACCGCACTGGAAAAAGATCCGACCCGTTTCGGTTTTTTTCAAGTCATGCGGCTTTTAGAGTGTGCTTATAAAGATAAAGCCCGATTTGGTGAATCGCAACGACCAAGTCAGGAACCCCCGATACGTTTTGGGCAAGACATTTCCTTAAGCTTTGAGTCATCATCGCTCAGTACTTTTGGACGCCGTAAAAATGGCTTAATGCCAATTCTAAGGCAACGCTTTATGGGACTGTTTGGCCCTAATGGCCCCATGCCGATCCATTTGACCGAGTTTATCCGCGAACGTATTCATTATCATCGCGACTTTACTTTATCGGGCTTTGCCGATATGTTTCATCACCGGATGATCTGTTTGTTTTATCGTGCCTGGGCCAATAATGAACCCACGGTTGGTTTTGACAAGCCTAAGAACGATCGATTCTCAAATTATATGGGTTCCTTATCGGGTGTTGGCGTTAGTGCATTACGTGAGCGCGATCAAATGCCTGATATGGCAAAATTTTATTACACCGGTTTTTTATCTGCCCAGAATAAAACGGCTGAAAGCTTAAGGGCCTTATTGGCAGACTATTTTCGATTACCCGTCAACCTACAACAATTTGTCGGAGAATGGCTGGAAATTCAAGTGGGTGATTTAACTCGGCTGGGAGAATCACCCAGAACTGGAGAGCTAGGGTCTTCAGCCATATTGGGTTCTAAAGTATGGAGCTGTCAACACAAGTTTAGAGTTCTTTTTGGACCACTAAACTTTAACGAATATCTGAGTTTGTTGCCAGATGGTTACAGAATTGAACAACTAATTGCGGTAATTCGCAATTACATGGGTGATGAACTGAGCTGGGATGTCAATCTGGTTTTAAAAAAAGATCAAGTGCCCTGTGCACAGTTAGGCGAGAACACACGTTTGGGCTGGACATCCTGGTTAGGTGTGCGTGCAGGTAATCAAGATGCGGATGATCTCAGATTGAATCCGTTTTGGGGCAACTTTTTACAATAACTCAAATAAATTTATGAACTCACAAACAGACCATCAGGATTTAGTTGAAGAAACACTGCAAGCGTTCACTCTGGAAGATGCTCTAAAGTTAGCCATGCATTTGCATTACGAAAATGAGTATGAAAGTGCTGAAGATATTTATCGTAAATTACTGGAAGTCGATCCAGAAAACCCCAATTATTTGCACTTCTTTGGTTTGCTAAGACATCAGCAGGGCTATTCCGAGGAGGGCATTAACTGGATAAAAAAAGCCTTGGAACAGGAGCCTGACTATATTGATGCCGAGAATAATCTGGGTAATATTTATATGCAGACCGGTCATCCAGACTTGGCTGAGCAAAGTTATCGCAGGGTTATTGATATAGCGCCTAAATTTGTTTTAGCCTATGGAAATCTGGGGGTGGTTCTAAACGATTTGGGGCATTATCATGAAGCTATTAAATATTTATTGAAAGCCATCGATTTTGAACCGACAGCCGCACATAACTACCATAATCTTGGCAACGCTTACCGTAATATAAAGTACTATGGGGATGCTGTCGGGATGTTTAACAAATCCATTGAACTCAATCCACTCGATGCAAATGCTTATTTAAGGCTGAGTCGTACGTTCTATCTTATGGGTGAAATTGAAAACAGTATCGACGTACTTAAACGGTGGCTAAATTATGATCCTGAAAATCCAATTGCTTTACACATGTATGCTGCTTATACAAATACCAATGCACCTGCTCGCGCTAGCGATGCTTATGTGAGCGAGACCTTTGACAGCTTTGCGGATTCTTTCGATGGGGTTCTGAAGCGACTGGAATATGAGGCACCTTTTCTGGTGAAAAAGGCTTTACAGCAGGTCGATCCTGATTTTAATTCATGGCAGCTTTTGGATATCGGCTGCGGCACTGGCTTGTGTGGCGCATTGGTAAGGCCTATGGTTAAACGCCTGGTTGGCGTTGATTTGTCATCAAGGATGCTTGAACGTGCCAAAGCCAGAGCCATTTACGATGAGTTAATCAAGTCAGAATTAACGGAGTACTGTTCGCAAATAAAAGCGGTTTATGACGTGATCACCTGTGTAGATACCTTTTGTTATTTCGGCGATTTGACTGGCGCGGTACAAGCCGCAGCCCGTGCATTAAAGCCGAAGGGCTGGTTTATATTTACCCTCGAAAAACTGGAAGAAAGTGACTCGGCTGATGGTTTTCGCTTGCATTTACATGGTCGGTATAGTCACACCGAAACCTATTTGAGAACCCTTTTAACTCAGGCAGGTTTTAGTATTCATGGCATTGAGACCGCCGTGTTACGTAAAGAGAGAGGCGAGCAAGTGACCGGTATGGTGGTCACCGCTAGCAATGACAATAGTCTCAATTAAAACACCGCTGAAGCGTTCCTGCACAGAGCGTTAGAGTGATTAAAACCCAATAACATAAAGGATAAACAATGACCGAAATTAGCCGAGTTGCCTTATTTGGTAAACTAAACACTGTCTGTTACAAGGGTATCGAGGGTGCTACCGTATTTTGTAAAATGCGTGGCAATCCTTATGTCGAATTGGTGCATTGGTTACATCAGATTTTGCAATTACAAGATTCTGATTTACATAAAATCATCCGCCAGTTTAATCTTGATCCGTCGCGTCTTGCCAAAGATTTTACGGATGCGCTTGATCGTTTACCCAGAGGCTCCAGCTCTATATCTGACTTATCTCAACACATCGAAGATGCCGTTGAACGAGGCTGGGTATTTGGCACCTTGATGTTTGGGGAATCACAAGTCCGTTCTGGGCATCTTATTGTCGGCATATTAAAAACCAAAGGTTTAAGCCACGCATTAACCAGCATCTCAAAAGAGTTTGAAAAAATTAAAGCGGAAACACTGACGGATCGCTTTGATGAAATTGTCAGTGGGTCACCCGAACACGGCTTAACGGCCAGTGATGGCTTTAATGTCGGTGGCGGAGCCGTACCTGGTGAAGCCAGTGGCGCAATGGCTCCTGCACAAATGGGCAAACAGCAAGCCTTAAAACAATTCACTGTCGATTTAACCGAACAAGCACGCTCTGGCAAAATGGACCCCATTGTAGGACGTGATGAAGAAATTAGGCAAGTGATTGACATTTTAATGCGTCGTCGTCAAAACAACCCGATATTAACCGGTGAAGCCGGTGTGGGTAAAACAGCCGTAGTTGAAGGCTTTGCCCAAAAAATTGTAGCGGGCGATGTACCGCCCTCGTTGCGTGATGTGAGTTTATTAACGCTTGATGTCGGTTTGTTACAAGCCGGCGCCAGCATGAAAGGCGAGTTTGAAAACCGCTTGCGACAAGTGATTGAAGAAGTTCAATCTTCAGAAAAACCCATCATTCTATTTATAGATGAAGCCCATACCCTGGTAGGAGCGGGTGGCGCAGCAGGAACGGGCGATGCCGCCAATTTATTAAAACCTGCCCTTGCGCGTGGCACATTAAGGACCGTAGCCGCAACAACTTTTGCTGAATATAAAAAACATATAGAAAAAGATCCCGCCTTAACCCGTCGCTTTCAAGTCGTACAGGTTAACGAGCCCAGCGAAGAAAAAGCCATTTTAATGATGCGCGGTGTGGCTTCTGTGATGGAAAAACATCATAAAGTACAAATTCTGGATGAAGCTTTGGAAGCCTCAGTGCGTTTATCCCATCGTTATATTCCGGCTCGCCAATTGCCCGATAAATCTGTCAGTTTGTTGGACACCGCATCTGCGCGGGTAGCCATCAGCCAACATGCCGTACCAGCAGAAGTGGATGATTGCCGCAAACGCATTAATGCCTTAACGACTGAACTGGAAATTATTGCCCGTGAGAAAGCAGTCGGGGTTGATGTCAAAGACCGGGAAACCCTGGCAACAGAAAAACTGGCTAGTGAAAAAGAACGCCTGATTGGACTGGAAGAACGCTGGAATGCCGAACAAGAACTGGTAAAGAATATCCTGGAAATACGCTCAAAATTGCGTGCATTAACGGGCAAGGTTGAAGGCACAGACAGTGAGCTTGAAAAAGCCGCTGAAGCCATCGTGGCAGATGCAGAAGCTGCGCCCACAGTTGATCCGGTTTCTCGTGAACAACTGCTAGAAGATTTAAAAGAATTGCAGGCCAAGCTGCATGAACTGCAAGGTGAATCACCCTTAATTTTACCCAGTGTAGATGCCCAGGCAGTCGCTTCAGTGGTGGGGGACTGGACAGGCATCCCCGTGGGTCGAATGGTTAAAAATGAAATAGACAACATCATCCATTTGGCCGACAACATTGAACAACGCATTATTGGTCAACGCCATGCCCTTGATATGATTGCCAAACGCGTACAAACCTCTCGCGCTGGCTTAGATAACCCCAACAAACCGATTGGGGTGTTTATGCTGGCAGGTACCTCTGGGGTGGGTAAAACCGAAACAGCTCTGGCCTTGGCAGAAGCATTGTACGGCGGTGAACAAAACATTATCACCATCAACATGAGTGAATACCAGGAAGCGCATACCGTTTCAACCCTAAAAGGTGCGCCTCCAGGTTATGTGGGTTATGGTGAAGGTGGCGTGTTGACCGAAGCGGTTCGTCGTAGACCTTACAGTGTGGTGTTATTGGATGAAGTAGAAAAAGCGCATCCTGATGTGCATGAGATATTCTTTCAGGTGTTTGATAAAGGCTGGATGGAAGACGGTGAGGGCAGGGTGATTGACTTTAAAAACACCCTGATATTACTGACCACCAATGCCGGCACCGACATGATCATGAATCTGTGCAAAGATCCAGAATTAATGCCAGAACCCGATGATATCGCTAAAGCCTTACGCGAACCGCTGTTAAAAATATTCCCGCCGGCTTTATTAGGTCGGGTGGTGGTGATTCCTTATTACCCCTTAAGCGACGAAATGATTGGGGCAATTACCCGCTTGCAATTGGGTCGTATTAAAAAGCGCGTCATGGAAAGCCATAAAGTACCATTTACTTATGATGATGAAGTAGTCAAGCTGATTGCCAGTCGCTGTACTGAACTGGAAAGTGGTGGCCGGATGATAGATGCCATATTGACTAATACCTTGTTGCCTAGCATTAGTGCCGAGTTTTTAAATCGGCTGATGGAGGGGGTAGTGATTGAGAGGGTGCATGTCAGTGTGGTGGCCGGGGAGTTTGTTTATGAGTTTTGAATAAAAGTTTATATGAGCAAAGAAAGTGGAGTGATTTAATATTACTTTGACTTGAGTTTTTTATTTAAGACGCTCTGTCGATAATATCTAAGCGTCAATTATATTTTGGAGTGTTTTTTTATGACAATGTGTGTAAATGGAACATTTGGTGCTCGAAGCCCTCACGATCGCTCTGCAAGACCAACGAGTTGGGTCCATTTAGTGTATCAGCCAACGATGGAATTCAAGTTCCACCATGTGATTTCCTGGGACAGTCTGCGCGACACGTGGCAAGCCTTACTTGAACTTGAGGAATGGAATGCGCTCGAAGCCTTTATAAATGCGGTTGGCATCACTGGTGCCAGTATGATTCGCGGCAAACTAAGGCGGGACGAAGCCCTCACTACATTGGAGCGCGACACGATATTTGAACGTGTTTCTTGGCCTGGTTGGAACATCGTACAAGGCCCAGGGAACCGCACCGACGAAGGCGGAAGTGATATTGACCTGTTTACAGAAGGGATGGTGGATCTGGACAAGGAACGCCAAGTTACATTGGGCTTATTGTGGATTGAAATGAACAATCTGCTCAGTAAGGTTAACAAATCTGACTTAAAAAACACCAGAGAAGCGGCAAGAGACAATCTATTACCTGACCGCGTTACTCAAGCAGGCAATGTCGATTCTAGAGACGCAGCCTCACGCTTGGAACGCGCATTCAATAGTATGTCGAAATTTAAAACCGCCACTTTTATACCTTACACCCATTCAATGTGGGACACTGTCTCCGCAGGCGCAGTACGTAGAGGTGCAATTGGTGCATGGGAAGCGGTTCCGGCATTCCAAAAAACCAGCAGAGTGCGCAACCCAATTGGTAACCTGCCGGCAAACATGCGGTGTACCCGGTGCGCCAAAACTTTTCCAACGCCAGCGGTAGCGCCGAGAGTTAATGTATATTGCGTTCATTGTGGCAAACAAACAATGGTTGATTTCGACAATGCTATTTAGCAAGAAACATTTAAATAACTGTAACTGAAATAACTGGGGTCAAAATAACGGAATAAGGGAATAACTGGAATAACTGGAATAACTGGAATAACTGGTGAATAACTGGTGAATAACTGGTGAATAACTGGTGAATAACTGGTGAATAACTGGTGAATAACTG
>CAIPPE010000105.1 GCA_903866825.1 uncultured Methylococcaceae bacterium
AACAGGTATTTTTGCCAGTTTCTTGCCAATTGAGTTTATTGAAGTATTGGCTTTCTACTATCTGTTAACCGTTGCTTATTCCTTTAGTCTGAAATCGATAGTATTAATCGATACGCTTACCTTGGCGGGTTTATATACCATAAGAATAGCCGCGGGTTCAGCTGCTCTGGATGTACCTTTTACTTTTTGGTTATTATTGTTTTCTGTTTTCTTGTTTCTAAGTTTAGCCTTAGTTAAACGCTATGCAGAACTCGATGCTTTGCAACGACAAGGTAAACTTAAAGCCGCTGGTCGAGGCTATCATATCGAAGACTTACCCATTTTACACAGTTTAGGGACTGCCTCGGGTTATTTAAGTGTGTTGGTATTGGCTCTGTATATAAACTCACCCGCTGTTGAAGGGCTTTATAGCCATCCACAGATTATTTGGATACTGTGTATTTTGTTTTTGTATTGGATAAGTATCATTTGGTTAAAAACCCATCGTGGCAAAATGCATGATGATCCTGTGGTATTTGCATTGAAAGACCGTACTAGTCTATTGATTGGTGTTTTAGCAACGTTAACCATATTTTTTGCGATATAAATCATGAGTAAGCAGATTTTTAATTCCTGGGGGCGGGTAGAAAAACCTCTCATTGAGTTCATTGATATTGCCAATCGCTTTGCTGATTATGGCACATCAGACCATGGCGAGAGCTTTTTGGCCTATGGTAATGGTCGCAGTTATGGCGATAGTTGTTTAAATCCTGGCGGCACCATGCTGTTAACCCGCTCAGCAAAACAAGTGATTAATTTTGATCCTCAAACCGGTGTTTTGCAATGTGAAGCAGGGCTTTTGCTGTCAGAGATATTAGCACTGGTAGTGCCTCAAGGCTGGTTTTTAC
Source organism: uncultured Methylococcaceae bacterium (assembly GCA_903866825.1). Lineage (GTDB taxonomy): Bacteria > Pseudomonadota > Gammaproteobacteria > Methylococcales > Methylomonadaceae > Methylobacter_C. The sequence continues at coordinate 888 of CAIPPE010000105.1, forward strand.
CAGTGACACCGGGCACACGCTTTGTCACCGTCGGCGGTGCCAGTGCCAATGATGTTCATGGTAAAAATCATCATGTTACGGGTACGTTTGGTTGTCATGTTAATCAATTTGAGTTACTGCGCTCGGATGGTCAACGCTTGATTTGTTCAGAACAACAACACCGTGATTATTTTGCCGCAACCATCGGTGGACTGGGCTTAACGGGATTAATCACGTGGGTAGAGCTGAAATTACGTCCGATAAACAATGCTTTTATCAAGGCTGAAACGATACGCTATCGCTCTTTAGACGCGTTTTTTGCTCTCTGTGAAGAATCCGATGAAAATTATGAATACACGGTATCTTGGGTGGATTGCTCTGGCACGGGTAAGCGTATAGGTAGGGGTTTATTCATGCGCGGTAATCACGCGCCTGCGTTAACAGAAACGCCTGCGTATCAGTCAAAAAATAGAACTTTTTTCTTTGAACCGCCTATTTCTCTGGTTAATGCCTTAACGCTGAAATTGTTTAATACCGCTTATTACTATAAACAATTGCCCGATAGTACCCAGCAAACGGTGCACTATGAGCCGTTTTTTTATCCATTAGATGGTATTTTGGAATGGAACCGATTATATGGGCCAAAAGGTTTTTATCAGTATCAATGTGTAGTACCTACTGAAGCAGGTAAGGAAGCCACTACTGATTTACTGAATGAAATCGCCAATAGTGGTATGGGTTCGTTCTTAGCGGT
>CAIPPE010000106.1 GCA_903866825.1 uncultured Methylococcaceae bacterium
AAACCAGCGCCGAAAGGATTATGTGTATTAGTACATACACGACAAGCACCTGGGCCTATGGTAATTGATACAATGGTAACTTGCGATGAATGCTATAAAATTGCAAGTTATGGCGCTTATCAGGTATCTTCCTGGAAACCTATTGACAGCACTATGGTGTTACCGGATACGTTGAAATGAATCTAAAGCCCACGTATAGACTAGTGGAAATAGAGCACGGTCGCCTTGGTATTTACCGTGAAGGTATCGGTGGATATATTGTTGACCCCAGTGACACGCTTTTCTTTTCCGATGAAGTGAGGGCCATCTATGAACGGTTATGATCAAGTCTTTTTTAATACACCATTTGTCATCAAAACAGGCAAAGACTCTTTGCACCTGTGTTGTTGCGATTGCGGGTTGATACATCAGGTGGGAGTGAGGGTTATCAACAACCGCGCTGTTGAGCTTTCGTTTAAAGAGGACAAGCGTAGGACAGCTCAATTCCGGCGACACCACGGCATTGAGGGAAGTTCAACAGTGGTGTTTGGAAGGAAACACAAATGAAGATTGAAATATTTATTGGTAGGGATTTTTGCGGTCAACCTGTTGTGCAAGGTTCAACTAAAATTAATGGGGTTGATTATCATTTGCAAATAGATTGGTCCCCAACAACTCGTGTTGAATTAGACATTCAAGCAATTGTTTATAAAATCCTTAGAGTTTACGCTCAAAAGACAGGTAAGAAAGAAAGGGATTTGTATGATTAAATGGCTCATGTCTCTCATCTTTCCAGTGCCAAAACGAAAGCGCAGCGGCTTGGTACTAGTCCCGTATAAAGCAGCGGATGCGCTTTTGGCTGATGGCTGGACAATTGCGCCGGAAGAAGACAACAACCATGTAATAGGGATAGTATACCTTGAACTGCTTGACAAGACCAACTAAAATTATAGGCGATAATCGCCCTGGTATCGGTCGCTGGCTTGGTGAATACTGCGCTTGTGGGTGTAGGTTAAGAACAGATTTGAAGCTTGTGTGGTGCTCAAGTCCTAAATGTAATTACCATTATACAATGAGGCCAAATGCGAAAAAAGAACCAACAAGCAGGAGCTAGAATGCTTGCCCGTTACGTTGTTGAAGTCTCTCCCAGTGGTGTAAAGCAATTCGCAAAATATGAAATATTGTCAAGAACTAATACTTCAGATGCACTAGTATTTGATGTTTTGGCCTTGCCGATCGGTGCTGCTATATACCTTTATATACCTGGAGGAAATGATGCGTGTTTACGAAACAATGATAATAATAGCGTTGTTGGTTCTCTTTTGCCTTGTGTACAAGCCAATGATGAAAAAGTATTATCAGTGGTTTTATGAGCCACTGGTGATACAAACTATGCAGATGCATAATTGTGCTGTAGCTGATTCGGCTATTACATCAAGTAAATGTTATTTGGCTGATTCAGCTATTCATATAAATAGTTATTCTATTCATAATCAACAAAGAGTGAAGTGCCACCGTTAAGGTAAAAATATCAATTTGGTAATTATTTTTCGGAAAGAAAAGCCACGAAATTTATACAAAATTCGTGGCTTTTTTCGTCGTTTTTCTGCTAAATTTTCTCCATTAGATTTTAATGACATTGATAATTTTTAATGATAAACGTAAAAGTCAGTATGGTAAAATTGAAAACGACTGTCTTTATTTTTAAATATTAGAATGTTCTTTATAAAGAAATAATAAAAGCATTAATCCTTTGTTTGCAAATATTACATTTCTCAATATGAACTTGTTTAACTTCTTTTGGTTTCTTTATTGCCCAAACGTCAAAGATTTCTGATTCAGAAATATCAATAATTTGAATTAAATAGTCTTGCATTTCAAGCGCTGGAATAAGATTATTGATGATGTATTCTTTTGTTAACTTATCTTTTTTAATAATATCATTTATGATATTTTTTAATGATGTATTTTTATAAGCATATAAATCTTTTTCACCTTCAATATTGTTTAAATAACAAATACGTTCTGCTCCTTTTTTCTGCCATATAATACTATAAATATTATTGTCAAAAATAAATTTTACTAACTCTAAATTTTGTTTAATATAATCATCTATTAATGCATAAATTTTTTGTGGAAAGTTTAATTCTGAATCAGGAAATAATGCTTTTATTTGATGCATTTTCTCTTTTGTGAATCGAATATTATGTTGCTCTTTTCTTTGATCTTCCGGGGCGGCCGGTCTGCCTAATGGTTTGGACATAAAAGCCTCCAAAAGTTAAGGTGAATATAATATATATAAGATACTTTACTTTAGTACTGTAGGGGTGATAAATATTAATATTAAATACCATAAGATATATATTAATATTAATAATTTATAGGGTATACGTATATAGAGAAAGAGACTTATATATAATAATAAAGGCAGTTTCTCGGAAGTAAAGGTGAAAGGAATGTATGATAATTTTGTTATAGTATATGAGCCAACTGTAAGTTATAATATAGGCATCAAACTGCTTTACATTTTTGGCGTGATGATTGGTGCTTATGTCACTAAATAGACCAAATAAGACAGAAAAACCTGCCGAAATGCCCCGTAAACTCATGCCCAAGCCCAATCGCATCAACGTCATACCGCCACCAAAGCCTGGTGAAGTAGTACGGTATTCACGAGTCAAACACACGCCTATGACAGGCAATTTGAGAAACCTATATCCAGCAGAGCCTGGTGAGATTCGCAATCCGAAAGGTCGTCCAAAGGCTGAACATTGCATAGCAGATATCATTGACAGCTACAACAAGATGCAATTGCCCTTTGAGATGCGCGTCAAACTGCAAAAGATCATGCCCAAAGAACTGCTTGAAAATTGCACCATACGTCAAGCACTCATTTACCGGACATTGTTTGATGGTCTTACCTTCGGTGATGCAAAAGCCCGTGATTTCTGGGCAGATCGTTCTGAGGGTAAAGTATCCCAACCATTTAGTCTTGGTGATATGGAATCATCAAATACGGATGACTTGATGAAACTGCTTGCACAAAATGTAAAGGCTTTGCAGGACGCTCAACAATGAAGATCATATTTGAATTCAAACCCGAACGTAAAACGTGGGTAATATACCCTGCGTTGATTCTTTTTGCAAACGGCGCTGAGGGAAATTACACTGATTGGACTTTGGCTTGGCTTTGCTTTAGTGTTACTTTACGCTTGGGAGAAGCAAATGCCAACAACGCTTAGTAAATCCGCACAACGTCATCTGTTGATGCAAAGTCTAGTCATCACACAGATTCTGTTAGCGCGTAAGCAATCGCCTGACAATCTGAATCGCAAGCGATATTACTATGACTGCCTTGGTTGGGTGAAAGCCTTCGTCAATATCAAACTTGATCCTCACCACGAAAAAGCCCTGTTGGCTATGCGGACAAATAACCGCTTGGCTTTCTATGCAGTCCACGGTGCTGGGAAAACTACCCTGGACGCGCTTATTGTGTTGTGGGCTGGTGCCGTGTCAGATGATTGCAAGGTGATTACAACTGCCAGTGTATGGCGTCAGTTGCAAGATTACCTCTGGCCGGAAATCCACAAGTGGTATAACAAGACTGATTGGACAAAGTTTGGCAGCACTCCCAAGTTGCTGGATACTCGCATTGAATTCGGGCCCAACTCGTTTGCCACTGCGGTTTCGCCGGGACAGCCTGAAAGCATTGAAGGAGCTCATGCCCAGCGTGTGGTGTATATCATGGATGAAAGCAAGGAAATTGAAGCACCGATTTGGGAAAGTGCAGAAGGTGCATTTTCCACTCCTGGTGATCATATCCAGATTGCTACATCAACCCCAGGCCCTGCTGCAGGAATATTTTATAACATCTGCTCTTGCAAGCCTGGCTATGAAGGTTGGTACAAACAGCATTTCTCCTTGCGTGATGCTATTCGGGCAAAACGAGTATCCTTGGCTTGGGCCCGTGATAAGCGTGCTGCTTGGGGCTCAACTAATCCAGTATACATCAACCGCGTTTGGGGATTGTTTGCTGAGGACAGTACTGACATGACCATTCCGTTGTCATGGGTCAATGCTGCTATCCGGCGTTGGTATGCATGGCAGGAAAAGGGTGAAGTGCTTGAACCTCTTTCATGTATTGGCGCTGACACGGCTGGACAAGGCGTGGATAAGACTTGTTTTTACAAGCGTCATGGCAACGTGTTGCTCCCTGCTATACGCTACAACAAGTCAAAGCCTATGGAATTGGCTGGCAAACTTGTTACCATGGTTGAAGGTGATGCTTACATCAACATAGATACGTCCTATGGTGAAGGCTCAGGCACTGCTGGCCGCTTGGATGAACTTGAGGTGAGATGTAATCATATCAACTTCGGGGAAAAATCAGACCGTACAGATAAATCGGGCATTCTTGGCTTTGCAAACGTACGTGCTGCAATGTGGTGGTCAATGCGTGAACAACTGGATCCTGAAAACGGGTCAGACCTTTGCTTGCCTGATGATCCATTGTTGATTGGTGACCTTACTGCCCCAAAGCGTGTAATGCGCTCTGATGGTAAAATCCTGATTGAAAGTAAGGAAGATATAAAAAAGCGTTTAGGCCGTTCT
>CAIPPE010000107.1 GCA_903866825.1 uncultured Methylococcaceae bacterium
ATTCCCCTTTTTGCTCTGGCCCATAACTCACATGAATGGGCCTATCTTCTCCATAAAAATACAGCCGATCAAAGAGGGTGTTTTCTGCTACCCAATCTGCAACTTCTCGCATGTTTTCATCTTCAACAATAAAGTCAATGGCAGCACCTAAGCGTGGACAGATCAGCGTCTTTTTACTGTTCGTTTCGTGGGCTGCATGTTGATCTAGTTTGGGCGCGACACGTCCTTTTATATGCTTGCCTAAGTCATGAGAACAGAAACCATAAGTCAGTTTAATCATGCCAAAGTAATCAATCACTGGATCTAAAACATGGCTGGCTAAGTCATATAAGGCGGTATAGCTATCGGCTTGTTTAGGACAGTTTGATAAACCGGTTTTAGCTTGGGTTTCACCACATTCAATGATTTGTCTGTAGCTTAGATGCTGTCCACAAGGACTATCAAGATCAGGAATCGTTTGGCTTCGGCTTAAGTTAAAGCCTTTTACTTCCCAACGGGCCTTATTAAGCGCGTCTCTAAAGGCTTGAGGTTTGGGGCCGTGATTGTTAAAGTCGAATAAATTAAGAGCACTGAGTTGTTCATCAAAGTTTAATTGCTCGGCATAGTTCGGGTGGTCTTCATTAATATAGCGTGATTTTAAGTATAGATAAGTGGGCTCATACTCATCCCCGTATTGATACAGGTCGAATAATTGTTCACGCAGGTTAATTTTGACCCGTTCTATTAAGCGGGGTAAGGGATTGTTTTCAAAATCATCATAGCGCATCAAGCTCAATTTGCCTGATTGACTGTGTATTTTGATTAGGTCAGTTTGTTCAATATCACCGTATAAGAAAGTAGAGCAGCCGATATAAATACGCAATAGCGCGGGCAGTTGTTCCACTAAGGAACTGTGTAGTATTAAAGCGCCTTCTGCATCTAAATAACCTAAGCCGTTTTCTGTAGCTTTTAAACAGGCGGCACTCATTAATTCGGTATGGCTGATTTGATATAAAAGCGTGGTGGCAGAGACGAGGGCGTTTTTATAGTCACCAAAGAAGGCTTTAATATCTTTTTGCAGGCTGGCTTCGAGTTGTTTGTAAGGTTTGCGTTTAGAAAAGGTTTGTAAGGCAAAGTAGATTTGTAAATCATCCAGATGATTTTGTCGGGCTTGTTCTAATAAAGTCTCATCAAACTGGCTCAACATAAACTGCAAGGCTTTATTGACGGTGCCAAAGCGTTGGGTGATCTCTATCAGATTTTCTATTTCAGACTTTTCTGGCAAGCGCCCGAGTTCTAAGCTGTGTTGCCAGAGCGGATCAATTAAGTGTTGATAGGCGAGGTATTTCTTTTCGTTTCGAGAGAGCTTGGGTTGTTTGGGGTTAGCAGAGCGATACGTTAAGCGTAAAACATTGCGTTGGCTACGTTGTCTTTTTAATAAAAAGCGTTGTTCGGCATCGGTATCTTTAAAGATATAAAAAATACCGGGAGCCACCGGAATGGCTTCGGTTTCGAGGGTGTCACTTAAAAAGTCTTTGAGTTCTGTTTGGGTAAAATATTTTTGAAAGGTATTGCGTTGGGTGATAACACCGTCCTGATAGGATTGGCCTTTAAAAGCATTCTGATTCATTAACATCGCGGACACGACTAAGACTTGGCGGGTTAAGGCGTAAGCACCTAACAGGGCTTCAAGTCGTTCTTGATAATTTTCGATGACATTAATCACAAAGCCAATGTTGACAATATCGGCTGCTTGTTTCGGTTGATCGGGTGCGTAGTGCGGGTCCCAACCAGATACGGTGATGTCATTAGCGGTTAAGTTTAGGATGTCATCGCCTTTGCCACAGCCATAATCAAACACAGTTAAACTGCCCTCTAAATAGCCATGTCGAGCCAGGCATTGCATCGGTGCAGAGAGATTGCTTCGGGAGAGTGCGGTTAAGTGTCTGGAGATTTGACGGGTGTTAGTGTGGGGTTCGGTATGTTCAAGGTTGTCTTCATTGTCAGCCTCATCATTGCCAATGGGGACAAATTGATGATCAATCAGTTGAAAGCCTTTATCGGCGATTAGGTTTTCCCACGCTTGTTTAAAGCCGATATGAATGGGGTTCTCAAATAAACCGAGTTCTTCGGCGGTCTGGGTCAGGGCTTTAAAGGGGCCATTTCGAGGATCATCGGCGCGGATGAAGAGTTCTTTGCGGTGCAGAATAGGTGGATTAATAGAAGATTGATAACTGCGTTTTTCGACACGTTCTGAGGTTAGATCTATTCGATAACTGGTTTCTAAGGCAGGGAAAGGATCGGTAAAAAAGTCGGGATACCAGAGCAAGGATAGCAGGGGACTGTTAAGGTCATATTTGACAATGTTGTAATCCACACCGGCACTTAATTGACTTAATGCCTCTGCTTGGGCAAGGCGGTGTTGTAGCTCTACTGGTTGCAAAGTAGTAAGGTCGATATGCCAGTAGAGGTTATTAAGGACTTTTTTACCGAGCATGGTTTACAGTTCCAAGGCGAGTTGACGTAAGCGTAGCACTTCATTATAGAGGGTTTGTCCGGCCTGTTGTATCGCTTGTGCGGTGGTGTAGCGACCAAAACTGATACGAACCGCGCCATAGAGTCGATCACCTTCTATGCCCATAGCTCTAAGAACATGAGAGGCTTCAATCGTGCCGGTGTTGCAAGCGGAACCGTTAGCGATAGCAAGTTGATCTTTTAAATGAATCATCAGTGAATCTGAACCCACATCATCAAAGCTGATATTGATAATGGAGGCTAATTTTTGTTGCTGATCACCGTTAAAATGCACGCCTTTAAGTGTGTTGAGTTGTTCAGTTAAAAACTGGGCGAGCTGTTCTGCGTGTTGCTGATCTTTTTCTAATGAGTGGGCAGCTAATTTAAAGGCAGTGGCCATACCAATAATTTGATGAGTAGGTAAAGTGCCGGGTCGTAGTCCGAATTCTTGTCCACCGCCTTGCATTAAGGGCATTAAATGTTGTCGCTTTCTATTACGAATATAAAGACAGCCAATGCCTTTAGGCCCATAACATTTGTGCGCTGAAACCGAGAGTAAATCAATGGGGGTTTGGCTGAGGTCTATTGCAAGTTTTCCGACACTTTGGGCTGCATCAACATGAAAGTAGAGTGTGTGGTTGGGGAAGGCCTGTTGCCTTTCTTGCAGTGCCTGGGCAATGGCTTCGATGTTTTGAATAACGCCGGTTTCATTGTTGACGTGCATTAAGGACACTAAAAAGGTGTCTGGCGTAATGGCTTCTAAAAGGGTTTCGAGGTTAATGAGGCCATTGTGATCAGGTTTTAAATAGGTGACGGTAAAGCCTTGGGTTTCTAAAGAGTGGCAGGTATCTAAGATGGCTTTGTGTTCTGTGGCGGAAGTAATGATATGTTTAAGGGTGTTTTGTGGACTAAAGGCCAGTCCTTTTAAGGCGAGGTTGTTGGCTTCTGTCGCGCCTGAAGTAAAGATAAGATCGCTGGCTTTGCACTTTAACAGCTCTGCGATGTCAGAACGGGCGGTTTCGACTAAGTGATAAGCGCGTTCGCCAAGGCTATGTTGTAAAGAAGCTGGGTTTGCAAAGTCACCTTCTAGAGTTAAACACTGAGCCATTGCTAAAGCCACTTCTGGCGCCATCGGTGTTGTGGCGGCGTAATCGAGATAAAGCGGGTGAGTCATAAAGTGTGAGTAGCAATGGCTTGGGTTAATGGATCTTGCTGAATAATATAACATTGACGCGGTTATTGTTCATCGACATAAAGAGATAATCCTCTAAGTAAATATGATGGACCTGGGGTAAGCTTAAGAAAGGTAAAAGCTCAATGTCAGAAAAGTTAGCTTAATGGTGTACTATATTGTTTAGTTTGATGATTCTAGGAGTATTTAATGATGAACCTAACCCCAGTAAAGCAATACGCTGATGTGGTGAATGGTGTTATACATGTTCATTTGCCGGAAGGTTTTAATGCTAAGCGTGTTGAATTAACAATTGTGCCTATAGAAGATGATGTCTCGCTACGCACTTCTTTTCAACAATTTTTACTTGATAGTCCGGAAATGTCGGATGATGAATTTAATGCTATTGAAGAAAAAAGACGGCATTTTCAACAATGGAAATAATTTGTCTCGATACTAATGTATTAATTGCCCATAAACGCGCTAAGAAGCCTGATAAAGATAAAACATTTTTGTATCAGTTAACTTTAAAACCTTATCAATTTGCAGTTTCAAGCATTACCGTTTATGAATTATTACGCGGTGATAATCAGGATGAAGATGCTTATTGGAAAGCAATGTTAAGCAATATGACAGTATTGAATTTTGATAGTCATTGTGCCGAATATGCCGCTACTATTTATCAAGATCTTAAAAAGAAAGGGTTGTTAATAGAAGCTGAGGATTTATTAATAGCTGCTACGGCATTGGCAAATAAAATGCCACTAGCTACCGGAAATATCAAGCATTTTGACCGTGTTGTGGGCTTGGAGTTAGTTGTTGAAAAATGAATTTGAAATCATCGCGTTACCTATTGAGCTTGTATCATCTGGATTTGACGTAGAACTCTTTACACATCCATTATCTGGATCTGTCTCTTGGGTAGAGCGCGTATCAACTGTTGCAGGAACATTAAATGATGATTTCCCTGATCAAATTGATAATTCTGATTTAAGTGATTATTTTTGCGTATTACATTCTTTTGGTTTTTATATTTCCTAACTTTAGGAGATTGGGACTATATCTCTAGTCAGGTTAAGGCAATGATGATTAATGTCAAAGTGAATAAATGGTTTTATGTTAATATTTAACGTCTTAAGGTAACTTAATTGCCAACTGCTAAAGGAAAGAATATGCAAATTTTACAAATACAACTTCCTGATTTTATCAACATAGATACGCAGGAAATTCAAATGCTACTTGCCAGTAAACTGTATGAAAAAGGCGTGTTATCGGTAGGGCAAGCCGCGCAAATGGCTGGTCTTTCAAAAAGAACTTTTATGGAGCTGTTGGAGCGTTATCAAGTATCAGTTTTAAATTATCCTGCTGAAGATATCATGCAGGATTTTGGAAATGCCTAACATAATATCAAATATTCATCAAAGTTAATTAATTCCTTCTCATCCATTCGCGTTTACTCCGATTTAAAATATTTTTTTATTTTAGGCACTTGCCTTCCACTTTCCGTCATCACTAAATCAATATATTCCCCTTTTTGCTCTGGCCCATAACTCACATGAATGGGCCTATCTTCTCCATAAAAATACAGCCGATCAAAGAGGGTGTTTTCTGCTACCCAATCTGCAACTTCTCGCATGTTTTCATCTTCAACAATAAAGTCAATGG
>CAIPPE010000108.1 GCA_903866825.1 uncultured Methylococcaceae bacterium
ATTGTAAACATTGTCGGCCATCGTTGGCTGATAGTCCGCCAATGATGTTGCTAATACGACGCTATTAATTGTCGTAGGTATTGAATATGGAGATGGAGCGAGTCCCATATATCACTCACTTTCTTTATTTTTGATTCTTAAATTGCGCCAGTCGGAACTGACCGAGTCTAACAAAAAATGCTTTATCGTTTTCGCCAGCATTTTTCGTAGGAACTCCTTCATTACTTGTTACGGTAGACCCTTGGGGCGCAATCACGTTTAACTTACTGTTTAATTTTCCTTGACCTTCCAATTTTCCCATTTCATAAGCCTTCCTTACATTAGTTTCGTAATTATCGGCTTTATAGATATATTCACGAGCTACGGCAGGAGTCAACTTTCCCAATCTCGTAGCGGCCTCATTAATTTTCTGAGGGTCATAATCAGCGAATTTCTGTTTTAACAGAATATCATTCTGATTAATGCTTGCGAGTAATTGATTCTGAAAACTCTGATTCTTAATCTGCTGAAGTTCATTGCGTAATTCAGGAACTAAATTAACCGCAGCTTTTTCCTTATCGGTCAAAGCAGAATATGCCTCTTGGGTTAATGTCTGGTCTTGAACCGTTTGCTGGCCGCTAATCATTTGAGCCGCAGAAACAAACTCAGGGTTTGTCAGCAATTCCTGCTGAATCCGCTGAGGCGTCCACGACTTACTTTGATTAACAAGTCTTTGTGCGTCTTCCAATTTCTTAGTATAGTCAGATTGCATACCACGACGCATACGCTCAACTGCATCAGAAGCCGCCTTTTTAACTGTGGGGTCGGTTATTCCTGCAAGTTCAGGTTGCTCAGGAGCATTGATAATAGGCTCCTGTGTTTCGGGTAATTTAAACTGGCTTACTTTTGTCAGTATGTCAGGTTCAGGAGCCGCTGGTGGAGTAACCACAACGGGGGTTTCCACAACGGTTGTCGCTGTCGCTGCCACCACTGGTACTTCTACTACTGCTGTTTCTGCCATGTGAGAGTCCTTTCAGGATTATCTCGTTAACCTACAAAATGTTGGGCACCCCATAGATTAGTTTTATCTTCTACATCAAGCATTTTCATTAAAGATGAATAAGGCCAATCGCAAGTAAATTTCCCGACAGATGTAATAACTTTGCAATTCTCAGTTTCATCAATACGCTCTACGCCAATAATTTCATCTTTACGAAATGTGATGTGTTTATTTATTCCTATGAATTTCAACTAAAACCCCCTTTGTTACTATAAGCCGAAGGTAATTTCATGTAATCAGGAACCGCTCTACCAATCGCTTTCTTCTCAATTAATTTCTTTATAGCTATATCGCCTAACTTTAAATTCCCTTTTTTGTCTTTAATCTGATGTGCGTATTTAATAATCTCTTGTGACTCTTTAGATATTTTATACTCTTTGATTTTGGTTGCATGGGCTTTATCAGCTATTTCTTGAGCTTGTTCAAAGGGAACCCAATTACCTTCTCTACAAACCCTTTCATAATGCTCCTTGCTTCTTATCTGCATTCCAAGTGTTCTGTTGTAATGTGCGTATCCTTGCTTAACTATAACTTCCATTACGTACCCACTGTTACAGGTTTCTTAGGTCTTAACTGCTGTCCAGGATTAGCTTCCTTCTGTTGCGCCTCTTGCAACATTTGCCCTTGAATCTGAATAAGTTGAGAAAGCATTTGGAACGCTTGCGTATTCTGTTGTTTCGCCTCAGCCAATAATTGTAGTATCGGTTGATATACAGCAATTTGCGCCTGATGATCATCACCAGGTTGAGGAGGTTGCGGTGGCTTCCCGTGCATAATTGCTTCCACATTGGCTTGTGCGAATTTTAACTGCTGAACAGAAGCATATCCTTGCGATTCCTCTGGTTTAATAGTCCTAAAAATAGACGGGTCTTTAATTTTCATTCTCATTAATAATTGTTGAATTAGAGGAGTAAAATTAAACATCATTCCTTCTTGTTGAATCTTCTCCATAATAACAGGTTGTGTAAGCGCCTGAATCATCATTGTCAACGCCTGTTCCAACATTGCCACTTCATCTTCTGGCGATTCAGGTAACATGGAGATGGCGTCAATCTCAACATCAACATCAGCTTGTATTTCTTCTTCAGTAGGTTTATCAGACCATTGCAAGTCCAGTGAACCAACAATTCTTACAGCGTCTTCAACGGGCATATATTGCTTTAACAATTCAACTAAATAAAGGAAGGAGTCCTGCAAAAAATCCTTCATAATATCTTGACGATAAGCAGGACGAGATGAGGAATTCGCAGCTCTTATTTTGACAGATGTGGCTGATTCTTCGCCTGACTGTAACACGCCCTTTCGTAGGTCTGTTACGCCTGACTTATCGTCTAAGTTCTTTTGGATACGTTGGTCAATAAGATATAATTCAGAAGAAGCTGCTCCAGCCCCAGACTTAACTTCCATTTTTCCAGCAACGCTATCTCCTTCAAATAATATAATCGTCTGGTCGCCAGACTGAATCTTCTGTATGCTTTCCTCACCAGTCAAGCCGCCCATAGCTAATGCTACATATAACTTGCTATTCTCCTGGGCGTTCCTTAACTGCAAATTCACAATGATATTCTTTTGGTCTGCAATCGCTTTATAAGTATCAACATCATTTAATCCAACCATTGCATCGGGCAACTCATTAAATTGTAATATCTGGACTGGGAATCCTTTCGCTTCAACTTCCCATTTATTGTCCCTCAATAATTCAGGTTGCTCAAAAGTTAATAATATAATTCGACCCTTTTTCCCATCACGTTTTTCTTTACGTGTCGGACGAACATAAATTTCATAAACATCAACAAAATTAGCGTATGGAGATTCAGCGAATCCATCCTTAGTGAAATCCAAAAGATTCTTTTTCATCCCTAAAAGCGGTGTCGTATCCCCGCCTCCAGTTTGAATACTCTGGACACCATTGATACCTGCTGCGTTTAGGGAGGCCGTGCCAACTTTTTCACCAAAACCTTTGTATCCTTTAATTAACTTCTTATCTACGTTTAGTTTGTCATCCTCAACCAAGTCGGACAACAACATCTGAAATTTTCTGCCCACCCACTGTGCCTCATCAAGGTTAGAAAAGTTAACTTTAGGGTCTTTAAGGAAACGGGTAGGGCATATCCTTTTAACAAATACCATTTCATCTTCAATAGATATAGATTGTTCCTCGGTCATTCCATAGTCGCCTTTATAACCGTGCCATAGAATACCATGCGGAAATAATAATGCGTCCAGTAAACACTTGCGGGTTTCACGTTTATATTTAATTTGTTCCAAAACATAATTCAAGATAGCTTCTTGCGTATTGGCGGATTTTTGAGAATCCATCTCAGTATCAATTTTCTTTCCAGAGGCTGGGTCAAACACTTTTGCTATATAAGTTTTATTGCGGGGTTTAAGAAATGCTCTTGGAGTGCGAAAAAATATTGCTGGTAGGTTTGTTTGGACTATCGGATAAACTTCATTGAGGATAATATCCCAATTGTACCCGTACTTAGGGGTGTGCTTACCCATATACCTCTGGAGAGACTCAACCATAATCGGTTCAATTTCTTCCCGATTAATTGTTTCAGCCATGAGGATTTCATTTTTAAGATACCATACTTGGTCTTTAGATAATCCGCCGTCTGCAAAAAATTTAGATTCTTTACGTCTGCCATCACCCTTAGTCGATGGCAGTGTATCAGTCCATTTGGAAAATCCTGCATATTGCTGTCGTCGTACCATGTATCTCCCTAAATTTATTTACTACAATCGCCACCAATATTAACAGCGCCTTTTCCATGACTATCAGTTTTAGGATGATGTTCATTTTCGCCTTCAAATATTTCAGGTTTTGCGTGACCCGCATGAATATGTGTAATTATTTCACGGGGCTTGCCTTTGTGCATGTCGCCGCCAGTTTTACCTTCTCCACCTAACATTGCTTTTTTCATAACGGTCTCCTTTATAATAAAAGAACTATCTTACTATTAAATGTGCTACGAAATCCAAATAAGTCAAGCACAATTCAAAAAATCTTTAACGGCTCAACTTTTTGGTATCTTATCTTCTGGCATAATATATGTACATAACGTCTATGCGCCCTAATATATTTATGAGCGTGTTTCATTGCAGATTTCATAAATTTGCCCATTCTCATAGCCCTAATCCTTTCTGTGTGGCTACCAGTCCAACTTTCGCATCCAATACACTTTCCTGTCTTGCCTGTCCAAATATATATCGTGAATTCCTTTGTGTTTTCATTCTCCCTAATGGTGTCTGCCTCTGTAAAAATTTAAAAACATCTTCCGATTGTTTGGGTTTAGTTTTTAATGGTGCATAGGCGAGTAATTCAGGGAGCATGGCGGTTGCGTCAGCAAGGTCATCGTGAGCAACAGACTTCAACCTAATCATTTGGTTTTCTAAAACACCCATTCCCTGTTTATGATATATACTATGCTGTGCGTATCTGTTTGCTAATCTAAACATCACACGAGCAACCTTATCCTGCGTTCCCCATGCTATATCTTTAAACCATAAATACTCGCCCCTACGTTTCATCGCCTCTTGTAAAAACCACTTCATAACCTTTTCCATCATTGCCTTTTCAAATCCAAAGCAAACCCGTTTCCCAGTCATAGCCATATACCGAGTATTTAAATCAAAAATTATACGTTCAAATTCGTCTGGGCGAAGTCCACGTTTACAAATATAATCATCCACTAATAAGTCGTTGGCGGGAGTTATGAGGCCAGGAACAATGGCGGCGAAATCGTTGGTTTTTTTATCCTCCCAAGCCAAATCTATTCCAACGCCCGCCCTACACTCGTGAAATCCCCACCTACTCACAACTTCGCCGTCCCCACCATATAACACACATTGCTTCTCCTCAACTCGCCACTGCCTAAAATCTTCTCGACGTATTGTCTCTAACGAACCCGACGATGGGTCGCCCTGCATTTCCTTCGCAAATCCTGACGGGTCATCTGCCTCCATCTGCGCTAACGCCTCCAACGACCATTTCTCAGGCCATAGCGAAACGCCGTTATTCCTCGCATTATATTTAAGTTTTTTAAAATGCTTATACCTTTCGTCGCCCACCAACTTAGCCAGCAAAGAATCGTCATGCAAAATCGTGCCGTCCACCACTATCCTTGTTTCGCCAGCTTCACCAGCATAATTCAAAACTTCATTAAATTGCTTCTCCAGTTCATCACGACGTTCAGGATTCTTAACCATCTCATCATCTTCTATATCGTCAACAATAATAAGAGTAGGGCGATAAGCACCAAAACGCTCCCCTCTAATACTGCCAAGCTGGTCAGCACCTTTGCAGAGCACCCTGCACATAAAACCGTCAGCATGGCTAAAGATAGTATCGCCCTCAGCATCTTTCACCCCCATATTTATTCCAAAGTCCTCTATTAACTTTTTGTTATAGCGAAATTCGTATTTAATGTTATTTAGCGAACCCGCCGCTTTTGCGTACGTATTTTGCACAATAACAACAAATCGCTCCTTCTTCAAACATATCCCATGAATAGTATCTAAGAAAACGGTAAGTGTTGATTTCGCAGAACCACGGGGGGCTTTTATTGCA
>CAIPPE010000109.1 GCA_903866825.1 uncultured Methylococcaceae bacterium
ACTTTAAATCCTTGTGCTTCTCCCAGCCTAAAAACATTTAATTTATGTTCAATTAATGATTTAGATGATTTAGCAATAGATTTTTGAATCTCTCGAATACAGACGGACTGTTCGCCGCGCTCTTGATAATGAGCCTCCACCATTGATTCTGCAAAATGATGAGATTTTCCAGAATTGTGATTAACAATACCGCTTGTTAAATAATTATTGTAAACAGGAACAAAAAAGTCATAAAAAAAATCATGAGAATGATAATTTATTGACTCAATTGATATATAATGTAGGTTGTAGTTACAACTATTATATAGGTTACAATATGAATCATCGTCAAGATCGCCAGCAAGCATGTTTAAAATTGTTTGAAACCTTCCATCCTGATCTATCAAAGTGCAGAGATAAAGAAAGGCTTTTGCTAATTCTTGAACTTGCTCGAAACGGCTATTACTCTCATGAGATAGCAGATAAAGTTGGGATAACTTCAAAAGCTGTTCAGAAATGCTTTCGTCGTTATAATTTTCCTGATCTTCACAATTTTGCGCAGCCAATGCGTGAAGATCGTGCTGGCTGGAAAGGCGGAATAAAGATTGTAAAAGGATATTCCTATTCTCGGACTCAAGGTCATCCTTATGCGTCAAAGCATGGCCAATATGTTGCTGTCCACAGGCTAGTATTTGAACAATATCTAGGTAGGTTTTTGCTTCCAACTGAGGTTGTCCATCACAAAGACGATAATCCTCAAAACAATAACATAGATAATTTAGAACTTTTTGCAAGCAATGGTGAGCATCTTCAAAAAACCCTTTCTGGGAAATGCCCGAACTGGTCAGATGATGGTAAGTCTCGTATATCCGCTGCCGTGAAAGCTCGCTGGGAGCTAAGCAAAATTCACGGATTGCCAAATAATCTTGGCAGGCCAAAGAAAGTAACTTAACCCATCCTCTCTGAGTAAGAAACCCGTGCTTAGCAGTGGCTATTATTTTAAATCCATTGCTAAGCCTAACTTCATAAAGATCTTCAGGATTGTATTTAACAGGCTTTCCGGCAAAAGCAATTCCAGAATCACATAAAACATGGCCGCCAGTAAACTCTGATATTTTTATTTGTCCATCAGGCGTATCTATTAGCGTATCTCCATGCACGCATCCCCTACCGCCCCATGCGCCTTTATATCGAGATGGCGTTAGTAGCGGGTCGAATACTTCAGCAGTTTGTATCTGTAGTGCAGTCATTTTTCCTGTCTATCATCAGTTGCTTTTGCATATTTAAGCCTATTTTTTGGTATAAACCCCGTAAAATTTCTAACAATCAGTCTATTTGAATTATATTAGCTGTTAATTTTCGGCCTAACTATAATGCGCTCAATTCGACTATATTTTTGTTTAGTAGAGTCAATGTCGGCATTTTGTTTTTCAATGACTGCTTTATTTGCATTGAGAAGATTGAATGTCGGCTTCATCGAATCGTTTACCGCCTCGCCAAACATTTTTACCATCATTAATTTTTCAGGTGTTGGGTCTGACTGACCAGCTAATTCCATCACCTGTATTGATTTTAATGCTGATAACTGCCTGGCGCTTTTACCCTCACTCTCTGCAACATCTACTGCAATCATAGAAATAGTGTTTAATTTGCACGCTAGACTAGCCGTTAAATTTTGCGCGAAACTGTCCATTTCTTGAAATTTGCGACTAACATCAACAGCTTGATTTGCTAAATCTTTTACCTGCGCGATTTGCGCGGTTTTTGCGCGACTCCTGATTGTTGATTCTGACACGCCATATTCTTTTTCCAGAGCACGAACACCTACGCCATCAACAATGTGTTTATGCAGTATTTTTTGCCATGTGTCCTCGGAAATAGGCTTAGCCATTAACCACCACCAGTTGACCAATCTTCTTCTATGTCAATCTCGAAATCTATATATACACCACCAGTGGGTATTACTATCCCAGCATTTAGGTTAATAGCGATAAAATCAGACGCGCCGCGCAAAATCCACGGCTTGATACCCATCTGCTCCAGCAACCATTGGGCTGGTGCAGGTGCTACCGTGCCGGCGTTGCTAGCTGCTATCAAAAATTGCTGACCGAGTATGCCATTAGCCGCTGGTGTAGCTGCCGCGCCAAACGCTGTTCCGACCGTTGGGTTAGCTGTGTAGACACTAACAACTGCTGATTGATTGACATCATTAACATCGTGTGGAGTTGCTCCTAATTGTGATTTAGTGCCGCCAGTGCTGTTAGTTATGCGCCTAATCACAGATGCAGGTATCAATACACCGGTAGTTGATGCTGACTCCGCACTGAGCATAACTGACTGTATTTTAGCTGTACGCTGTGTGATTGCGCCGTTAACGCTGTCAGTTATCGTAGATGCGCTGCCTTGTATAACAATAATATCAGCTCCGCCAGCGGGTATAGTTTGAGCGGGCACAAAAACACGATTAGCATACGAATAAACAGCGGTATTGCTCCACGATGTAACCAATGCCGAGCCGTACACGCCTTTTTGAACCGATGGCTGATCTATTTTTTTATTTACGCCGTCCAGAGCTAGATTATTACTCATGACATACCGCCTGGTTGTTGTGCGCCACCCAGCCCTGTGCCTCGGCCAGGTATCTGTTGTGCTAGCGCTTGGTCGAATGGACTCGTATTGTTTTGAGGGGCTTGTGCAGCTTGATTGATAAAGTTTTTAATTATCTCCATCAATGCCTGAAAATTCTTTACCTGCTGACCTTGTGTGTCGTTGTCATTGTCTTGATCGGGGTCAGTAGATTGCGCAGTACCACCGCTATCATTATCAGTGTCCGAGCCTTGTTTAACGTAGATTTTTCCATCGATTGCTGTAATAGTCATCTGCATTTGAGTCACCAATTATTAAATAACTCTATTTTACCATTTAATTGAACAATGATTAATTTTTTATTTTACACAATAATCAAATTAACATTGACACATCAGCGTAACCGTGTATAATTTAACCATGCCCTGAACTTCTCAGGGCAACTAACC
>CAIPPE010000110.1 GCA_903866825.1 uncultured Methylococcaceae bacterium
AGAGTCAGTGTAAACTTAAAATCGATAGGTGTAAGAATGCAGAGAACCAGCTTACCCCTCACCGACTCATAAATCGTCTTTGAATATATCAGATAATTGTTGAGCATCAATAGCCAGATCAAACCAACGCTCAATCACCTCGACCGAGGCACTGGAAATTAAACAGGTGATGTCGACAGGTATGTCGCCAAAGCGCTTGGACAGTAATCTTTGCAACGCCAACATTTCACCTTCTTGTCTACCTTCTTGCTTACCTTTTAGTTCACCCTTTAGCTCACCTTCTGCGATATAGGCCAAGGCCCATTGTTCCAGTCTATCTGCCAACATCACTTTTATCTCCTGTAAATCATCCACTTGGGGTAATAAGATACCGTATTTTTGTTTTCTCATCAATGTGGCGCGTATCCATAAGGAAAACATGCGCCGCAGGTCGGGTCTATCGTCCAACCAATCGATTAACAGGCTTATTAAACCTTCAATGGTTGCTAAGCTATCAGCTTGCTCGAATCTAAAGACGGCGGCCACAAGATTGTTAAGTGAGGCCAGCTGTGTATCACTATAGGCATTAGAACGTTATAATCACTGCATTATTATTAAACCGCTCTGGGTGATAGTTTGTTCCGAAAATCTCTGAGCGCATAATAACTTGGGCAACGTTAATTGGCATTGGGATCGGAGTAAACTTAAATGCGTGAAGAATTGGCTTGTGGAACACTTAAAGATCGGGGGCACGTATTGGAATTGTATTTTATAAGATACCTTTAAGCACCGGCCCGCACTTTCAGTTAACATTACTGCTATCATTCTCTTGAACAATTGACAAATCGAGGAGCTTTAAGCCGGTCAATACCAGGGTCACAATGTAAGTTAACAAACCTATCAAAATCCATTTAAATAAATTGATAATCCTATCCCCTGAGTGCCACTGATTCCACCAATTAGCATCCACAAAATAATATAAAACCATCGACATAGCGGCACTGGCTAAAAGTATCCGAAGAGAAAACACCCACCAGCCTTTCACAGGTCGATATATATTTTTCTTTAATAACTGATATAACAACAAAGCAGCGTTAAAAAAAGCGCCTAATGAAGTCGCTAACGCCAACCCTGCATGAGCCAAGGGAAACACCAACGCTACATCCAGCCCCAGACTGACTAACATGGCATAAACCCCATAACGAACCGGTGTTTTCATATCTTTTCGAGCCGTAAATCCAGGCACCAATACCTTAATTAAAAGGTATCCAAGCAACCCGACCGAATATGCTCTTAGACTTAGTCCTGCATAATGCACATCATTCCAACTAAACTCCTTGTATTGGAATAACGTCGATAACATAGGCTCTGCTAATAAGATCAGCCCGATGGTTGCAGGCATTCCAATCAGAAGGGCGAGTCGTAACCCCCAATCCAATGAATAAGAAAAGACCTTTTTATCCTCCGTCGCGTAATCCTTCGCCAGTTTTGGTAGAATAACGGTTCCCAAGGCGAGTCCCAACATGCCCAAGGGGAACTCAACTAATCGATCCGAATAATACAGCCATGACACACTGCCCACCGTTAAAAATGAAGCAACCAACGTATCCAGCAACAGATTAATCTGCGTGACTGAGACACTAAAAATGGCCGGTAACATAAGACTGATGGTTTTTTTAACACCAGGATCGTTGTAGCCCCACCTAAACCTAGGCAATAACCCCAAGCGCATTAAAGACGGGATTTGAAAACACACTTGTATAATACCTGCCGCAAAAACGCCCCAGGCTAAGGCAACAATAGGCTGCTCCATTAAGGGAGCAAACCAGATTGCAGCAACAATCATGCTAATATTCAAAAATACGGGGGTTAACGCTGGGATTGCGAACTTGTCATGCGCATTTAAAATAGCCCCGGCAAAGGCGACCAGGCTAATGAAAAGTAGATAGGGGAAAGTAATTTTTAGCAACAATACAGCAAGATCATATTGCGACCCTTGCCAAGCAAAACCTGGTGCCAAT
>CAIPPE010000111.1 GCA_903866825.1 uncultured Methylococcaceae bacterium
CCAAGAGTACTTTAAAGAGCTTTTCCGTTTGCAAGGCGAGTTGGTTAAGCTCCAAGACTGGGTGGTGGCAAATAAGGTCAAGGTAGCCGTTTTGTTTGAGGGTCGAGGAAAAGGAAGAGGAAGGGAAAATGAGAAGGGGCGTCTCATTAAATACCTCTGCACGCGCCATGAGAGCGTCGCTGCATTTCTTCAATGCGGAGGTTGATTACCTGCAGAGGTTGATCGTGGTGGCAGAGATAGATAAGTAGATGTGAAGGAGGGGACGAGGAGGAAGAAGAAACGGGAAGGAATGTCTCGTTAAGTACCTCTGCAAGTGCCATGAGAGCATTGCTTCATTTTGCTGCGGAGTAGCATCCTCTCGGGCGGCCTGGTCACACACAAAACAATTTTTGTAGCAAGCAGAAAGATTTGTAAGTTTTAAAAGTAGAGACTTTAAAGTATAATGCGAGCTGTGATAAAGCGAGCGACTTACCAGTTTCACAGATGAATTATTGTCGTATGTTCAATGTCAATCACAAATATGATGGAATTAATAATTGGGAGGTGCTGGAGCGCGAACAATGTCATGCGCTGATATATTTTTATATAAAAACACACATCACACAGCACCAGGGCTGGCACTTTCCCGAAAAAAACTGACTTACTGACTACTTCCTACTGTCCCCTAAGACGTTTCTTCTATAAAAACCACACTACTGTCAATTTTTTACGGTCGGTCTTTGTCGTTCTGGTAAAACTGAATACGGCTACTGTCGCCTTCTCGACCTCATTTCGTCACAGGTCGATTACGGTAAACTGCTACTGACAGGAAATCCTCCTAGTCTTATTACTGACTACTGAATACGGTTGAGTTTTCAAAATTGTCGCTACTGAATCCGGTTACTGTCAATAAATTTTCGAATATGCCAACTACTGGCTACTGACGACTTCAACTTGAAGTATGACAGACACCACTCGTGTAGACCTGGAAGCCAACTCCGACGATGATTCCGACGATGGATTCACAGAGCTAACCCGATACTCGTTAGAAACCCAGACGATGCCGATGTGTAGGCTGGTTTGGTGCCCGGCAGACAATACCTGCACGTGCCTTTTTCATGAATCAGTTCGATCTGGCAGCTGGAGGCCAGACCTCTCATTACGAATATATGCCACTACCCAGATGGACCCGTCCATCAGCTGTTTTCAGCTACTAACGAATGTGGCGGTTGTCATAAAATATTGGAAGCACTTCATCGTCAGAGATTCGGCCCCGACTGTCAGTGTTGGTGGCGCGCTAGGGAAGCTTATCGCGCGGCAGAACTAGCAGAAGTCGGTTCTGGTACCGACTGCTCCGACGATATTTCGTTCATAGATGAAGATATCCCTCTCATGGTTCGTCGATCGACCTACCTCGTTACCATCACCGTTATCGTTCATAATATATGTAAGTATTGGTTATCGCTTATATCATGGATTTGTGTAATGGATGTGTAGTCGATAGGTATTATGGCAGCCAGCTACGTTTTGTGAACGCATCGTGCGTTCCTAATGCTGAATTTGAGGTTTGGATGTTTCAAGGTTTCATTCGCACTTTCCTGCGCACCACTGCACACATCGCTGAGGATCAGTATATCTATGCTACCTATGTATAATTGGGGTGCAGGCGGGGAGGATCACGAGGACTAAAGAAGGAAATATGTTTGTAGGATGACTGACAAGTGTTGTCAAGGTCAGTGCTTTGTTTACTTTTGATTTGTTTTGCGATTTATCATTCTCAAGTAAGTGAAGGTAATGAAGTGGTCACTATATCTATATTGTTTCTCTGAAGTGGTCACTTCCACTATAAAGAATACCGCCCAAGTACTGAAGTGGTCACTTCATAAGTTAGTGTCCCAAACGTAGTAAAAATATTTATTTGTATCAGTTATTCATGATTATATAATAGAAAATAACCGTAAGCGACAAGACTAGTCAATATATACCTTAGAAAAATATATATTTACGAATAAAGCATATCAATGTATCAGTTTCCCTACCCATATACGGTAATTCATCGCATGAATTACCCAATTCTAGTATGGTGTCGTACAACGGATCCGCAGCGACAGTTATGCGTAACTATACGCGCTTTAGATCTCCTGGATGGTGCGGTTCATTTGCGCCACGCCACAGTAGTATTGGGTATGTGGTTACCATATTAGGGTAATATTTTGGACACGCATTTAATATGGCGTGGTGATAAGAGCTTCGAAACTACTCGATCTATTCCAAATATCTCAGCAATGTATGGTGATATAAGGCTCAGAGTTAGTGTGCTAGATTCTCATGGTCCCAATGCATCGATATATTGTATATATGACCCTGGGGTGTTAATAGGTGGCGAGCAAAAAAATCGTGAGCCTTCTTAATCCGTGATCGTTAAACTGCACTGTACCCCTGAAGGCTATAGTTGATCAACAGATCCATGCATGTATTACAGGAAAATGATGAAATTTATCAAATATACCCATATTAAGCTCATGTATGTTATTAGACCATTAGCTTAATCGAGTACAATTGAACTAACATGAGTAATTGGTTGAATCTATAGTGAGTATGTGTATATATGTGAAGTGACCACTTCACACACTATCATATAGTATTATATACTTTTTGCATATATAATATATTTTTGGAATATACCACTTCTATGTTAAATAATAGTTCTTGACTACTAACAGGTGACAGATGATTAATTAGAAATGATCACTTCTCTATGTACAGTTCACTATAATACACACTACCGGGAGGCGTCAATACAAGAATGAAGTGACCACTTCAAGTATTACTCCTGACTCGCTTGCTACCTCGGGCATTTGAGCTGGAGCTACTGCGGGCAACAGATGACTAAGCTGATGCAGATGCTTGTATAGCGGCATTATCGTGCCAGGGAGCCGCAAACAAGAATCTTGATCTATGAATGGGGGGCGCGTTGGAAGGCGCTCTGACATTCTCGGGAGGCGTCAATACAAGAATGAAGTGACCACTTCAAGTATTACTCCTGACTCGCTTGCTACCTGATGCAGATGCTTGTATAGCGGCAATATCGTGCCAGGGAGCCGCAAACAAGAATCTTGATCTCTGAATGGGGGGCGCGTTGGAAGGAGCTCTGACATTCTCTTGGCCATATCAAATGGTGAACTCGCATGGGCTTTGGTTTCAACGCCTTTATCTTTGGGAGTTAGTTCTGAAACATGAATAGATCTCCAATGATTCATTTAGTTGCTAATATCCAACGTACGGCCACTCCCCTGAGAGTACTGTGCAATGACTTTCTTCCCACAACATGTACAAATACATATGGGTTTTCCAGACGAGTCGTCTCGAATAAAAGCAAAACGATTTCAATATGTTTCTTTATGAGTTTATTTCGTTTCTTCTGCAATATAACGAGCCACTCGGGAAACAACTAAATCGACCTCCCCGTTCTTATCTGTTGATTCCGTGACGATAGTGGAATCCATCAGGCGCGTTGGGAGAAGTTTCAGCATCCATTATTCAAATTACTGAATACTGAAGAAATTTGAACTACTGACGCCAATATTGGGGAATCTGGACTACTGACTACTGACGAATTGAAATAACTGCAAGGTCGTTTACTGAATACGGAATACGGTTACTGACAGCACCCTAACCCTAACCGAAACTTTTGGTTTACTGACTACGGCGTACGGTCAAAAAAATGGGTGGCGCTCCGCGCCGCCACTTACTGAATACTTCCTACTGAAGCCTTCAGTAAAACACGTGTCAGTACCGACCGTATCCGTAGCGAACCCGAAAAAGTGCCAGCCCTGCAACAGGAACATAAACTCGTAGTACACAGAAACCCATTTTTGCACGCGGTTGCACAACGAATGAAATCGAAATCCAGTGTGCGAGAATCGAAGGCTGGGAGCTCATGACGGCGCCGTCATTCGGCAATGACGGCTGATGACGGCTAAAATGGAAAATGACGCACGCACGAGCTCCGCTACGCACGAAGAAGTGGTAAGTACGAAGATAAAATCTTTGACCCCCCAATCTGGCAATATGAATGGTGATAGTTATTTCTTTCAAGTTTCTGATTTATTACTAGGGTGATACGGTTAATTGCGGAGCAGATGCCAAAAAAAGATACGATGCGGGGCTGTGTTTTTATACTCGTGTTTTTGTGTGCTGCAGAGTCACACATCAGCCTGGGG
>CAIPPE010000112.1 GCA_903866825.1 uncultured Methylococcaceae bacterium
AGCGGTAACAGCTTTTATCGCGGCCATAGTCGCAATAATGGGAAAGTGCCCACTGTGGGTATCAATCATTATCCTCTGTGTAATTGAATTGCTTAGGGCGTTACCGCTAGGGAGGTAGTATGATACTCACAACCAACAGGAAAATAAGTGATGATAAATCAGTTATCGGGGACTTTTTCATTAATGATGCTTATTTCTGCGAGAGCCTGGAACTCCCTTGGGGAAATGGGGCTAACCAGCACGGAATTAACTGTATCCTGCCTGGCACTTTCGTAGTAACGATTGACTTCAGTCCTCATCATCAAAGACTATGGCCTCATATCCTAAATGTTCCCGCAAGAGATGAGATAAGAATAGATGTGGCGAACTTTCCAACCCAAATCCGTGGTTGTGTAGCCGTTGGTTTTACAAAAGGAATTGACTTTTTAGGTCAATCTCAATTAGCATGGAATCAGTTATTTAACGTAATACAGACGGCCTTGACAAAGGAACAGGTTTGGATTACACTTAATAATATGTTTTGAGGGGGATGGTTTATGGAAGAATTAATTAAAAGGATCAATGAACTTGAAGATAAGGTTAAAAGTCTTTTTGCTCTTATAGAAGAGCAGAACAAAATTAATGAAGATTTAAACACGGAGATTCTTAATCTTCAGGAGAAAAAGGAGAGGTTATGAACACGTTAGATAAATTCAAAGAGGTAAGCCTATTGATGAAGATCTACCTGAAGGTGACTTCAATTCACTCATGGAAAACAACCCTAATGGGCTGTATATCGGCTGTGGCAACATATCTTGCAACGGTTGATTACACTCAACCAGCCGCATTAAAGACGGCCATTGTGCCTATTACCATGATTATTTGGGGTGTAGTGCAAAAGGACGGAAACGTAAGCGGTACAGGTTCGGCGGGAGATCCTCATACAAATGATCAGTCTACTAACTAAGCTGAAAACGTGGTATGCAAACAAGCAGGAAGAGGCGTATCCATTGACTCCCGATATCGGCGATGACGCACCGGATACGAGTGAGGACACAGCAAGAGAAGTGGAAGCTCCGAAGGATAAAGTGACTTCGTTGTTTTCGTGGACATTTAAATTCTAAATGAAAGGAAGGTAGCAGTATGACACTCGCAATAGACATTGCAACATTAGAAAAAGATGTAGTAAAAGTGGAGGGATGGTTTTTGACCGGAATTGAGGATTTTGCTAAGGTAGTTCCGGCGATCATCGCGGCTTTTGGAGCCGCAGGTGGACTCGGCTTGCCAGCATGGGTTGGTCAGTTGTTATCAGCAGTTCCCGGGATGGTATCGGCGCTTGAACAGGCACTTCCGGCTTCGGGCAACGGCGTAACCAAACTGTCAGCATTACTGACAGGCGTTGAGTCAATTTGCACTTCGCTTGACGGTGTAGCAGTTGTGGCGGCAGACGCGACCTTTGGCAAGATTAAGGGTATTGTAACTGAAATTGCTTCTGGTGCGGTGGCGGCGGCTAATGCTTTAGCTCCTCCGGCGGCAAGCTAACAGCAATAAAAAAGGCGGGATTTAATCGTCCCGCCTTTGCTTTATTCGGTTGTTGCGTCTTTAGCGCGGATTCATAAGCCTACCTCCATTAGTTAAGTTATAGATTTATTAAATCAGCCTTC
>CAIPPE010000113.1 GCA_903866825.1 uncultured Methylococcaceae bacterium
AGAGTCAGTGTAAACTTAAAATCGATAGGTGTAAGAATGCAGAGAACCAGCTTACCCCTCACCGACTCATAAATCGTCTTTGAATATATCAGATAATTGTTGAGCATCAATAGCCAGATCAAACCAACGCTCAATCACCTCCACTGGGGCATTGGAAATTAAACAGGTGATGTCGACAGGTATGTCGCCAAACCGCTTGGACAGTAATCTTTGCAACGCCAACATTTCACCTTCTTGCTTACCTTCTTGCTTACCTTCTTGTCTGCCTTCTTGTTTACCTTTTAGTTCTCCTTTTAACTCACCTTCTGCGATATAGGCTATATGCCCATTGTTCCAGTCTATCTGCCAACATAACCTTTATCTCATGTAAATCATCCACTTGAGGTAATTAAGATACCGTAGTTTTGTTTTCTCATCAATGTAGCGCGTATCCATAAAGAAAACATGCGCCGTAGATCAGGTCTATCGTCTAACCAATCGATTAACAGGCTGATCAAGACTTCAATGGTTGCTAGACTATCAGCTTGCTCGAATCTAAAGACGGCGGCTACCAGGTTATTAAGTGAGGCCAGTTCGGTATCGCTGTAGGCATTTTCATCAATCAGTAAATATTTTAACCGGGGTTTAAAGTGCTCTACCAATCCGGGCACAACGGGAATTAAATCAGCAATATCAGTAACGGCTGTCCAGCGTTGGGAACCGTTAGTAACTGGGCTGAAAACGCACCGGTTGCAGTTTAAAATGCTCGACGAGCGCATCCGAATTGGCTATCAGATTATAGCGTCCACACATATTTGTCTCTATGTTGATAATGGGGCATGATTAAATAAAAGAACTTCGAGCAATATTTTTATTATAAATGGTCGAGATCGAGATTCAATAAGCTCTCAAATTATGCAACCAAAACCGATTATAAATACAAATTAAAACTCATTGTTAACGGCTGGTTGGTGCCAGAAGCCGTCGTTCATTTGTTTCACTTATCTGGCTGCAACATAACGCATTGCTGACGTTCAACCTGTAAAAAAAACGTGCCATCTAGCACCCGAAACCACCGATAATCTGGCGCCGCAATCTTCATACAAGGGCGGATGCTCACAGGGTGATCCATCAAACAGCCAACCAAATGCAAACTACAGAGCGCAAAAGGGTGAAACCCAGTCTACTGGTTCTGCCCTACGCAAACTATGCCGAAGTGCCAAAATTGTCATAAAATGCTCTAAGCGACTTAGGTAAGTCACTATTGCATAGTGACAGATACTCACCTACTAGTTCTGTCAAATGAGGAGACGCCTCCTTAGGTAATTTATTTGACCCTTTATATACAATTGGAAGAAGAAACGAGAACAACACTAGATCTTCCCAATCGCTCAGAAAGTTTCTTCTTCCAGAATAACTGTGTAATTCTTTGTCTAGTAAGTCAGCAATAGAATCTTCGACTTCTTCTATTAGTCGAGGCCGTCGGTATTCAACTAAACAGATCGATAGAGAAGGATGAATTTCCGTATATAAACGAGAAAAATCAAGGAAACCAGTAATTCTGACATACGGATACCAGCCAATATCGCTACAAAACGGTAACAAATGCTGAAAAACTTTAGTAAACCCTTGATCTTCTGTAAGAAGTAATAGCTTTCCAAGATAACGAGAATTCTCGCTCAACAAACCATTAGGCGGATAGTCAGAAAGTAACCAGTTTCCCTCCGAGGAACGTAAAGTAGCGCTCGTATTCAGACTATATTGATCAATCGTGCTTCTGTGTAAAAGATGCCCCTCTACGGTTACTAATTTACCCTGTAAACTATTTACGCTATTTGACCCTTTCAATGAAACTTTTTCAAAATAGGTTCCTTTCTTTTTGCCGGTTTTGTAAATTTGTTCAAGCAATTCATTAAGTCGCCGTTGATTTTCATATTCTGTAACTAGATTTATAACTTGCGTTGCTATCGTTTTATCTGGATCGACGCTTAGCAATTCTATATTTGCAAGGCCATTTAAAATAGAGCCTATATTTATTTTAGGAGCGAATATTTCGATTACACGACGCAGCCACGATTTACGGCTTAGTTCTTCCATCAATCGTTCGCGATCACCAACAAATCCAAACAAATGAAATTCTTCAAAATTATTACCAAACCAACGGTTAGGGTCTAGGCCACTGAAGTAAAAATTTGACATTAGTTTATTCCTTATGTTTTGTAAAAATACAGGTAACTATTCAGCGTAAATTTTAATTATAAATCAATTTGTTAAGATAAATGTCTCTGAGTGTTAAATAATTAACTTATTGAATAAGTTATTATTTTAATTTTCAGCTTAAAGTACATCCTCGGAAAGTCAATGATTTTAAAGGAATAATACGCTGAATAGTTACAAATACAGTTACTATATTCATGTATTGCCACACACCGCTCAAACCATAATATACATCTTTTGACCAAAATAAGCATGGTACGATTTGGTTCGTACATCACCACTTACAATTTGTCTGCTTTAGTGTGTGTAACTGTCATTTGAAAATATTTAAGGTATGGCTGTTTTGGGTCGATATCGCCAGTTCGTCCCCCAAATAGAAGTATGTGCAAAAACTTGCCTTTCACCATACGATCAGATTGAAGCTAATTTGCTAGATTGAATTCGGACTTATTTAGATTATCCCACGATATACCTGACAAAGACGATGCTATACCCCTAATCAACGCTCTATTTTTCGTCATTTCTACTATTCCTTTAGCTTTCCATCGATTCCAATTGTTTTCACCGCAATTCCTTTAGCTTTTCCCGGATTCCAATTGTTGTTGCCTGAGTTCCTATAGCTTTTCCTGGGTTCCAATTGTTTTTGCCTGAATTCCTTTAGCTTTTCCTGGGTTCCAGTTGTTTTTGCCTGAATTCCTATAGCTTTTTCTGGATTCCAATTGTTTTTGTCTGGGTTCCTTTAGCTTTTCCTGGATTCCAATTGTTTTTGTCTGGATTCCTATAGCTTTTCCTGGATTCTTATTGTTTTCGCTCCAATTCCTTAAACGTCTCGGTAACTGCTCATTATTTTCACCGAACGAACGCTCTAAAACTACCCCAAAATAACCGCAACCACGGCGGTAACATCTAAAATAATTCGACATTATTTACAATTAAAGTTGCAGCCTCTAAAAACAGTAAAACAACCCCCAAGGCAATGAATACGCACTTAAGACTTTTATAAAATGCGTTTATAGGCTTTAAATTTTACTTTTAAAACTAAAATAACCTCAGAAAAATAAATTAATCAAATGGTTAGTTGCATTATTTATTTTAAGGTCTACTGTTGTACGTTCTAACCTAACCTATATAAGAGAAATTTCTGAAAAAATATAAGGTACTACTAGACTTTGTAAAACTCACTCCACCCGCTAAGATCGGTTTCTGTCGAAATGTGATCCTTAATTTAACGGGCAACCCAAATTATCAAACGCCTGATGTTACTTTGGCTGATGCGATTGCAGCCATAGACGATTATGAGCAAAGCTGTTTTGCTAGCGCTACTGGTGGTCCCATTACGACCGTTACCATGCACAACAAAGCTAAAGTGTTAGAAAGACTGTTTGTTATTTTAGCCGCTTATGTACAAAGAATTGCTGATGGCGATGAGGCCATGATACTCAGCAGTGGATTTTCAACAACCAGACAACCCGTTTTTCAACAAAAACCAGTTCTGGCCATTACCGATGGCCCCAATGCCGGCAGTATCATTTTAACGGCCAAAGCGGTTGAATTCGCCGTTGCCTATATCTGGCAATATGTTAAAGATGGAATACCCGAAAACGAAGCCGATTGGTTGGTCGCCGGTTACAGTACCAGTGCCCATTTTGAAATGACAGGTTTAAGCGATTTTACTAAATATTATTTTCGTTGTGCAGCCATTTCGACTCAAGGTACCACAGATTTTTGTGTACCTGTATCCAAGGTAATTGGTTAAAACAAAGAAAAGCAAGTGCAGAAATAGCAGGGGTTAGAGTAAAGTCGCACAGTTGACTCTAACTCCCGTTATTCGTTGTTTTATTCGATCAATAACCGCTACTTTTTCTTGGGTTCAAACAGCATGTGCGCCATTTTCTTGGCTTTGGTCTTTAAATAGCCCAGATTATCATCGTTAGCGACTGACTCAACAGGAATACGACCCACCACATTAATCCCCAGCTTTTCTAAAGCATCAATCTTATCGGGATTATTGGTTAACATCTTGACTGATTTAACTTTTAAATCATTCAGTATTAGAGCCGCGATATTATATTCGCGCTCATCGGCTAAATAACCCAAATGTAGATTGGCATCAACCGTATCCATACCACTATCCTGCAGGTTATAAGCTTGCAATTTCTTTAATAGCCCGATGCCACGTCCTTCTTGACGCAGATAGATCAATACCCCATAACCTAAATCATTAATCAGTTGCATCGCCATGGCCAATTGCTCACCACAATCGCAACGTCTTGAACCTAACACATCACCGGTAAAACATTCTGAATGAATCCGCACCGGCACATTCTCTCTATCAGCAACCTCCCCTTTAACCAGGGCCATGTGCTCTTTATCATCAAGGGTATTGCTATAATAATGCAGAACAAACTCACCATTTGCGGTTGGGAGCCGGGTCTGTACCAAATCTTCTAATTGTGGTTTCACGTCTTTAAAAATCCAAAATACACGACCCTGTTATTAACAGGGCCATTAAATAAACTTGCCTACCCATTGTATGTTCAATCGCTGTATGAGTATTTATGACTATTTTACACGACGGACAAGAATAATGTTGATGAAGCTTAAGTACTCGCTGTACTATTCGACAACTTAACACACTGCCTAATCTGATTATGAAAGTAGATAGCGTCACTATTAAAAAACGATATGATCGAATTGCCCCTTATTTTGATGCCATGGAGGCGGTCATGGAAGGTCTGTTCTTTAAAAACTGGCGCAAAAAGTTATGGTCAAAAGTTGATGGCCATCATATTCTTGAGGTGGGTGTTGGCACGGGTAAAAACTTTGAGTTTTACCCCACTGAAGCACAACTGACTGCCATTGATTTTAGTGAAAAAATGCTTAAACAGGCTCTGCAGACTAAAAACAGAAAAAGCGTTGCTGTCGATCTGGATTTAATGGATGTCCAGTCACTAGCCTATGCAGACAACAGTTTTGATACGGTCATTGGCTCTTTTGTATTCTGCTCTGTTCCACTGCCCATTAAAGGCTTAAAAGAACTGTATCGGGTTTGTCGGCCCGGAGGTCAGGTTTTACTATTGGAACATGTGATCAGCTCGAACTCCTTTTTCGCCAAACTCATGAACAGTATTAACCCCATCGTACTGGCGCTGGTCGGTGCCAACATTAATAGAAATACCGTTAAAAACGTCAAAGCCTGTGGCTTTGCTTCGGTTAGGGTTGACGACCGTAGTGGTCATATTATTAAACTCATTGAAGCCAGAAAGTAGTGGGCTTACCGGTTTACTCCCCTTTGATTGAAAAGAGGGGTTTGGGGGGATTTTATTAGATGGTTAGCTTGCCTTAATACGCTCAGCGATTAGCCCCAGGAGTTGTTCAGCCAGTTGAGCCTTATCGGTCATCGAGAATGTTTTCTCGCCCTGATCCCAAAAAACCTGCAATGCATTTTGTTCGCTATCAAAACCACCTTGCTCTTGGCCTACCCAATTGGCTGCAATCATATCCAGTTTTTTTCGGGTCAGCTTATCTCTGGCATACACTTCAAGATCGTGAGTTTCAGCGGCAAACCCAACCGTAAAAGGCCGATGCTGCTCAAGTGCCGCCACTTCAGCTAATATATCTTTGGTTTTTTGTAAGATCAAGGTGACTTGATCGCCTTCCTTCTTTATCTTTTTATCACTGACCACCGGACTATAATCCGCTACGGCAGCCGCACCAATATAAATAGTGTTTTCTGAAGCTCTAAACATCACCGCCTGATACATTTGCTCTGCGGTTGTCACATTAATCAAATTAACGTTGGCGGGTGCCGTCAATGCAACAGGCCCACTCACTAGGGTAACTTCTGCGCCCGCTTTTATAGCCGCAGCAGCAAGGGCATAACCCATTTTTCCTGAGCTACGATTGGACAGGTAGCGAACCGGGTCTAAAGGCTCACGGGTAGGACCAGCGCTAATCAATACTTTATGACCGTGTAAGTAAGGCTCTGAAAGCGACGCATGATCTGATAACGCAGCCACTAGCTGAGTACAAATACTGACCGGCTCTGTCATTCTGCCGAAACCCGTTTCACCACAGGCCTGATCACCTTGTTCTGGCCCTATGATATGCACGCCCTGATTTACCAGTCGATTAACATTCTCTTGAGTCACGATCTTATTCCACATGGCCTGATTCATGGCGGGAGCCACATAAACAGGACAGGTTGCCGCCAGATAAAGAGTTGAGAGTAAATCATCAGCCAAGCCACAACTTAACTTTGCCAGGGTGTTGGCTGTTGCAGGAGCGATAATCAAGACATCTGCCCAACGCGCTAAACTGATATGCCCCATCGCATTTTCTGCATCCGTATCTAAAAGTTCTGTATGAACCGGATTGCCAGACAAGGCCTGAAAGGTCAACGGACTGACAAACTCAAGCGCAGATTGCGTCATAACAACACGCACTTCAGCCCCCTGCTTTTTAAATAGACGAACTAATTCAGCGGCTTTATAGGCGGCAATTCCACCACTCACACCCAATAAAATGTGCTTCAAAATCTTTACCTTAACGATAGTATGAAAGGACTATTATGGCAATTACTTGCAAACTCTTCTATGCCTAATGTTAAAACAGGCTCACAGATGCTCTCTGGCTATATCCTTTTCCATGAACGCTGTTATTTCCCGCTCGTCAGTAAAATTACCATAGGCCAGCATTAACTTAACATAAGCGGCTTCAATGGACATATTCCAAATCATGTTGGCGCCCTGCTCTATTAAGACTCGCGTGCTTTGATAACTATCCGCTGATTTAATCGAAGGCGCCAGATAGACTTTTATGTTTTGTTGAGTGCATCGGGCTATAAAATTAAGCAATGAATGATTGTCGCCCCATTGATTTGAAGCACAGGCAGTACCCGAATGATATAGATCATGTAAGACCACCTTAACATGATCAAGATTGAACTGACTATAATCCAGACCTGGGTAGGGTTTAATCATCAAGATACGATCAAAAAAGTCTGCCTTTAAACTAACAGGTGTTAGTTCATGGCTGGACTCCTTGAATGCTGAAGTCGATAGACTAAAGACCTGATTTTTATAGTCCATCAAATGCTTGGCTTGCACGCTAAAAAAATCACCGGTCAATTGTAAAGAACAGGTCAAACGCGATCCTCTATGGATCTGCGTGCTTTGCCCTTGATTGCAATAAGGCACAAAAACACCCGCTTGCAACTCTTGACGAATAAACTCAACCGCACAAATAAAATTACTTAAACCATTCGCTCTAACATCGTCTAAAGGGTAATCACTGGACACCAGCAATAAAGGAATCTTAAGTGTATTAAAGTAAAAGCTGAGCGCTGCCGCCGTGTAAGCCAAGGTATCCGTACCGTGGGTCACAATAATGCCATCAAACTGCTCAGGTTGCTCGGCTTCTATCGCCTGAATCAATAATTGCCAAGCCTTGGGCGCAAGGTTCTCACTTAAGATTTGTAAGGGCTGGATAGATTTAAAATTAACTGACAGATGACTGTCATCCTGCTGTTTGAACAGCTCAAGCAGTTTATAGGATGCCGTTTTCGTGGTATTGATAGTGCCTTCGGAAGCCATTGAACCAATGGTACCGCCGGTAAATACAAGCAAGATATTTTTCATAGACTTATTATTCTGTAATACTATTGTGTTTAACATACCCGACAACTTTTATCGTTAACAACTAAGCAGTTCCTATTTTTCAATGATTTCTTGTTTATTATTGTCATAACGATAATTAATAACCTCGCCATTGATCAACAGTTTCACAGCGGTTTCTATCACATGTAACGGAGCAACAAACCATTCTCTTGGCGTATAGCGTTGTCCCTCATTATCAAACACATCGATGTTGAGACAAGCCTCTGCAAAGAAGGTATGCAGTAATAATTCAAGTTTTTGTGGATTCAAATTGTAGGTTTGAAACTCACTCAACAATTTCACATCCGCCATTAAATAGGTTGGCTCTTGTATCGCGTTTTTAATGCGTTGTTGGACAGGTTGAGTAGAGAAACCAATCTTATATAAGTTTTCAATCGCTTTGATTTTGTCATCGTTACTTAAAGATTTCAGGATATAAATATAGCCTGTTGGCTTATCAACTGATGAAACTTGTTCATACTCAGAGAGTAACTCTTCACCTGGCTTTAAAACACGTCGGCCACCCTCATCCTTGTAAAGTTCAGTTGCTAAAGAGCGCAGCAACATATTAGACTCAGTGCCGTTCTCAAAAATACAACGTAACCGGGCATTGACTTTACCCCGCTTCTTTTCTTTATTTCCCACCTCAGCAACGTACACCATAATGCCATGAAGAATAAAGAAATGACCGATCTCTATTTGTTGTTCACCGGTAAAGGGTCTGAGTTCATTTTCTCCAGCCACTAAATCACGATGGCATTGTTTAAAAAGGGGCTCATACAAACCAAAATCCTGACAAGGCGTCCTGCGAGCAATCTGCTCAGGCATTTCTAATGTTTTAGGGATGTTTTTAAGCTTAAAAATATCATTGGGATTATCTTCCTTCAAAAAGCTGTCACCCAGTAAGCCAAGCACATCATCAAGCAAAACATCATCAATCGTATTGATTTCTTTAACAATGGGCATTTTCTCGCTAGAAAATAAATTAAAGACATCCAACCCTATTAATACAGCTACTTTTTCAGGACTTTCACGCAAGCCCTTTAAACGGCTATACAGCTTACGCTCATGGATATCTTGAGAGAGCTCAGGCTCTTTACCTCGCTCTTTTACAAAGGTATTAATTTCTTCAAATGAAGAAAGCAAACGTTCATCCATCGTAACTGAGGAGGATACTTTTGGCTTTATATTTAATAAGCCCAAAGGATCATTCTGCAAGATAGTCGCCAACTCTTTCTCAAAGTCGATCACATGCCGCTTCCAGTTGCTTGTTGACGTTTTATATTTCTAAGATAAATCAACGCTTCTGCCATTCGCCTTTCTAAAGGGTCAGTAGAATTAATATTAGGTTCTCTTGAATGGGTTTTTACGAACGCACTCATCTTATCTCTATACAAAATCACGGCTTCCTCATCAGTCATCTTAATGCGTCCGGCATCAATGGTTTCTTGGATAACCTTTAACAACTTTGCCGTTACTGATTTTGATAAAACTTCAAACGCTTTTTGAAAGGGATTGACCTGATCAATCAAATCAATATGTAAATCGTCTATATTGACAAACTTACCCGCCATGCGCACAAAGCGCTTGTTACCCACTTCTTTAATTTCACCATTTTTAATGACCGAATCAGCGACCACATGCTGTCTTATTTCTTCTATCTCTTCTGCACTCAGATCTGGATATTTGGTTTGGATTATTTTCGGAATCATGACTTTATTAATGACTTCAGGATCAATAAACTCACCGGGTAATGCTTGAAGGATTTTTGGATCTTGTAAAATAGCCGCTTTTAAATCATTAAGATCAGACTCAACAATTTCTTTAACTCGCTTTGAACTGGGTTCTTTAAAGCCACGTATTTTGATAACGCCTTTTTCATCCTCTTCGTCATCAAAACGTTTAGTTTTAAAGTTAAAATTAGGCGCTAATACCTGTTCCATCAATAATGAAACTGTAATGGCCTTAAGCATATTATTTACTGACACCTTAACTTGATCATCAGCCGCATCAGGTTGAGCTATTAAGTTAGTAAATTGGGCGTGGGTCTTATTGATGCTATCACGCGTCGCGCGCCCAATGATTTGAATAATTTCAGTCAGCGAACCCCTATATCCTACCGTGAGGGCATGTTCACAAAAAGGCCAATCAAATCCTTCTTTTGCCATACCTAAAGCAATAATTAAATCCATATCATCAACAGATTTCATTTGCCGCAAATAAGCAACGATTTTGTCCCGCTCTTTAGGCGTATCATTAACTAAATCCGCAACTTTAATCACTTTGCCATCCAGTTTACGCTTAACAAAAATAACCCCTGTTTCAGAATCCTGATGCGTGACCGTGCCAATACTATCCAGTATAAAATCTACTTCATTATGCTTTAACTTGGTTGATTCACCGGCGTTAACATTGGGTATATGTAGAATGGTTTTCTTATCGGTATCGAGTACTTCACTAATAGCGCTTAAATAACGGCCTTGATAAAAATGATAGCCTATACCCAAAGTTTTTAAATAGGTATACCCATTCAATTGCTGATAATAGTTATAGGTCACTTTAGTAAAGCGTGCTTCATCTTCTGGTAATAACACCGGCACACTATCGCCACGAAAGTAAGAACCTGTCATTGCAATAATATGAGCGCTGGTATTATTGATCACTGAGCGTAGCAGTTCGCCCAAGCGATTATTTCCATCCGCCGAAACATGATGAAACTCATCAATCGCTAACAGTGTATTGTTAAACACCGACTCATCAACAGCATCAAAGGCAAAACGTAAGGTAGCGTGCGTACAAATCAAAATGGTTTCATTGGCATCCTCCAAGAATCTTTTGAAAGCCCCTACCTTGCTTTTATCACCACCTGGTGTGCACAGATTATAATCATTATTAAAACGCCAATCGGCAAAGAAACCTTCCTGAGTAAGGTCAGTGCAATCAAAAGAGGCGCCAATAGCTCTTTCAGGAACCGCCACTATGACTTTTTTTAAACCTTGATTAAACAGCTTATCTAAACCCAAAAACATCAACGCCCGTGACTTTCCAGAGGCCGGTGGGGCTTTTAATAACAAGTACTGGGCATTGCGCTCTTCATAAGCGCAAGCCTGCATCTCTCGCATACCCATGTTATTAGTTGCTGTACTTTGTCCGGTTTGCGCGTAGCTCACATCAACAAGATTAGGCATTACTATCCTTTACCGGTGACTTCCTGTATTAAAGAAATATCTTTACGCAACAGCTCATTAATTAATGATTGCAGATTAACGCCTTTAAGTTTCGCTTTTTCTGCAAACCAGCTTTCTACATCTTGATCTAAATAAACCGGAATATTTAATTGCGCATCAGCGTGATAAAAACGTCCCCGTTCTGCATTGGAAAAATCATATTCGTCTTTCATTATGAATCCTCATAGTGTTTTTGTTCATGTCGAGTGGCAGGTCTTGCTGAAATAATCCGGATAGTGATTTGATCTTCGTGATAAGTCATGAAGGTATGCACGACTAATTGCAGCTTATTTGACTTGGTATTTCCTAAAGTAATCCACCGCTCTTCTGAGCTAACCGTTTGATTATCTGGTAAGGATAATTGTAAAGGATCTAAGAAGACTTCTGCGGCTTCTTCAAAGCTGACACCATGCTTTTGTAAATTGCTTTTGGCTTTAACAGGGTCCCATTCAAAATGATAATCCATGCTTAGTGAACCTCTGCCGCGATCATCTTTTCATAGAGCTTAAATAAATACTCTAAGCGTTCTTCATCCGATTTAAATGGCTGTGGACGATAACATTGCTCAACAGCTAAATCCATTTCATGATGTGCTTTTCGTAAACCGGCAGGCATTTTATCGGGGTCGTAAAGTTGTGCCATGGTTTTTTCAGAATGTTGTTCACGTTCATCAAGAACATTAAAAACATGCTGTTCTAATTGACGTTTTTGTTCGTCATTGATGTCAGGAAAGGGGAAGGTGTTATAGCAGATAGTTGCTGAATAGCTGATACGTGTTTCAAACCGACCTGCCACTGCTCTAATCCAAGTCATATGCATGTTAGATGAAATCATTGCAAATATGTAAGTATCCGCATCATATAGAACTTGAGCTGTTTGCTGAATAATAATATTCTTATCTATGAACCCCATTGGAATGTAATCCCTTTTTTCTGAGGAAATTAATGGAATAATTATTTGAGATATCCTAGGTATATGTCTATAACGAAATTGGTGCGGTCTCTCAGAAAGTGTTTGCGCGACATCTCCGCCTGATTTTCTGAAATTTTGACATTTATCTATCCTTTTTTTTATTGGATGGATAGATTTGGCCTCATGAACATCTTCATCTTCAATCCATAAGCACCATCTGTCTATGCCTTTAATAAATTCATTGGCGCCGGTTGTTTTTCGTAGAAATTTCACAGAACTAGGAAAATCATTTACAAGACTTACTTTTTCCTCTAGTGATAATAAGAGACAGCCTCCGTCAAGAGCCATATTTCCATACATCATAGGGGGAATGTTACTTATTGGTTTCGCTGTCTTCTGAATATAAATATCTTTATAATCAATAAGGTAAGGATTTATATTTTTTACTTCATACCTAATCCCTTTGCAAAATATATATTTTTTATCTTGTGATGGCTTTCTAAGTCCAACAACGACACACGTAACACCTGCTTTATTTTTAGCATTGTTTGACCAAGAAAAATCCCTATGAGCAAAGAAAATTTCATTGTTATTATTCATTAATAAGGTAGGCCAAAGTATGGGAACATGGCCACCTTGGACTATAGAGTTTGTGCTAACGAATGCAACTTTTACAATTGAAGTTAAATACTCAGATGCTTTCACAAACCAACAAGAGATATAATCAAGAGTCTTAAAGTTATTAATGCTTGAACATACCAATTTTAAATCTTCTTTTTGATGTTTTGTTTGTTTTTTCTGTCCTAAATAAGGCGGATTACCCAGAATATAAATCTCATAAGAATTACCTTTTAAGTCCATTTTTGGACAAACCACCTCCCAGTCTAATCGTGTAGCATTACCACAAACAATGTTACCAGCGTCTTGCAAGGGTAGCGTGGGGCGTGTTTCTCCAAAGATGTCCTTAAAGACCAGATTCATTTGATGTTTTGTTAGCCATAAAGAAAGCTTTGCCGTTTCATGCGCAAAATCATCTAACTCAATACCGTAAAACTGATTAAGATTTAAGCCTGAAACAGCATGTCCCCAGTTTGCTGCGTTAATCTGCTGCAATTGCCGGAATATTTCCATTTCCAACTTACACAACTCTTTATAGGCAATAATTAAAAAATTACCTGAACCACAAGCTGGATCAAAAATACGTAAGTTATAGAGTCGCCCTAAGAGTTTAGTGAGCTTTTTCTCATCCTCTTCGGCTTTTTCAAGCGCCTCATACAATTCATTAAGGAACAATGGTTCTATCACTTTCATGATATTAGTCACTGAAGTGTAATGCATCCCCATACTACTGCGCTGATCGTTATGCACCACCGCTTGAATCATCGAACCAAAAATATCCGGATTGATTGACTTCCAGTTTAGCCCACCACATTCAATAATAATCTTTCTTGATCGGGCGCTAAAGCGAGGCAAAGGGTAATCATCTGCAAATAAGCCTCCATTGACATAAGGAAAGTCTTGTAGAAATTTTGGATAGTCTGTTCTATCACTCGCATTAAGAACGGCAAATAACTTGTGCAAATAGGCTTGTAAGTCACTGCCATCTGGTGCCGTATGAGAGGCAATGGCATTTGTAAATTGATTATCTTGAAAAATGCCCGTATCTTCAGCAAAGAAACAAAACAACAATCGTGAAAGAAAAATATTGAGTGCGTGTAACTCGTTTTTTTGTTCGGTAGGATTGTCTTCTAAAATAATGTCGTACAAGCGCCCCATGCGTTCAGCCGCTTTAACATCGGCT
Organism: uncultured Methylococcaceae bacterium; assembly: GCA_903866825.1. Lineage (GTDB taxonomy): Bacteria > Pseudomonadota > Gammaproteobacteria > Methylococcales > Methylomonadaceae > Methylobacter_C. Next base: position 13,794 of record CAIPPE010000113.1, read on the forward strand.
GGATTCTCGCTTTGGAACTGGGTCTTTTCTAAGCCTGCCCACGGCAAAAAGAAATCATAATGTTTGCATAAATCAGTCAGTAAAATATCAAGACTGTCACTCGTTTTTGTATCAACAGCTAACAAGGTGTCAAAATCAGTGACTATAATAAATCGTGGCTGTTGTTTGGTAATAGCAGAGCTTGCACTGAGTTGGTCAATACTCTGATGTAAATCAAGCGTGGTTTCTTTTTTGAAAAACAGCTTCTTCTTCCATAAAATTTCACCTTGAACTTTAGAAAGATTGTAATCACCTTTTTGTAAGCGGGTCACAGAAGCCTTGGGCAACTCATAAGCTATTAACAAATCATAAATGAAATTATCCCGATTAATATGTGTTACCAGTGCTTTGAGATTATTTTCTAATGCTTCAATGTTCATGAATGAGCGTATCTTATAGATTATTTAGTAATAAATTGCCGATTACCCAATATAACAATTAATCAGTGTTACAGTCATTCAAATTATAGCCAAGCAAATCTAGTCGTCGTATTAATAGTGCCACCGATATATACAAGCAAGATATTTTTCATAGTCTGATTTTAATATGCTATTTTAAACTGCTAATAGTTAAAGAATATCAAAGCACTCCCTTAAAGAAAATGAAAATATCTCTTATCGTCGCCATGGCGAGTAATCGAGTGATCGGCCTTAATAATAAAATGCCCTGGCACTTATCAGCTGATCTTAAAAAGTTTAAGCAAATCACCCTGGGCTCGCCTATTTTAATGGGTAGAAAGACCTATGAATCTATTGGTAAACCATTGCCGGGGCGTACCAATATGATCATCAGCAGAAATACGGACTACCAGCAAGCGGGCTGCCTGGTTTTTAATAGTCTTGAGACCGCATTACAAACAGCCAGTGGACTAACCCCTGAGCTGTTTGTTATTGGCGGTTCTGATCTCTATCAGACCCTATTACCCCTGGCTGATAAACTGTACCTAACCCTCATTAATCAAGCCTTCGAAGGCGACACTTATTTTCCTGAAATCGACCTAAATGAATGGATAGAAGTGGCTAGAGAAGACATTAATGATGATAACAGCACGTCATTCAGCTACAGTTTTTTAACCCTCGAAAAGACAATCAAAGCAATTTAATAGCAAAAACTCACAAGAAACTCCCGAAAACAGTTAAAATGCTCTGATTTAACAATCATTTTTGTGACAGCAACAGCTTGGTAGCTAGCATGCAAACTAAATATAACACTGATGACTTGAGAATTTGTGGTATTGAAGAAGTCATTCCACCTGCTCAAGTCCACGATGAAACGCCAATCAGCGAGGAAGCAGCACAAACCACACTGGCTGCAAGAGCAGAAATTCATAAGCTGTTAAATGGTGAAGATGATCGCTTGCTGGTCGTCGTTGGCCCTTGTTCAATTCATGATACCAAAGCAGCACTCGAATATGCGGGTCGTTTAAAGGCCATTAAAGATGAGCTAAAAGATGAGCTGATTATTGTTATGCGGGTTTATTTTGAAAAACCACGCACCACAGTAGGCTGGAAAGGATTGATTAATGACCCCGATCTTGACTCTAGCTTTAATATTAATAAAGGCTTACGCATAGCCAGACAGGTGTTACTTGATATCAATACATTGGGCGTCCCCGCAGCCACAGAATATCTTGATTTGATTTCACCACAATATGTGTCTGACTTGATTGCTTGGGGTGCTATCGGCGCTAGAACCACAGAAAGTCAAGGCCATAGAGAGCTGGCCTCGGGCGTTTCCTGCCCTATCGGCTTTAAAAACTCAACGGATGGCACCATCAAAATTGCGATTGATGCGATCAGAGCAGCCATGAGCCCACATCATTTCTTATCGTTGACTAAAGCCGGACATTCGGCCATTTTCTCAACAACAGGCAATGAAGACGTACATATTATCTTAAGAGGTGGCAATGGCCGTCCTAACTATGATGCGGTGAGTGTTGAACAAGTAGCTGAAGGCTTGATAGAAGCGGGTTTAAAACCTAATATCATGATCGATTTTAGCCATGCGAATAGTTTAAAACAGTGTCAACGACAACTCATCGTGGGTCATGACGTTTGCAATCAAATTGCTAACGGTGATTATAGGGTGATGGGCGTTATGATTGAAAGCCACTTAAAAGCCGGTAATCAGGATGTTATTGAAGGTCAGGAATTAACCTATGGGCAAAGCATTACTGATGCCTGCTTATCTTGGGAAGACACAGCACCTCTATTAAGAAATCTGGCTGCAGCCGTTAAAACACGCAGACACATTAATACCAACGGGAGTTCAAACTAATGATTGTTTATGTTAATGGTGAAGCACAGGAATATGCTGAAAATATCACTGTTGCAAGCGTTATTGACAGCCTGGGACTCACTGGAAAAAAGATTGCCGTTGAGTTAAATAAAGAAATATTACCCTTCCAACAACACAGCACCCAAATGTTACACGCTCAAGATGCTTTAGAAATTGTTCACGCGATTGGCGGTGGTCAAGAAGATACTTTCGTTCTTGCAGGAACCACTTATCACTCAAGATTATTGGTTGGGACAGGAAAATATAAAGATCTTGAAGAAACCCGTTTAGCGATAGAAGCCAGTGGCGCTCAAATTGTCACGGTGGCTATTCGACGCACTAACATTGGTCAAAACCCGGGTGAACCCAATTTACTGGATGTTATTTCACCCGATAAATACACTATATTACCCAACACTGCCGGCTGCTATACCGCAGAAGATGCGGTAAGAACCTGCCGTTTAGGTCGTGAGTTATTGGGTGGACATAAGTTAGTTAAACTAGAAGTCTTGGCTGATCAGAAAACACTGTTTCCTGATGTAGAAGAAACCTATGCCGCCGCTAAACTATTGGTTAAAGACGGCTTTGATGTGATGGTCTATACCAATGATGATCCTATCGCCGCAAAAAAGCTTGAAGACATTGGCTGTATTGCGGTCATGCCGTTAGCCGCTCCTATTGGTTCAGGTTTAGGCATTCGCAATCCTTATAATATTTTAACCATTATTGAAAATGCCAATGTGCCCATTCTAGTTGATGCGGGTGTTGGTACAGCCTCTGATGCGGCGATTGCAATGGAATTAGGCTGTGCGGGTGTACTGATGAATACTGCGATTGCTGAAGCTAAAAACCCGATACTGATGGCTTCAGCTATGCGTAAAGGCATTGAAGCCGGTCGTGAAGCCTTTTTAGCAGGTCGTATGCCCAGAAAACGTTTTGCCTCAGCATCTTCACCTATCGATGGTCTGTTTTTTTAAACCCGATGAGCGATTCTGAACAAACGCTGCCGCAACGGATTCGCAGCTTTATCCGAAGACAAGGGCGTCTGACACCTGGCCAGCAACAAGCTATAGATAATCATTGGGATACGTTTTGTCTGGATCCTAAACTGGATTATGATTTTGCCCAAGTGTTTGGTCGTGAAGCGCCTCTCTTTCTTGAGATAGGCTTTGGTAATGGGGATAGTCTGGCTAAAATGGCCGCTGCTAATCCAGACAAAGATTATATTGGCATTGAAGTACATAAACCTGGCGTGGGTCATTTACTGATATTGTTGAATGAACAAAATATCAGTAATGTCAGAATCTATTGTCACGATGCCATTGATATTCTGGAACATAAACTGCCTGATCACAGCCTGGCGGGTCTACATCTCTTTTTTCCTGACCCTTGGCACAAAAAGAAGCATCATAAAAGACGTATCATTAGACCCAGCTTTGTTGAGCTGTTAAATAAGAAACTTAAGACTGGCGGCTATTTCCATGCCGCAACTGATTGGCAAGATTATGCTGAATGGATGCTGGCAGTATTATCATCCGATAGGGGGCTAAGCAATACCAGCCCGACTCAGAATTATTGTTCCTGTCCGGAATACCGCCCACTGACCAAATTTGAACAGCGGGGCATCCGATTAGGACATGGTGTCTGGGATTTAATCTTTACTAAAATCTAATTCAAAAGCGTCCACCCAACCAGCCTTTTTCGACGCAATCACGAAAACTCCATTGCGGCATAGTTTCTGTTTTATAACTCCAGAAAAACCACCCCAAGTATTTTTCAAAAGTTAATAATTGTGCCGCAGCATAGCCTTTGTAAAATAGAGACCGTTGAAATTCATCGATTGTCTGTAAAGAATAATCATATGAAGCATGCAACCAATGGGCTTCCATTTTTAAATCTAAGCCTAGACTCCATTCACCGACATAAGTTGAATGACACAGGCTTTTAATAATATCATCAGCTTCTTGCTTCCATTCAATCACGGAATGTGCGATATGGGTATAAATATCAGCATCCTGATCCTTAGGATCAAAGCACTGATAGCGATGAATATCAAATATAACATGACTATATTCTGGCTCTGGTAAAAAACCATCATACTCATGAAATGACCGGAAACCATCGTGAAAGACAATTGCGACTTGATCCGCTTTACAGTAGCGTCGAATACGATGATAAGCCTTTGTGGTAAAGGTTTTTAATACACTAGTTTCAATATCCCAGCGCGGCTCATTCAATACTTCAATAGCATGCAAGACCGAACGATCCTGGTAACGCTCGGCAAGACGTTCTAATACCTCTAATGAATAATTGATATAACTGGCGTCTTTGGGCCAATCACAGACATTTTGAATACCTCCATTATCAAAACCGTTCTGGCAACCCGGCGCAGCATGTAAATCTAACACTATTTGCAATTGAAACTGTTCCGCCCAATCAAAGGCTCGATCAAGTATCTCTATCCCTCCTGCGACATAAGGACTTGATGATTCACCGTAAGCAGGATGATAGGGATAGCCTGCTCCAAAGATCCAATGGCCGACAGGAATCCTAACGGCATTAATACCCATGCTAGCTAGCCAGGCAAAGTCTTCAGCAGTAATAAAGGTATCCCAATGGGCTTTTAGTGATTGTTGGGCTAACTCACCTAACTCTACACAATAAGATGTTTCATCCAGTGCTTGTAATCCCTCAAAGAGACTGGGTGTCATCCATTTCTCAAGCACAAGCCAGCCACCTAAATTAACACCGCGAAGCTTTCGGGGACATCCCTTATGTAGACTTGAGTTCATCGAACTTAACTTGCTATAACAACTTAATCATAAAATAAGGTATCGAGAATGAAATGTCTCGGCAGTTGGCTGGTTAGAAATAGTTAGTAAGGTTGCGTCTGGTAACTGCTGACAAATCAGACGTAACATAGCCTCTTCCCCATCAGGACTTAAGGAGTCAAAAGCTTCTTCTATCATTACCCATTTAGGCGCGTATAACAATAAACGAACTAATCCTAAACGCTGCTGTTGTTCTCTGGTTAATACTTTATCCCATGCATCAACTTGTTCAAGTTGACCCAGTAGATATCCAACACCGGCTAAATTAAATAAATCATCCAGAGAAGCCAAACTACAGCCTTCGGGCAAACAAGGGTAACAAATTGCTGCTCGTAATGTTCCATCAGGCAAGTAAGGTCTTGGTGACATAAAAAACATCGGCTCACCATCTGGCAACTCAATACTTCCAGAACCCCAAGGCCAAAGACCCGCCATGGCTTTAAACAGTTTTGCGCCCGTTGCGGTATCTCCTTTAATTAATAAATGCTCACCCTGACGAATTCTTTCATTAATACCCGACACAAGGACTTCACCACTCAGCTTGGCAATGCTTAAATTATTAAACACCAAAACATTCTGTTCAGGTTTTTCTATTTGAATTCTTTGTGGATCTGGTCGGGTAATCTCGGACTCTAATTCATTTAAAGCATTTACTAAACTAATAACCCGTTCAACTGAAGCTCGCCATTGCGCAATGCCTGCCATATTATTTGCAGGCCAAGACAATGCATTGGACATTTGTTGAAAAGCCTGCACTGATTGCATCAATGCACCCAAGGTAATATTTCCTAAGATATAACGCGGTGCTGCAATAAGAACGGGGAATGCCATTGACAAGACTGAATAGCCAGAATTAAAAACGAGTATATTTGACCAAGCATTGGTCTGGTGATTATAAACATTAATAATCTCTTGAAAAAAAACCTGAAACCGTTGTTGCTCATTAATCTCGCCATGAATAAGAGCAATAGCTTGCGAGTGCTCCCGAGCTTTTACCAGGCCAAATCTAAAATTGGCCTCAGCAGTCTGCATTTCATTTGTGGCTATCGTCAAAGGCTTACCAATCAACCAGCCTAATACTGAAGCTGCAGAAGAATAAATAACCGCAATCCATACCAGATAACCATATACAGGAAAGCTAAACAGACCTAAATCCAGGATCACCTTGCCAGAAAGATGCCAAAGTATTTCAGTAAAGCTTATCAGCAGCAACAAACTATAAAATAAAGAATGAGATAAAGTAATCGCTTCATCCGTAGCAATCCGAATATCTTCAGCTATTCGACCATCTGGATTATCATGCTCGGATGTTTGAATATGCGTAACTTGATAATGACGACCTTTATTCATCCATTGACCAATAACACGCTCTGTTAGCCAGGCCCGCCAACCGATTTGCAAACTCCGCTTAACTTTTAGATGCACCGAAGTAACGACCATGCTGGAGATAAAGATCAAAAAGAGATAGCCTATTTGAGTCAATAATCCAGACATGGAGCGCTGTTCAATAGCATCAAATAATGCCGCGCTCCATTGAGTTACGATAACTGCAAGAACCATCTGCAGAACAGTAAGAGCAATTAAAAATAAGGTTTGTTGGCGAATAATGACTTTATTTTCGGAACTCCAAAAAGGCCCAGCCAACCGTAAGAATTGAATAAAAAATCCGCGTTGCGCTTGCATAACTAATTTCCCCTGTGCGGTGAGTTAACTATATCAAACACCGCTTTATTATTATTTTCTACACCTGTATTTTAATCGCCCATCTGACTAATCGTCCTTATCAACCCATTCTTCTAATGCAGCAATTATGCTTTTAGCCTGATCTTTACTGGATATGTTAAATTTTGATTTTTGCTGGTATTCACCATTTCGCTTTTGATAACGGCGAATAGTGTATTTATCAGGCCCATATTCTTCTTTGGCACGGTTCCAATCCTTATAGCGGAACATTACAGTGGCCCAAGCACCTTTAGTCAGAACTTTCTTGTCAAGTTCTTTAACAGTCTCAACTCCCCCATCCTCATAGGTCACTGTTAATTCATCTACCGTTTCAGCCATTTTATTCTCACATAATTAAAGTTAACTAGCAGTCTATCACAATGACCCAACTGGCAAAAAAGTCAGGTCTCTTAATATCAAACAGGGACGTTAGAATTGCTTATGGTTTTGATTATGAAAACTTAATCACTTACCAAAGAACTGTCCGAATGCTCGACTTCCTTGACCTGTTTTAATTGTCTCAACCACTTTAAGCACTTTGGCATCAATGACTGACACGGAATTATCAAACCAGTTAGCCACATAGACATGCCGATCATCAGGGTGAGTATTAATACCCTCAGGTTTACTACCCACTTCAATTAAAGCAATTTCTTTTAATGTTTCCGTATCAATCACCGAAACAGAACCATCATCCTGATTTGTCACCAATAAACGTGAATCATTAAGTGCCAGGGCCGTAGCATAAGGTAAAGTACTAACTTTAACCGTCGCAATTGGCAATAATCGCCTTGTTTCCAAAACGGTTACGTCATCACTCTGCACATTAGCAACATAAATTCGCTCGCCTCGACTATCAATAGTCAACCCAAAAGGGTGAGTACCCACAAACGTAGTCTTAGTCACCGTTAACGTGGACAAATCAATTTTGGAAACTGAATTACTGAGTCTATTGGCAACATATAGCCAATGGTTATCCGGACTGACAATCAAGCCAGAAGGTGATTTTCCGACTGCGATAGTTTTAATAATCTTAAAGCTATCAGCGTCTACAACATCTATGTTATTGTTGTACCAATCGGCTACATAAATTCGCTTACCGTCTGTGCCCACAGCGATTCCCAAAGCACCTTCACTAACCGGTACTTCAGCAATAATCGCTCGTGACTTAACATCTAAAACCGCAAAACCTTTGGCTTCTGGTGTGCTGATATACACCTTATCACCTGCCGGAGCCACTGCGACACCGGCGGGTTTACCCTGCACACTGATGGTGTCAACGACTTTACCCAGTTCAGTATCAATAATAGAGACACTATTACCCAACTGATTACTGATATAAGCAAAAGGAGCAGCCGCTAAGGGATCTACAAAAAAAGTTGTAGCGATCAGGATCGCTACAACTTGGTATTTATGAAAAAACACCCGATCTATCCTACTTTTCAGCCAGAGACTTCAAGTTGAACAAACCTGTTTTAATAACCGCACCTACCGCAGCATTTGCAGTTTCTTCGTTCATTTCAACTGGCGGATTGTTATTGGTATAAGCACGGTAGTAACCCGCTGTCCATGAAACCACTGAGATATCACCTTTCGCTTCAACTTCTATGCTTGCAGAATAGTTATCAACAGGTAACGCAGGTACTTTTTCTTCAACACCCGCATGTACAATCGTTTTTGCTGTACTAATGTCGGTTATTTTGTATGCATAGGTCTTCTTGGCATCATCATATTTCTTTAATTCTTCAGTGAGTGTTGCACCGTCTTTTAGTGTCAATACACGCGTCGCACCTTTAGTGTTCCCACCATTGACCGTGGTGTTAAAAATATCCGGATGCCAAGACATATCACCAAAATTTTTAATAATATCCCATACTTTATCAGCAGGCGCATTAATAGTAATTTGTTCTTCGGTCTTTTGACGTACAGGACCGTGAGCATTGGCAAGCGCTGAGAACAAAAACAATGCGATTGAGCCAACAAACATAACTTTCTTCATGATAACTCCAAATGTAAACTTAAAAACTGAACCTAGCATTATATGATAAGTGCTTAATGCAAGCATTAGTTGACGTATTTAAATTATCATTGATTACCAAATCTCCTCTTTAAAGATCTCTAACCCCCTGTGCTTTCAGGTTTCTTTATTGACAACGAAGTAATGAACTGTTATTTTTTTATTGGCACTCCTATAAGTCGAGTGCTAATTTGGTTTTAAATTAAGAGGTGTCTGTGAGTGTTAATAAGCGAGATTTAAATGATCGATCATTACAACTATTAAAGACGCTAGTCGAACGCTATATCAGTGAAGGTCAACCAGTTGGCTCTCGAATACTTTCTAAAGATTCGGTGCTTAAGTTAAGTCCTGCGACTATTCGTAACGTGATGGCTGACCTTGAAGACCTAGGCCTAATCCATTCCCCTCATACTTCAGCGGGGCGCATCCCTACCGTCAGTGGCTACCGTTTATTTGTTGATAGCTTGCTAACCGTTAAACCCTTAGACTCAAAAGAAATTAACCGGCTATATCAGGGCTTATCAGAAACTGAAGATACCAGTCACATGATTGAAGCGGCTTCCAGATTAATGGCCGACCTGACACGCATGGCAGGCGTAGTAACTCTGCCAAAGAGAGAGCTCGTCAGTTTACGGCATATTGAATTTTTACCTTTATCACATAACCGAGTGCTGGTTATTTTTGTGACCAATGAACAAGAAGTCCATAACAAGGTCATTCATACAGATAAAGTATTTAGTGTCGATGAATTACAACAATCGGCTAACTATCTTAATTCTCTTTATTGTGGACAAAGTTTAGTCGCTGTTCGTACTGCTATCTTAAAAGAGTTACAAGATGACCAGGAACGTACAAATCTGGCGATGTTAGATGCTATCAAAATGGCCCAACTAACTTTTGATACCAATGAAAAAACCGATGACTTCGTGTTAACCGGTGAAACTAATTTGATGGGCTTTTCGGAACTGGCAGACCGAAATCATTTAAAAAATCTTTTCGAAGCCTTTAGCCAAAAGCAGGATGTCATTCACTTATTAGATCAATCCATGAAAGCCGAAGGCGTACAAATTTTTATCGGTCAAGAATCAGGCTATCAGGCTTTTGACCAATGTAGCCTGGTCACCTCTTCTTATTCTGTTAATGATGAAGTCGTGGGCGTCTTGGGTGTCATAGGCCCTACACGCATGGCTTATGAGAAAATTATCCCTTATGTTGATGTTACAGCAAAATTATTAGGCGCCGCCTTGAATCCAAAAACATCGACCCCATGATAGATAGCAATATTTATTTGTGCCTTTAAGCACGTGACTACCATTCTATTTAAGGAACCGTAAATTATGAGTATTGACCAGGAAACACCTGACGAAGCAATTTCTGCTGAAACTGAAGTTGCTTCGGAGATTGTTAACGAAGAGCAGCCACATACCGAAGTCGCTGAACATGAATATACGATCGAAGAGCTAAAAAAAGAATTAGACGAGGCTAAACAAAAAAGCCATGAAACCTGGGATAAAGCAGTACGCGTCCAGGCAGAAATGGAAAACTTAAAAAGAAGAACTCAAAAAGATCTGGAAGATGCTCATAAGTTTGCCTTAACCAGTTTTGGCAAAGAATTATTACCGGTATTTGATAGCGTCGTACTTGGTTTACAGGCTGCAACAGGGGATAGTGAAGAAGTTAAGAAATTCCGTGAAGGCAGTGAACTGACCATCAAACAATTTGAAACACTTTTTGCAAAATTCAACATCGTGGCTATTGATCCCATTGGACAACCCTTTAGTGCTGAACAACATCAAGCAGTTTTAGTGCAAGTAGATGAAAATGCGGAACCCAACACCGTCATTAATGTATTCCAAAAAGGATATACGCTTAATGGGCGTTTACTCCGACCCGCGATGGTTGTCGTAGCAAAAGGGCCAGAAAAACCTTCCGAAGACAAAACTCAGGCTTGAATACCATAAAACAGCCCCTATATCGGAAACAACTTTTACATTTTTTTATACAAATTCAGTCTGGAGCATGCAATGGCTAAAATAATTGGCATAGATTTAGGAACCACCAACTCGTGTGTGGCGGTATTAGAAAACGGTGTTGCAAAGGTAATCGAAAACAGTGAAGGTGCACGTACAACGCCATCTATTATTGCGTTTAGTAATGATGACGAGGTATTAGTCGGTCAATCAGCAAAACGTCAAGCGGTTACCAACCCCAAAAACACACTTTTTGCTATTAAACGTTTAATCGGTCGTCGTTTTAAAGATGACGCCGTACAAAAAGATATCAAGATGGTGCCTTACAACATCGTTGAAGCTGAAAACGGTGATGCATGGGTAGAAGTCCATGGAAAAAAAATGGCAGCGCCTGAAATCTCAGCGCGTGTATTAATGAAATTGAAGAAAGATGCTGAAGCTTATTTAGGTGAACCAGTAACCGAAGCCGTTATTACGGTTCCTGCTTATTTTAATGATTCACAACGTCAAGCAACTAAAGATGCTGGTCGAATTGCCGGATTAGAAGTTAGACGTATCATCAACGAACCTACTGCTTCTGCTTTAGCTTTTGGTATGGATAAACCTAAAGGCGATACCAAAATCGCAGTATATGACTTAGGCGGTGGTACCTTTGATATTTCTATCATCGAAATCGCTGAAATTGATGGCGAACATCAATTTGAAGTATTATCAACCAACGGCGATACTTTCTTGGGCGGTGAAGATTTCGACTCAAGAATTATTGAATTCCTCGCGTCTGAATTTAAAAAAGAAAGTGGCGTAGATGTCCACAACGATCCTTTAGCTTTACAACGCTTAAAAGAAGCCGCAGAAAAAGCTAAAATTGAATTGTCTTCAAGTCAACAAACTGATGTTAACTTACCTTACATCACTGCAGATGCTACGGGTCCAAAACATTTGAATGTTAAATTAACCCGTGCAAAATTAGAGTCTTTAGTTGAAGAATTAATCAACCGAACTAAAGGCCCTTGTGAAATGGCGCTTAAAGATGCCGGTGTTAAAGCCTCTGAAATTAACGACGTTATTTTGGTTGGCGGTCAAACCCGTATGCCAAAAGTTCAAGAGATGGTAAAAGACATCTTTGGTAAAGAGCCTCGTAAAGACGTTAACCCTGATGAAGCGGTTGCTTTGGGTGCTGCGATTCAAGCGGGCGTATTGGCAGGTGACGTTAAAGACGTCTTATTATTAGACGTTATTCCATTGTCTCTAGGTATCGAAACAATGGGCGGCATTATGACCAAGTTAATTGAGAAAAATACCACAATCCCAACCAATGCATCACAAGTATTCTCTACCGCTGACGATAATCAGACAGCGGTTACTATCCATGTATTACAAGGTGAGCGTGAAAAAGCAGCTGCGAATAAATCCTTAGGTCGTTTTGATTTAGCAGACATTCCACCCGCTTCTCGTGGTGTGCCACAAATTGAAGTGTCTTTTGATATTGATGCGAACGGTATTTTAAACGTTTCTGCAAAAGACAAAGCAACCGGTAAAAAACAATCGATTGTGATTAAAGCTTCTAGTGGTTTATCAGATGAAGAAGTTGATCGTATGATTAAAGATGCTGAAGCGCATGCAGACGAAGATCGTAAATTAACTGAGTTAGTACATGCACGTAACCATGCAGATGGTATGATTCACGCTACTGAAAAATCATTGAAAGAATTCGCTGATCAAGTCGATGTTGATGAAAAATCTAAAATTGAAGCAGCTATCGATGCTTTAAAAGAAGTGATTAAAGGCGATGATAAAGAAGTAATTGAAGCTAAAACCAATGATTTAACAGAATTATCAGGTAAATTAGCTGAACGCGCTTACGCACAAAAAGCAGGTGCTGAAGGTGGTGACCCACATCATACTGAAAATGCATCTTCAACACATGCAGCAGATGATGCAGTTGATGCCGAATTTGAAGAGGTTAAGAAAGACTAAATCAAATTAACAATATGTATTTCTAATTGATTTTTGATAATCAGTTAGAATTAATAAGCAGGTTAGAGCTTAAATTTATTGCTCTAACCTGCTTACTGCATTAAGCTTCAATGAAAGAAGCTATAATATAGATTACAGTTTAATGACATTCCGCGCTTAATTCGTGTGCGGTTTCTAATAACCTTGCAGCAATGCTTAATCTCCTGAAGACCAACAGGAGCGGATTGAAACATGGCAACAAAAGAAGATTTTTACAAACTGCTCAACGTTGATAAAAACGCCAGCGATGCAGAGATCAAAAAGAGCTATCGTAGTTTAGCGATGAAATATCATCCCGATAGAAACGCTGACAATCCAGAAGCTGCAGAAGTAAAGTTTAAGCAAATTAAAGAAGCTTACGAAGTCTTGTCTGACCCCAAGAAACGCTCAGCTTATGACCAATTCGGGCATGCTGGCATTGATCCATCAATGGGGGGCCGTTCTGGGGGCTTTGGAGGTGCAGAAGGCTTCAGTGATGTTTTTGGTGATGTTTTTGGTGATATTTTTGGCGGCGGCGGTAGACAACGCAGCTCTTCTCAACGTGGCTCTGATTTACGCTATAATCTGGACCTAACGCTAGAAGAAGCCGTCGCTGGAACAGAAACCAAAATACGTATCCCTGTTTTAGTAAGCTGTGGAGAATGTAAAGGTACTGGTGCCAAAAAAGGCTCGACCCCTATTATCTGCACTACCTGTCATGGTCATGGTCAGGTTCGGATGCAGCAAGGCTTCTTTTCTGTACAGCAAGCCTGCCCTACCTGTAGGGGCACTGGCAAACAAATTAAAGACCCTTGTGGTGTTTGTCATGGTGATGGTCGTGTTCAAGAGACAAAAACATTATCAGCCAAAATTCCTGCGGGCGTTGATACCGGCGATAGGATTCGCTTAAGTGGCGAAGGTGAAGCGGGAGAGCGTGGTGCGCCATCAGGTGATCTTTACATTGAAGTACGTGTTAAGGAGCACGCTATCTTCACTCGTGATGGTGCCAACTTGTATTGTGAAGTGCCTATTAGCTTCGTTACGGCCTGTTTGGGTGATGCGATACAAGTGCCTACTTTAAATGGCGAAGTAAAATTAACCATCCCTGCAGAAACTCAAACTGGAAAATTATTTAGATTGCGCGGTAAAGGAGTTAAACAGGTCCGCGGCGGACCTGTAGGAGATTTACTCTGTAAAGTGAAAGTTGAAACCCCAGTACAACTTACTAAAGAACAAAAAGCGCTGATTGAAAAACTGGGTGAATCTTTATCAAGTGGCGGAAAACAACACAGCCCTCAAGAACATAGCTGGCTTGATGGTGTAAAAAGCTTTTTTGAAAAACTAACAGGCTAACTCATGATACGTATCGCTGTTGTCGGAGCCTCTGGCCGCATGGGCTTATGCCTGATCAAAGCGGCTGAACTGAGTAATAGAACCTCATTAACTGTTGCAGTATCTCGTCCTGGGAGTAACGCTGTAAATAAAGATGCGGGAGATTTAGCGGGTATTGGCACATTAGGCGTAAAAATAAGTGATGACTTAAACGCTGTGCTTGATCAATTTGATGTTTTGATTGATTTTACTCGCCCCGATACCTCTATGAGCATCATTGAAATCTGTAGACAAGCGGGTAAACAAATAGTCATTGGTACAACGGGTTACAGTGACGAGCAAAAAGCAGCCATTGCCAAAGCAGCAGAAGATGTTGCCATAGTACTTGCACCCAACATGAGTGTTGGCGTCAATTTGGCGCTTAAGTTACTGGAAATGACTGCAAAAGTTATGGGTGATTACACTGATATTGAAGTTATTGAAGCGCACCATCGACACAAGATTGATGCGCCTTCAGGCACTGCATTACGTATGGGTGAAGTAATCGCTAATACCTTAGGCCGTAATCTTAAAGACTGTGCTATTTATGGTCGAGAAGGTAATACTGGTGAACGCGACAGAAAAACGATCGGATTTTCTACCATCCGCGCTGGTGACATTGTAGGAGACCATACCGTGCTATTTGCCGATGAAGGTGAACGTGTTGAAATTACCCATAAAGCGACTAGCCGCATGACTTTTGCAAACGGCGCCATCAGAGCAGCAATCTGGCTAGAAGATAAATCTAATGGACTTTATGATATGCAGGCTGTTTTAGGGCTCTCTTAAAATCATTTAATACCTATAAAAATGCCTCGCTTGCAAAATCAAGCGAGGCATTTTTTACCTTACAACATTCAGCATTCAAATTTCATAGAACCTTTTATCATTAAAACTGATATACATATCAAAATACATCATTAAATTTTCTAATTATTCGCTGTTATAGTG
>CAIPPE010000114.1 GCA_903866825.1 uncultured Methylococcaceae bacterium
CATGCTCTATCAACATGGCATCAACTAAAGTCGTTTGTTGCAAGTTTTTCCACGCCATTTTACTTACCAGATGAAGATAATTTTCTTGTAGTATTATCTCATTTTTACAGCGATTTTATTAGTTTCGTGCAAAGGTCTCAATACACCTTTTCAGATGTAGCTGCGTAACATCAGTTAACCCTGATAAAGCCAAAGAAGCTGATGCGAAAGATATAGATATTCAGACAAGAAAAGTAGCGTAAGTTTTAACCGTCGAGGTAACAACTACATTGACAATTTCCGGAACTCCTATTCGAATAAGGCCTGCTCCATTTTTCCATCATTCAGCAAGGCGTCTTTTAATACCTTTTTTAGTTCTCTCACAGTTATTTTCATAATTTCAAGTCTGATTAATTCATTTTAAGTGTTTGACAAAAGCACATCGGCTGATAAAGACATAATTTCGCAGATACCCTGTAAGGCCTTACAGGGTATCATTCCAAGTTTTCTGAAAATAACTGGCGGATAACAATTTGACCATCAGAACAGGATGGCAAAAATATTAGTAAACATACCACCACAGTCTATCCAAATTGCCATTGAGTAATTTACACACACTCGACAATTTAGTATTCATGCAGAATTTTTTGATGACTTTATGGAATTGAATGGAGCCAATGACGAGATTCGAACTCGTGACCTATTCATTACGAATGAATTGCTCTACCAACTGAGCTACATCGGCTTTCAGCTAGTTTTTTTAGGATCGACTTTTTTTATAGTAGTATAGTCACAACCATATCCATAGTGATAACACTTAAAACGCCCCACACTAACAAAAGAACTAATTATCTTGTCGATCAATTTACGCTTAGTGCGCTGTAATTCAGCACCACATTTAGGACATGTATTACTCATATTGATTGATTGATTAAGTTAAGTCCACTACTTAAAGTAGCCACATTATCCTGATTGATATTAATACCTTACTTTTAGAGCCATACTTTCATTCTATCTTAATAGAGCTATCCAATATTTCGTCACACATGAAAAAATGTTTTTTGTAGATCCATCCATTTTTGACTTCTTTTCACAACAGGGTATATTTTGAATGATTGTGCAGAATTACAGATTCTCTATAGAATATTCTAACAAACCCAACGAATAGAGAAAAGTATTTTTAATGTTAAGATTTAATGAATGCGTACGTCAGGATAGATCGTCCATATCATTACACACTTTACCTACTGAAGCGAAAGATTAAGTATAAAAATTTCACCTTAAAATTTCACCTTAATATACGATGATTTTGATTTTGCTTGATAGTCTAGTTTCAAAAGCTGAGACTTTGTGATTCAATCCAAACTATTCGAAACAACCGATATTTGTCAGCATATCCTTAAAGTAAAAAGTGAATTTACTATTAAGAATAAATTGACTATCTCCCCGGATGGTTTTAAAGTCTAGCGTCAATTTTAGAAAATATAACTTTAATTGACTATAAAACCTGTTTTTAGCGATATTTTGAATTATTTATAATAAAAATGATAATGTATGAACTAAAATAACAATGCGAGGATATCATGAAAAAACGTGTACTGATACCAGCCGTTCCGTTACTAATCTCTGCCTTTGTAGTAAACGCCGAAAATCAACAAAGATTTGACACATATAAGCAAGCATTAGAAGTTGACTTGATCAATTGTACCGAATTTGCAGGTGTAGCTCCAATCAACGAAGTTAAGGCCCGTGCATTGGTGCCGAGCAAATACCAGTTGGTCGCCAATGGCTCCAAAGCAAACTTAGTTGTCCGTGTCTCAGACTGTCAAGAAGTTAGCGTGAACGGGCATCCCGGAAAACCTGGGCGAGTAGCGCATATTGGTATAGAGCTTATATCACCGGATGGAACAGCGACCGATCCAAATACATCCATCAACAATTACACACTATCTTATGCAAGCAACATACCTGAATTAATAGACGGATTAAATCGATTTGCATTACCAGCAGTAAAGACTCCGGAACTGGACTATGAATTCGCGCCACCGATTGGTCCAAGCTTGCTATATGCATCAATTACCCCGATTGATCCGAACTCACCTACCTGGTTTTTGTATGGCACAGTTACTAATCCAACCATTCCTAGTCCATTTTTGGCTAACTGGTGGTATCTTTCAGACTCTGGCCAAGTCAAAATGGCGACAACGTTTCCTAAAATCTATTTTGATTTCACTTCGACCGTGTCATTTTATACATCAGCAAAGAATGGCATCGGCACATTAATTGGTGGAAATAGCATCAGTAATTTTCCCGTGAGTTTTCGCGGTCAATACGCATACGCACAAATGATAGTTACTCTGGAATAGAACGACTCTTTATGTACCTGAAATTGGAATTTGGAACAAATGTTTTAACGCTGATAGGCAGAGGTTGCCTGTGAAATAAAACCGGGGAAAGTTAGCGTGCGTTAAAAATTGTTATACTGGATGCCATACTAAAACAGCTAACTTTTATCTCTGACAACCACTACAATCCATAATTGATTGATTCAATTGGTCGGGACGATAGGATTTGAACCTACTAGCCCTTGTCCCAAAGAACAGTAAATCATTGTTTTTTAAGATTCAACGAGATTCAAAAAATACATCATTAACCTTTAAATTCATTAAGTTACTTGTTATTGATGTAACTTCTCATTACCCACAGGTAGCCGCAGTCCGAATCAAATCAGGTAGCGGTTGAATGTTGTTTGTGCCCATCAGCCTATCCTTAAGATAATGCCAAAACGAAATCTTGTGTTTTAGGCAAGTCTTCTTTAAGCTGGCAAAGGTATCGCGACACCTTCGACCTGCCTCGCTTCGTGTACTGCCGCTTATTTTTCGTTTTTTAACGTAATCGCGAATATCGCGTTCGCTCAGGTTGTTATGGAGCGGTAAATAAGGCTTATCGAGTACGCGAAGCAGTTCGTGCTGATTGTTACCCATCCGTTGTAAAGCAAGATTCAGAGTTACATAAGCTGTTTTGGTGCTGCACATCGTCTTGAAGCGAGATTTGATGTCTTCAGCCTGGCCTGTTAGTTGGCTCATGTTTGTAGTTTTTTAGGTCACGATAAATCAGCCAGAGTTGTTCACGAGTGTTGTCAACGGCTTTAACATGCTCGGCATTTAAGGGGATGAGGCGATTAATGATGCGTTCCGCATGAATCCAGCACAACGCATGGTCAAAGACGTTAAATTGTCCGGCATCATCGCTGATAATGCTCAGGGCGGCGGGAATGCCTTGAGCTAATAGGCCACCCATTAAAGCGCCTTCGGTGAGTGTTCTCCGGTGCCGCCTGGTTTTGACGCCCTGCTGATCCAGCCATTTATTCCAATCAAGAGCGGTTTCGATCCGTACCGTCTTATCGGAAGGTTCCGCCAGCGGCAGGTTACACATCACTTCACCCTCAAATTCACGCTCAAGACGAGCTAATAGAGGAACTGGCAGTTTTTGTTCTTCCATATACTCGAAGGCACCGGCATTCAGCACATAAAAATGGTCACTGCCTTGGCCTAAACAACTCAGGAAGTTAATGCGGCTTTTGCTTTCCGTGCTACTAAACCAGGCAAACAGCTCATTGCCAATATGGGTGCAATAACCATTTTTACCATCATGACGTGCTCCGGTATCATCCGTGTGCACATAGTCTGATACAGACAATCCGGCTTGTAATATTGGGTCCTTTTCATCATGAAACCTATCCAGATCATCGGTGATAAACTGGCTTAACCGACCGCTGGAGATATCAACACCCAAATCCAGCAACTGTTTCAACAGCAGCGGTTGGGTGACATGTTGATGATGATATTGATAGAGGATAAAACTAATCAGGTCGCTGCCAAAGTGGTTTCATATTGGGCTAAGCGGTAGCAGGTATTAAAGGTTTCAAACTTAATATCTTGAATAACCACATCCCGAAACCCCTTATGAATTGAACCTTCTGGAATAGTATCGGGGTAGATGTTGAACGTGGCATTAATCTTAAGGTGCTCAGTTTTACTGCGCTTCGGTCCTTTATTCTTTTTGGACTTGTCACTGTCATCGCTATTTTCTCCATCGCCTTTGGCAGAGAGCCTTATCCATTTTGCTGGGTTTTATAGTGGGCTTTGTGGTTTCACCCTTGAGTTTAAGTATCTCTTGTTCCAGCCTGTCTATCTGTATTTGCTGCCACGCAAGCAATTCCAATAGCACATCGACTAACGGTGTACGATCTTCATTACTGATTTTCGGTAATTGCGGCTTGAGAGTATCCATACGGCTATTCTAACCTGATTCTTAGATGCTACCTGCAATTAATGAGAAGTTACTTATTGATGTTCAACAGCGTACAATGAGATTCACTTAAATACAGAAAATTTGTTATACCGGAAAACAGGAAAGGTGAATCATGGCGCTAAACAAGATTACAGACATGGCTTTTAGAAATTTAAAAGCTACTGACAAAGTTCAAATTATTTCAGATGGTGGCGGCTTAATTATTCGCGTCCGAGATAAGAAAGACGGTGGTGCAATATCATATGCTTTCATACCGGATAGCAGGCAAACAGCGTCAAATGACATTGAAAGCACAGGGTTTAAAAGAGGCTAGAACTGAAAGAGATACTTACAAGGAAATGGTCAAGAATGGAATTGACCCCAACCTTGAAAGAACGCTTCAAGAGGAACGAAAAAAACAACAGCAGCGTGATGAACTGGAAGCGATAACCAAACTTCAAGCGCGTATAACGGTCAGAGATTTATTTGTTAGCTGGTGTGAGACCGACTTAATTACCCGCAAAGATAAAGCCGAAGTGATCCGCATGTTTGAGAAGGATGTATTGCCAGACATTGGCGGTCTATTTGTTAAGGATGTTAGAAAAGGGCATATTGCTCAAATAATAGCCAAACTCAAAAAACGTGAAGTGATTTTCCTCGCTAGAAATCTTTTAAAACTTATTCGTCAAATGTTTCGTTTTGCGGTGACCAGTGACTTTATAGAATTTGATCCAACAGCAAGTCTAGGTATTACCAAAACGACTACAAAGCCAACTGAAAGAGATCGTACTTTAAGTGAGTTAGAGATTAGAGCGTTAGCGCGTCAACTACCTGATGCTAATTTATTAAAATCGACTGAGTGTGCAATATGGATTGCTCTTTCAACTGCATGCAGGATTGGAGAGTTATCAAAGGCTAAGTTTTCAGATTTGGATATTGAAAATAGATGCTGGCAGATACCGAAGGAAAACAGCAAAAACAAAAAGGCTCACAAGATTTATTTATCTGACTTTGCACTTGAGCAATTTAAAATTCTAACGAGCTTTGCAACCAATGATGTTTGGCTGTTTCCTAACCGTGATGGATCAAGTCACGTGTGTGAAAAATCTATCACAAAACAAGTGGGCGGTCGTCAAACAGAAAACATATTGAGTAATCGTTCAAAAGATAATCAAGCCCTCATTTTAACCGGTGGGAAATGGACTCCACACGACTTAAGAAGATCGGGTGCAACCATCATGGGTGACTTAGGTATTAATTCTGATGTTATCGACAAATGCTTGAACCATACCGAAGAAAATAAAATGAAGCGCACCTATCAACATCAAAAACTCGAAGATCAAAAGGCGCATGCTTGGCAGGTGTTAGGTGATCGGCTTAATTTGCTGGTGAATATGGATGCATCAAATGTTGTGTTGCTCCACAAAAGCAATTGATAGCGTTTAACAAGGCTTATTAAGATACAATATTTATTAATCCCAGATAAAAAAAGGCCGTACCATGAGTGCTATTATTTTTGACACCCTACAGTTTGCCAATAAGCTCAAGTCCGTGGGCTTTACGGATGAACAGGCGCAAGTAATAACCGAACTCCAGCGAACCGCAACCGACAACACGTTACAGCAAGCAAGGCATGATTACCACCTAGATGATGTTGCCACCAAGCGAGACCTGAAAGAAATGGAAACGGCACTAAAGCACGACCTAGAAAAAGTTGAAATTAAAATAGAGTTGTTAAGGGCTGATACTGGGCGCTTGATTGCTGAAAGCAGAGCCGACTTAACCCGCTGGATTATTGGCGCTGGATTCCTGCAAACCACTTTGATTATTGGCGTACTACTGAAAATATCACATCTGATTTAATCAATAAAAGCAATTGATAACCCCTTAGGCAATAGAGTTTAAAAAGATAGCTGAATACTACATATGGTGCTAATACAATATTTTTATCTATATGTAGAAAAAACATTGTAAAACGAAAATACATACTATAGAATCAAACGAGTTATTGAAAGATTGATGTAATTCCAAGGATAATAAGGTATGACTTACAGCTATATCACAAACTTTCAAAGACGATTATGTACAGCCGGTTGGCAGTTTTTGTCAAACATTGCGCGGAAGCCTCCCGCACGTAATGCAATTTATAGACAGCGTAAATCTCCACCAACCAAATAGTCATAGACGGCGTAAAAACAGGACACTTGCAACAGCAAGGACTTTTCCCGTAAAAGTATGAGGCCAGCGCTCTATTTATGGCGGCGAAGCGTGCAGCGATTTAGATCGTTGCTTTATAAAACGCTTGGCTGTCAGTTAAAAGTACCCGTATAGCCAAGCCTGAAATATAGGCTTCACAATGTCAATTTCAAATAAAATCGTTCGTTTACCGCAAGTCATCCAAAAGACCGGCTTAAGCCGAAGCACACTTTACAGCCTTATTAACTCAGGCGACTTCCCCCAAAAAATAAAATTATCCCCTCGCGCTATGAGCTTTCTTGAGTCTGAAATTGATTCTTGGATTGCTGACAGAGTTACAGCTTCGAAAGGAGTTTAATAATCATGGACAGATTAGGCACTACCCACGAGGCGAACGTGGGCAGCAAGAACAAACAGCAAGATTATTTTACCTTATCAACACTTAAAGCCAAGCTGATTAAATTGGCTGAGTGGGTGGGTTTAGTCGGGGGCTTGTTATGGTAACTAACATGCAAGCGCCGATTCTATGTGAATGTATAGACATAAGAACAGGCGCTATTCATACAACTGGTGGAGTGAAACCGGTATTCGTTATGCAGTTACACAACGAATCTATTAA
>CAIPPE010000115.1 GCA_903866825.1 uncultured Methylococcaceae bacterium
AAGCTTAAAAATGTCCCAACCAATGTTCTACTCTTTGTATATTTCAGCAATTTACTACTGGAACTCAATATAGACTCCAGCGTATTCCCTGTCATTGCCAAGCTATTTGAATCAATTCATGATAAGTACCAAAAGGAACCCTTTGACAGTTACGCTATTGAATTTAACCCAGAAAATAAGGGAGAGCTTTTTTATTGGGTAACTACAACAGCGGATGAGCAGACAATTGCAGTAATGAATGCCGAGTTAGCATCAGAAATCGCTTTGCTGAAATATGATCTGGATGATTATCACACTGGCTTTAGAGCGCCTCAAACTTCTTCTGCGGAAATAAGCATAGATAAGCTGAATAAGTACCTTTTCGACATGAATGCCCAGCGTACTCAATCACGCTTATAGACAGAGAGGCTCTACAATGGATAACGATGCACTAACAACCTTGTTCAATAACGTCATCGATAAGATGGAAACGTATACGTTGACTCAAACCAAACCCGATGATCTGACCTTACAGCGCATGAAAAAGGACGTTAAAAAAGTCGGTAAGGTTAACCCATCTCTGGCGGCAATGGCATTGGGGATGATTGCTTCTGTAGAGGGCGACCTGGAGGAATGCGTAAAGCAACATAAACTATCACTGTTACTGGGTGACGATCCTCATCTTACGATTAACTACTCTGTTTCCATGCGGACTCTGGGATACAATGCAGAGTCTTATCGCTTAATGGATATAGGGATGAATTTAATAATGCCTAATCTTTCATTAGGTATTGGTAGCTTTATCGCTATTGCCTTTCATGCAGGACATTATGATAAGGTAATATTTTGTCAGGAATTGTTCAAAAAACAGACTGTAACCTCTATCCCTCCAGAAATTCAGCAATTTATTGATGATGTGAACACCATCGTCATAACGACGGGTTTACCCTTGAGTGTGTATCCTGTTATTGCTTCTATCCTGGAAACCATCCGTTTAAATAATCACCCCGGACTGAGTATAGCAACGGTGGAAAATACCGACGAGGGATTAGTTTATTGGGCAGAAACCATAGCAGATACTGAGACAATCGAGGTGATGAATGCTCAACTAGCCGAAAAACTTGCCGGACTGGAAGATGTAAATTTAGAGGGCTATCATATTACCTTTAGAAATCTTAAATCATAAACCTTCATGATTGAGTGATAGTTGATCTATAAAGGTAACTGGAATGCTTTTAAACCAGCAGCGTGTCTAATAATAGAGATGCTGCCATCACACTAACCCATTCTTTTACTGTACAATGTTTCACCGATTAAACTTTGTTCCTCTCTAACTGCTTAGGTACATATGCAATATGTAGACGGAGAAAAGGCTCCTTACCACACTACAACATTTGAATCCCCTCCTCATGGTGATCAAAAGCTAAACTCGGCCACTCAGTCAGACGTCAATACTTTGCCAAACCTCATCATCAGCTTGCAACCATGAGAAAAATCGTTGAAGACGTAGAGGACCCCAAACTGGCCCATATACCACTAGAGCAATCATTGTCATTACTCGAAGCAACCTTAGAATCCACTCAAGATGCCGTTCTGGTCGTGGATTTAAATGGCACATGGATTTTGCACAATAAAAAGTTCCTTGATCTTTGGCATATTACTGCAGAAATTATTGTCTCAAAAGATGATAAGACAGCACTGTCATACGTTCTCGACCAATTGGAAGATCCTGATATGTTTTTGACTAAAGTAAGGGACCTTTATAAAACACCAGAAGCCACTTCGTTTGATATCTTAAAATTTAAAAACGGCACAATACTCGAAAGATATTCTGTACCCCAACGTATAAACTACAAAGTCGTTGGTCGGGTTTGGAGTTTTCACGATATTACCGAGCATACCAAAGCTAAGCAGGCACTGATAAGAGAGGCTGAAAAGAACCTTGCGATATTACATAACGCCAGTGATGGCATACATATTCTTGATTATAATGGCAATGTGATCGAAGTGAGTGATTCATTCTGTGCCATGTTAGGCTATCAACGACATGAAATGATTGGCATGAATGTCTCTGAATGGGATGCTGGATTTGTTGGTACTGATCTCATCAAAGTAGTCAGACAACAATTTAAAAACCCAATTCGTTCGGAATTTGAAAGCCTTCATCAACGTAAAGATGGCAGTATTTTCAATGTTGAGATTAGCGGCTATCCCTTAGAATTAGATGGTCAACCCGTGCTTTTTAATTCATCTCGTGACATTACTCAGCGTATTCGGGCTGAAAAAACGATTAGGCTAAAAGAGCAATATCAACGAGCTTTACTGGATAATTTTCCTTTTGCTGTTTGGCTTAAAGATACCGAAAGCCGTTTTCTCTCTGTTAACGCTGGATTTGCACGGGTTTTTGGCTTCAATTCAAGTGCCGATTTAATCGGAAAGAAGGACTTTGATATAGCCCCTACTGAGCTTGCAGAAAAATATAGATCCGACGATCTTCTTGTTCTAGAATCTCGTCAGTGTAAAAATGTAGAGGAATTAATTTTTACCAATGGTGAATACAGATGGTTTGAGACCTATAAGGCCCCTGTTGTCGATGTAAACCAGCAATTGTTAGGAACTGTGGGGTTTGCACGAGATATTACTGAACGCAAACAAGCGGAAGAAGAGTTGCATTTAGCGGCAAGCGTATTTACCTTTGCAGGTGAAGCGATCATGATTACCAATCCGGAGGGTAAGATTCTTAATGTTAATAAGGCTTTTTGCAAGATTACAGAATATTCTGTAGATGAGGTGCTTGGGCAAAGTCCTCGTATCTTAAACTCCGGCAAACAAAGCAATGAGTTTTACCATGAACTTTGGCAAAGCTTGATCGAAAAGGGTTATTGGCAGGGAGAACTATGGAACCGTCGCAAAGGGGGCGAGGTCTATGCCGAGATGCTTACCATTACTGCAGTCCGTGACGCCAAAGGTATAACCCATCACTATGTTGCCTTGTTTTCTGACATTACTGAGCAAAAAGAACACGAATTCAGACTAGAACACTTCGCTCATTTTGACGCACTCACCAACCTGCCTAACCGGGTATTGCTAGCCGATCGATTGCAGCGAGCCATGAATCAAGCATTGCGTCGGAACGAACTTGTTGCTGTCGCCTATTTAGACTTAGACGGATTCAAAGCCGTCAATGACAAGCTTGGTCACGCTACAGGCGACCAGTTGCTGATGATCATAGCTGATCGCATGAAAGTAGCCATCAGAGACGGCGATACCCTGGCTCGCCTTGGAGGTGATGAGTTTGTTGCTGTTCTGGTCGATCTTAATGATTCAACTCCTTTTGCACCCATACTTAGACGCCTGTTAGACTCCGTATCAGAGCCTGTCTACATCGAAAACACTGTACTTAAGGTTTCGGCAAGTCTCGGCGTTACCTTTTATCCTCAAGATCAAGTGATCGATGCTGACCAACTTCTTCGTCAATCCGATCAAGCTATGTATCAAGCAAAACTGGCAGGGAAGAATCGTTACCACCTGTTTGATGCAAAACAAGATTGCCTGATACGCAGTCATCATGAAAGTTTAGAATATATCCGTCGTGCCTTGACGCAAGCTGAGTTTGTACTGCATTATCAACCTAAAGTAAATTTGCGTACCGGCGAAGTGATTGGTGTTGAAGCATTAATACGCTGGGAACATCCGCAAAGAGGACTATTGCTTCCTGCAGTTTTTCTTCCAACGATTGAAGATCATCAACTGGCTATCGAATTGGGTGAATGGGTAATCGAAACGACGCTTACCCAAATTGAACTATGGCAATTAGCAGGTCTGGATATTCCAGTCAGTGTAAATATTTTTGCTAAGCATCTCCAACAAGACGATTTTGTCGAGCGGTTAGCTATTATTTTGGACGCTCATCCACAAGTTCCCCCCTATCAACTTGAGCTGGAAATTCTAGAGACCAGCGCATTGGAAGACATTCTTTATGTCTCCAATATCATTGAAAGGTGTTCTAGTTTCGGTGTTAGATTCGCCCTTGACGATTTCGGCACAGGATATTCGTCACTAACTTATCTAAAACGACTTCCTGTTGCACAGATCAAAATCGATCAAAGTTTTGTAAGTAACATGCTCGATGACCCAGACGATCTGGCTATTCTGGTTGGAGTAATAGGGTTGGCTCGCGCCTTCAATCGGACGATCATTGCTGAGGGTGTGGAAACTAGTGCACACGGTGAAGCGCTATTAAAACTCGGCTGTGAATTGGCTCAAGGCTTTGGGATTTCTCGTCCAATTTCTGGAGACAAAATACCAGAATGGGTAAAGAATTGGCAGTCTAATGCTAACCCCTTTTGCTGTTAACCCTGCATATAACTTTTTAACTTATACCCTTAATGAGGACACTCTATGGCTATTTCCGATTTTATTGAGACACCTGACAATTATGAACAAAAAACTATTTGCTGTTTAGTGGTCGATGTATCAGGTTCAATGGCTACTTTAAATCCAAGCGGTTCGCCCATTAATCAGCTTAATCAAGGTTTAAGTCAGTTCCATACAGAAATCCATGAAGATAATGCAACAGCCAATCGCCTTGAAATTGCAATTGTCGCGTTTAGTGATACCGTAGAAATTGTTCAAGCACCGGCTTTAGTCGATCACTTCTCTCCACCGGTATTAAATGCCAAAGGCAGTACTAAACTGGTTGATGGTGTGCGAGCCGGTATTGAGCTGGTGCAAGCCAGAAAACAATATTACAAGAATACAGGGCAACCTTATAATCGTCCCTGGATCGTTCTAATTACCGATGGTGCTCCTGATACAGGTCAGGATGTAAGAGGATTAGCTGAAGAAATAGCAGCCGGTATGACCGCAAAAGATTTCTTGTTTCTACCTATTGGTGTAACGGGAGCAAATTTACAGATGCTCGAAAGCATTGCAGGTTCTTATTCTGAAGGGGGGCGTACACATAAAGTATCTCCGTTACCCTTAGAGTCCGCTAAGTTTTCTGAATTCTTTAAATGGTTAAGTGCCAGCATAGCGATAGCAAGTAGTGATGAAAATGAGAGTAATCTACCTATGCCCACCTGGATGACAGGCTATAAAAACTAATGGACTCCATTGACCAGCCTATTAACACTTCAAAAGCGTTTTGTTCTTCTAGTGAATGGTTAATCGTTGATTATTCAGCAATAGGGAAAGACCATAGCAAACACAATATTCCCTGCCAAGACTATCGATACATTCAGAAAATTGATCCGCAATGGGGGGTTGCTGTTTGTTGTGATGGTGCCGGTTCTGCAGAGAAATCTGATGTGGGTTCCCGGTTTGTTGCCGAGCAAACAGCAAAAGTGTTAGCGCTGATCATAGAAAAAGAACAATGGCTTAGCAATAATCGTTTGCCGGCAGAAGAAGAGTGGCGTTCTATTTCTCGACAGGCTTTATATCAGGTCTACAGGGATTTGGAGTCGTTTGCACAGCTTAATAATCTGGAGTTAAAGTTGTTGGCCTGTACGGTTATCGCCGTTATCTATTCACCCATTGGTTTACTGGTAACTCATATTGGCGATGGTAGAGCGGCCTACTGTAATCATGAGGGGCAATGGTCTGCGATTATTACCCCGTTTAAAGGCGAAGAAGCTAACATGACCGTTTTTATTACCTCGTCAATTTGGCATGATCCCGACAAATACATTGAAAGTCGTGTCATTGATGATAAACCGTTTGGGTTTACCCTATTATCCGATGGCTGTGAAAACTTTGCCTTTTTAACCCATGTGAATACTTCAAAAACTGTAGATCAAATTAAGATCGAAGATGTTAATTTACCCTTTCAAGGCTTTTATCATCCTATTGTTAAATACTTAAAATCAATCTATCTAACTCTATCCAATGAAGCCATCCAGACAGAATGGGCAACTATTTTGGAAAGCGGCACTGAAAAAATCAAAGATACAATGGATGATAAGACGATGATTCTAGGGCTTTTGGTGTAATCTTGCATGACCTTGACGCTTGTCACCAGCACCCATCAAGTCATTACGGTAGATGGCAAACACTTTGCTTCTGGAGGTGAAGGGAAAATCCATAAAATTATCTCGCCGGATATTTATTTAAACTGTTGCGTCAAGTTATATGAATCAAAATACCGTAATCAGTCACGCCAGGCAAAGATTGAGTTTCTAATTAAAAATGCACCCGCTCATCTACAGAATGATGATTTCATGGTCTGTTTTCCTCAGGAGATCGTTTTTATAGACCAGCAGTTTGCTGGCTTTATTATGCAGCTAGCTTTTGAGGATAGTATTCAACTTGAAAGCTTATGCACGCCGTCCATTAGAGCAATCTATACGTTACATCAAAACTTTGATCGTAAGTTGTTTGATGCTTTCCAGAAGCGCTTACAGCTATGTCTTAATTTAGCAGTGCCTATTCACTTAGTTCACAGCTTGAACAAATATGTGTTTGTGGATATTAAGCCCCAAAACATCCTGGTTGATCCCCATTCAAAAATATCTATCATAGATATAGACTCTATCCAGATCTCTAAAAACAAGCAGGTTTTACATTCTGCACACGTCAATACCCCAGACTATATTCCGCCGGAATGGCAAGGCGTAGTTATAAAAGATAAGTATATTCCTGTTGAATGGGACAGGTTTGCCGTTGCCATCATATTTTACCGAGTCTTGTTTGGTATACATCCTTATGCGGCAAGCTTTAATCCTCCTAATGCTCATCTTACGACCATTCCAGATTTGATTAAGAATGGCTTTTTTGTTCAAGGCCGTAATAATTATGCGATTACTACCTTACCGGCCCCTCATGCATTGTTTAATCAACTTAATTCAAATCTACAAAGCTTATTTTTAGCCGCGTTTGAGGACAGTTTGCATAAGCCGAGTAAAAGACCCTCGCTTGATCAATGGGGCAAAACTCTTTTTAATACCATAAAACCTGCCGGACTCTTGAAGCGTTTCGTTAATGCCATCAAGCAGATTATTAATAATAGAGTTCTTGGCTTAGTTCAGTTTATTACTTGTGTTGCCGATAAGGTCTATCAGTTTATAATTCACTGTTTATTGACCACTAAAAATAACTTTGGAAATATTGCTGTTACTCTTTATTTAATGCTTATTATTTTAGGGCTCTCTAAATATCATAATGAGCTGCTGTATTTGACCTCTGAAAATAAGGCGTTTATTAATAGCCGCACTCCCGCCAATGTAAGACGAACGCCTGATACCACGAGTGATTTAAATATCGTATATAAACTTAAATGCGCTGATGAAGTTTATACGATCAACGGCATTAATAAAGAAAAAGGGGCTTGGACAGAAGTTACTCCGACTATTCAAGCACCTAAAGGGACGAAACATGCTTTTATTAAAAGTTATATTTTATCGGCTACAAAACCCACTAGCTGTGATAAGTAAGTTGTAGCTAATCCTTACTTCTCGAACCAGAGCGGCCTTTGCCTCTTGATTCAGTACGCTCGCCTCCCGTTCTTTTGCTATCCGCAGCTTTATGAGTTTTGGCTGCTGGCTTTTTAGTATGCCGAAAATCTTTCTTACCTGTGGTTTTATTTGGCGCATTCTTTTTAGGAGCATCAATTACCTTTAAAGACACAGGCTCATAACCGGTATCAGCAACTCTTGGAATTTGTCTTTTTAGTAACTTTTCAATTTCAGATAAGGCCCATGCTTCTTCAGGACAAACCAAAGACAAAGCTTCCCCACTTGATCCTGCACGTCCCGTACGCCCGATACGATGGATATAATCTTCTGGTACCTGAGGCAAATCAAAGTTGATCACATGGGGTAAGTCATCAATATCCAACCCACGCGCAGCAATATCAGTAGCCACCAATACTGAAACCTTACCTGTCTTAAAATATTCTAAGGCTTTATTCCGTGCGCCCTGAGTTTTATCCCCATGTAAAGCGGCTGTCCGGATACCATCTTCGATCAATTGCTTCTCTAAGCGATCGGCACCGTGTTTGGTACGCACAAACACCAATACTTGTTTCCAGTTATTACTCCCGATTAAATAAGATAACAACGCTCGTTTATATTCACGGTCGATGCCATAAACTCGCTCAGACACATTATCTGCCGTCGCATTTTGTTTAGCGACTTCAACTTCTACAGGGTTATTTAATAACTGAGCCGCCAATGCTTTAATCGCATTAGGCACTGTAGCGGAAAACAATAAACTCTGACGCTTTTTAGGAATCAGTGCCATAACTTGTTTTATGTCAGGTAAAAAACCCATGTCTAACATGCGATCAGCTTCATCTAATACCAGCACTTCGACATTAGACAGGTTGATATTGCGTTGCGTGACATGATCAATCAAGCGACCTGGCGTTGCAACTACGATATCACAACCCCGTCTTAATTGACGTGTCTGTATTCCAATACTAGCACCACCGACAATTGATTCAATTTGAAAAGGCAAATATTTACTATAGGCTATGACGCTTTCATACACTTGCTGGGCTAGTTCACGCGTGGGAACCAGGATAAGTCCACGTACTCGCCGTGGCTTTTGGTGTGGATCGTAGTTTTGAAACAAGCGCTGTAACAAAGGCAAGGTAAAACTTGCCGTTTTACCTGTCCCTGTTTGAGCACCCGCTAATACGTCTTTACCCTCAAGGATTAAAGGGATTGCTTTTTCTTGAATAGGGGTGGGTGTTGTGTAACCTTGATCAGCTACAGATTTTAGAAGTTCCTCGGTTAAACCGAGCTGAACAAAAGACATTTAAAACCCTCTAGTAATAATTTCATTCAAAATCATAACGATCAGCATGATTTTGTAAAACAGTTGCAAAGTAATAGTATACTGCAAAACAGCTATCCCTTTTAACGTACTTGTTAATGTTGCCGGAACTGGTATTCAATCTATCTACTGTAAACATAGGTATAGTTTTTGATAAAATAGTTCTATATCACCGCCTAATTTCTTTTAGAAGCTGCCTTCCTTATGCGCATTCATTCCCTCCCCACTCAACTCGTCAACCAAATTGCTGCGGGTGAAGTTGTAGAAAGACCTTCATCTGTCGTTAAAGAGCTGGTTGAAAACTGTTTTGATGCGGGTGCAAAGCAAATTACTATTGATATTGAACAAGGAGGGGCACGCTTAATAAAAATAAGAGATGATGGTTGTGGCATAGTCAAAGAAGATTTACCTTTAGCCCTATCCCGTCATGCCACCAGTAAAATTTCCACACTCCAAGACTTGGAACAGGTGTCCAGTATGGGCTTTCGCGGTGAAGCATTACCCAGTATCAGTTCGGTTGCAAGACTCACACTGATTTCACGCACGGCTGATGCAAACTGCGCATGGAGTGTAACCGCAGATGGGTCTGAGAAAAACTTTGATCCACAACCTGATCCGCATCCTTTAGGCACAACGATTGACGTGCGCGACTTATTTTACAACACCCCGGCAAGACGTAAGTTTCTAAAAACAGAAAAGACCGAGTTTGCTCATATCGAAACCTTAGTTAAACGTATGGCGTTGAGTCGTTTTGATATTAGCTTTACCCTTAGCCATAACCATAAAGAGATCCTGAACCTGAAAGCTGCCGATTCAGAAAGGGACAAAGAACTGCGTATTGCTGAGATATGCGGATCTTCTTTTATTGAGAATGCAGTTAAGATTGAGTTTGCTGCATCAGGCTTGGAATTGTCCGGTTGGGTAGGTTTACCCACCTTTTCACGCAGTCAGCAAGACATGCAGTTTTTTTATGTCAATGGCCGCTTAATCAAAGATAAGTTGGTTTCACATGCGGTTAAGCAGGCTTATCATGATGTGTTGTTTCATGGCAGACACCCTGTTTTTGTGCTGTATTTAACACTCGACCCTACGCTGGTTGATGTTAATGCACATCCTGCGAAACTTGAAGTGCGTTTCAGAGAAGGTCGTTTGGTTCATGACTTTTTATTTACTGCCCTACATCGTTCACTCGCAGATATTAGACCTGAACACCTGATAACTCAAATAGACACTATTGATCCTGCTCAACCTGAACAACTCTCCGAGCATGATAATGAACCTAAACCAAGATCCACGTTCACGGCGTCCCATAGCTCAAGACCTCCACAACAAAGCTCTCTCCCACTGACGGTTTCGGAATCTATCAGGGCTTATGCGGCTTTGTATCCTGAGGATAAGCCGATTGAACATCAACCCTTTGAAACCTCGGTTGCTGCCCCCAGCTTAACCTCAACGTCTAACCATCCCTTAGGTTATGCGATTGCGCACATTCATAATATTTATATTTTAGCTGAAACGCCTAAAGGGGTTATTTTAGTCGATACTCATGCCGCTCATGAGCGAGTGACTTATGAGCGTCTTAAGCAACAATACCACAACGGTACGGTTCCGAGTCAACCGTTATTATTACCCATAAAAATAAATGTCACCTCTGCTGAAGCGGATTTAGCTGAACAGGAGTATGAGTTTTTCATGTCTTTTGGCTTTGAGCTTAATCGTTCTGGACCCGAGACGATTACCCTTAGAGCCACACCTGCCTTATTACGCAACATAGATAAAGAAAAGTTAATACGGGACGTATTAGCCGATATTCTTGTTCATGGCTTAAGCAATCGTATACAGGATAACACCAATCGACTCTTGGCTTCTATTGCCTGTCATGGTTCTGTACGTGCCCATCGTCGTCTAACCATTGATGAAATGAATACTTTATTAAGGGATATGGAACAAA
The DNA here is from genome assembly GCA_903866825.1 of uncultured Methylococcaceae bacterium. Classification (GTDB taxonomy): domain Bacteria; phylum Pseudomonadota; class Gammaproteobacteria; order Methylococcales; family Methylomonadaceae; genus Methylobacter_C. The sequence continues at coordinate 10,706 of CAIPPE010000115.1, forward strand.
CCGAACGTATTGGGCAGTGCAATCATGGTCGGCCTACCTGGATTGAATTTTCAATGAATGAACTTGATAAGTTCTTTATGCGTGGACAATAACGAGTGAAGCAAATACATCCCCTTCCGCCTGCTGTCTTTTTAATGGGTCCTACTGCCTCTGGCAAATCCGCACTATCTGTCAAGCTGGCTCACGAACTCAATGCTGAAATCATTAGCGTGGACTCAGCACTGGTCTTTAGAGAAATGTCTATTGGTACTGCCAAACCCACTATTGCCGAAAGAGAGGGCATTCCTCACCACTTGATCGATATTATTGATCCCTCTGAAGCTTTTTCGACAGGCCAATTTAGAAAACAGGCTCTTGCTCATATGGCAGATATTACGCAGCGTGGAAAGATCCCTATTTTGGTTGGCGGTACTATGCTTTACTTTAATACTCTTTTTAAAGGGCTCGCTGTATTGCCTGAAGCTAACTTACAACTAAGGGCTCAACTTGATTTAGACTTAGAACTATTCGGTAAAGAAGCATTGCATAAGCGTCTTGCGGAAGTTGATCCCGAATCTGCTGCGAGAATTCATCCTAATGATCCCCAACGAGTACAACGCGCTTTAGAAGTTTATGAGCTGAGCGGTAATCCTTTATCTTCTTTTTTTAGTGTATCCCAAAATGATGATTTACCCTATCGAAAGATTAAACTCATCATTGCACCAAGTGATAGAAAGATATTGCACGAGATTATCGCTCAACGTTTTCTTGCCATGCTTGAGCAAGGCTTAATCTCTGAAGTTGAAAAGCTGTATCAACGTGGGGATTTAAATGAAAAATTACCTTCGATACGTGCAGTGGGTTATCGACAGGTTTGGGCTTACTTACAAGGTGAAGAGGATCTAGCCAGTATGACAGAAAAAGCGATTATTGCTACGAGACAACTCGCCAAACGTCAATTCACCTGGTTGCGTAAAGAAACTGATGCACTTACTTTTGAAACAGGGCAGAAAGATCTATTTGATAATGTGCTTGGAGCGATCCAGAGCCAGTGCAATTTGCTGCATTCTATTTATTTTGACTGAAGAGAATCTTGGATGTTTTTAACTGCATCCAATTTCTCTTCAGTTAGCTTTTCTTTCTTTTATTAAAAACAGGCCTTCATAGCGACACCAATATCAGTAGGTGATACGCATACTTCAATACCAGCACTTTTTAATGCAGCAATTTTACCTTTTGCTGTACCTTTACCTCCTGTAACAATAGCACCTGCATGCCCCATACGCTTGCCAGATGGTGCAGTTTGTCCCGCAATATATGCTACAACGGGCTTAGTGACATACGCTTTAATATATTCAGCCGCATCCTCTTCTTCACTACCACCAATTTCTCCAACCATTACGATACCCTTTGTTTGGTCATCAGCTTGAAAACGACTCAATACATCGACAAAGTTCATTCCATGAATTGGATCTCCACCAATACCGACGCAAGTACTTTGACCCAGACCTTGTTGAGTTGTTTGGTGGACTGATTCATAAGTTAGCGTACCCGATCGAGATACAATACCTATAGATCCCGGTAAATGAATTTTACCCGGCATAATACCAATCTTACATTCTCCTGGGGTGATAACCCCTGGGCAATTTGGTCCTACTAAAACTGTATCGGTTCCTGCCATTGCAGCCTTAACACGCAACATTTGCAAAATAGGTATACCTTCTGTGATACACACAATTAGCTTTATTCCTGCATCAACTGCTTCAAGTATTGCATCAGCCGCATAAAATGGGGGTACATAAATCACACTGGCTGTAGCACCCGTATTTTTAACGGCACCTTCAACTGTATTAAATACTGGCAAACCTAAATGAGCCCCCCCCCCTCTCTCGGGTGTTACACCACCAACGAGTTGTGTACCATAAGCCAGTGTTTGCTCTGAATGGAATGTACCCTGTTTTCCGGTAAAGCCCTGGCAAATAACCTTGGTGTCTTTATTAATTAAAATACTCATACGGCCTCCGCTAATGCAACGACTTGTTCTGCTGCGTGAGCTAAATCTTCCGCAGGGTATATATTTAAACCTGTGTCTGTTAGCAATGCTCTTCCTTGTTCAACATTGGTTCCTTCCAGCCTAACAACTACTGGTACTTTTACATGAATCTGCTCTATTGCGGCCAATATTCCTGAAGCTATAACGTCACACTGTACGATACCGCCAAAAATATTAACAAGCACAGCTTTAACGCTACTATCTGATAGTATCAATTTAAAAGCTTCACATACTTTTTCGACGTTGGTTCCACCTCCAACATCCAAGAAGTTGGCTGGCTGTCCGCCTTTTAATTTAACCAGATCCATTGTTGCCATCGCTAAGCCTGCACCATTGACCATACAGCCTATATTTCCTTCTAGGGTAATATAATTAAGTCCGTATTTCTGTGCATAATTTTCTTTTTCATCTTCTTGAGTTGGGTCTTTCATAGCTTGAATATCACTATGTAATCCAAGTGCATTGTCATCAAAATTGATTTTTGCATCCAAGGCTAATAAATTACCGCTTTCAGTTTCTATGAGCGGATTGATTTCAATTTGAGTTGCATCCTTTTCGAGGAACAAATCGTACATCCCCTGCATTATCTTGGTCAATGCTTTAACTTGAACCCCTTTAAGCCCTAAGTTATAAGCGACTTTACGACACTGATTTGCTTGTAATCCCGCTGCTGGATGTACAGGCACAGTAATAATTTGTTCTGGTGAATCATGAGCAACGGCTTCTATATCCATTCCACCAGCGACTGATGCTATAAAAATAACCCGCTCTGTCGCTCTGTCTACTAAAATGCTTAGATATAGTTCTCGCTTTATAGGATATAAACTCTCTATCAATAAAGAATTAATAGGTAACCCTAAATGATCCGTTTGTATCGTAACCAATCGTTTACCTAGCAACTCTTCACTTATTTCTGCAACTTGTTCTAAACTTTTAGCAACTTTTACACCACCGACTTTTCCTCTTCCACCCGCGTGTACTTGAGCTTTTACTACCCAACCTTCCCCACTCAATTCATTTGCAACTTCTATTGCTGCTTCAGGAGTGTTTGCAAACTTTCCTTGCGGAATAGCTATTCCATAGGCTTTAAATAACTGTTTAGCCTGATATTCATGAATATTCATTTCTCACCCCTAATTATTGACTAGTCTTAGCTGGAATTGCTTGCATCATTAATTCTTTATATTACTTTTAACATATTACTTACAAATAAACTAACAATCTACATTTTAAACATCTTTTAATAAAAGACCATCATTAATCGTTGGCTTTATCAACTATTTCATATTCACTTAGTATATTTTTAATTTTATCTGAAAGTAATCTATGCAAAAAAAAACCCCCGTTACTTGTAAGAGTAACGGGGGTCTTCCTATTCCTTAATTATCAATATGATTGATAATTAATTTTTCATTAAATGAAAGTTGGAATTAATGGAGCATCAATTGTTACTAATTGACGGTTTCCAGCAGCATCATAGAAGAACAACAAACCAGCAAAACGGCTATCTGGATCGTAGATCAAGTCAGCTAAACGGTAAACTTCCCATGCAGCGTCAGAAGCAGTTACTTGAACAGTTCTTGATTGACCTGGAGCGATTGCGCTGTTATCACTAACAGTTAAACCTTCTTCAGCCAACAAGTCGTCAGGATAACCTGTTTCATCTTGAGCAACAGCAGCGTCTAAGAAACGAACACCAGCAGTGTTGAATTCACCCAGACGAACTGGAGAATCACCATTGTTAGTGATAGTTAAAGTCATTTGCATTGCACGACCTGGTACACGGTATGTAGCATCTTCAACTTTAACTGCAACAGTTGGAACTGGCAATTGAATTGATTTAATACCACGTAACAAACCAGCTTGTAATGGAGTTGTAATTGGGAATTTTTCGTTTGTGCTTGCCATAGTAGCAGCAATCACAGCGATAGTACCAACAGCAAACGCCAATGTCACTTTTTTGTCAGCAGGAGTAATCAATGAATCAGCTTTACCAGCTTCAACAGCGATTGAACGTGGAATAAACAATGGTTTACGTGCCCAGTAAGCTACCCAGATCAAACCTACAGCATACCATGCAGCATGCCAAAAGTATGTGTTGCTTAGGTTGTAAGTTTCCAAATCAATTGTTTCGCCAGTCAAAGTTGTTACTGGGTTAACAAATGATCCCATTGATCCAGTAACAGTTACCCATTTACCAGGACCAATGATTGGACCACCGCCTTTTACGTTCAACATAGTGTGAACGTGCCAGTCACCTGGACGACGTGCTTTCAACAATACTTTAAACTCATAAGTTTCGCCCAATTCCAAAGAAACTGAACGTGGAACTAATTGACCACCAATCCAAGATCCAGCACGGATAAATACAGGACCTGGAATACCGATGTTCAAGAAAGAAATTTCTGGTTTATCAACAGTTTCTGGCCATCCACTAAATACGAAGAATTTACCTGAAATTGTCATTGTATCGTTAACTGGCACTTCTTCTTTTGACCAGTTTAAGTCAAACCAGTGAATAGTACGCATACGCATGAAAGCGGCTTGCGACTTTTCACCATGAGCAGATGCAGTTGGTGTGTAAAACATCGCTGCTGTCATTGTAATCAGCAGTGCGACAAAGGATAATTTAGCAACCTTGTCTTTTAATATTTTCATATATCCTCCTCTATAATAGAGAATCTATTGTTTTTTGAGTATCTAGCGGTATTATTTAAGTAATTACCGTCAGTCTTTTTTATTTTTCGTCGTAACAATTCTTATGCAGCTTCAACAAATTTAGTTGATGCGAACCATTGACCGAAGAAGTGCCACAAGAAGTATATTAAGATACTCACGAAACCAGAGAAGAACGCTGATACTGGAGCAACGTCTTTACCGAAAGTTCTCAATGTACCTTTTTCAACCATTCTGATGTACTCAGGAGTACCAGTTCTTACATAGTGGTAACCTTGTAAGTCTGCCAAAGTCATCATCATACCGTTATATTCAACAGGTACGTGTAATGGAGCAATGATTGGCCAGTTACCAGGATAGAACAATAGACCCCATGCTAAACCACCTAATACTGCAGTAACAGTCAAACTGTTAGTCAACAATAAAATAGCATCAAGAACGATTGCACCAGGAACTAAGTTTGATGGGAAGCAGAAGTTTACTGGGAAATAAGTCCAACCCCAGAAGTTTAAGTATCTGTTGATCCACTCACCTAAAAGAAGACCTAAAATACAAACTACCGCACCGAAAGGTAAACGGTAACGCCACCATAAACATGCTTGAACAGCAGCAGGGAAAGTGATTGAAACGATTGGAGCTACAGTTACCCATAGACGACGATCTTTCCAGTCAGTCCAGAAATCCCAGTCACCACCAGTTAACATATAGTGAATGTGATAACCACCAAGTACAACGAAGAACAATGTAAACAAAATTAGCCAATCGAACGTGCGAGAAACTTTTACTGCTTCAGCGCGTGAACGTACAGCTGATTGAGATGCGCTCATTAGCTTACCTCCTAAAGGATTTAAATTATTTTTATTAATTACTATCTATTCCGTTGCAGTTCCGCCGTGAAAAGTGGCGGAACAGCGAGGAGATAGTTATTACAGCCTAGACTTGTTATTAAGCTAAGTCTTTTTTCAGAAGTTTGCTTAAAGCGCCAACTTCTATGTTTACAACACCTAATACACCTAAAGCAGCCCATCCGAAGAATACGAAACCGTAGTGTAAAGGAGCAACAAACAACTCTTCCATGAACCAGAAAGTGTGACCCCATTCATTCAAACCAACATTTGGTAAGATCATGAAAGGACCAACTACTGATACCAAGTATTGAAGAGGTAAACCTTTTTGATAAGTTGGCAATCTAGTTTTAGCGTATAAGAAAGCCGCACCACCAGTGATGATGTAAATTGGGTAGCTCAAATAGAATTCAATGATGTGACTTGGAGTAAAGTCAGTGTCACGAACGATAGTTTGATGCCAAGTACCATCTTGCTCAGTAAAGTAGCTAGCGCCATAATAAATAGCCCAAGCATATGCTACCAACCATACCCAATGAGTAAAGTGTCTTCTTAACTCTTCTCTTGGAGTGATTGATAAAACCTTACGGTCACGAGATTTCCATAAGTAACCCCACAGAATACCTGCAGTCGATACTTCTAAAACGAATTCGATGTACAAAAAGTTCATCCAGTAAGTTTCGAATTCAGGTGCGAATGAATCAAGACCAGCTGACCAGCCATATACACCTTCATACCAACGTACCCAGCCGTAGAATATGATATATAGCAAGGAGCCAAGTACTAAGTTTCTTACATTTAACAGCGGTGCTTCCGCAGCATCAGCTTTCACTGATTCAGTTGTAGCTGCCATTTCTACCTCCTAAAAATTAAAAAAAACCCTGATCAATTGATCAGGACTCTATAGTATTCCCTTTTCCCACCCCAGAATTAAAATTACTCTGAAATGCCACCAAGTCAATTTAGTGAGTTATCAGTCTACCATCTCATGTAACCTTGTCAAGTCAAAATGATCTAACAATTAAATTTTTCACTTTGCATCCAACAGAAGAATAAATTTACTTACGCCTAATACCCTGATTCCTGTTAAAATCTGTTACGAAGATATATGTAATATTCCACAAGACAGGATTCTAAAATAAATGCACAAATACAGAACCTTAATATTTATAGCCGGACTTACCGTTCTTCTTTTAAGTCAATATAAACTCATAATGCCTTTCGTTTATAAAATTGTGGCATCTGATCTTTTTCTGGTTAATAGTAAAGATCAAGCTAGCCAGGTTGCTATAACTACCCCACTATCTAACATTGCTTTTACACACTGCAACAATTACATCAAGTCAGAACTTGGACCTGACACAACGATTATTTTTCCTGAAAAGCCTCTCAACGCTTGGACACTAGGTAATTACCAATACCTTATTAGCGCTGAATTCAGCATTACAAATGACAAGTCTAGTAATGAAAAAAAGAAGTATGCTTGCCGCATTACTTATAATAATGGGGATAATGAAGAGGGTGCTCTTGATTTTGATAACTGGTCTATTATTGGAGTTTCCGGCTTTAAAGATATGTAGACCGTCTACGATTACAAGTAACCAGTTGACCACCTGATAACATTCTAAATCATATCAACTGGTTTTGAGACCTTTGCACGAAACTAATAAAATCGCTGTAAAAATGAGATAATACTACAAGAAAATTATCTTCATCTGGTAAGTAAAATGGCGTGGAAAAACTTGCAACAAACGACTTTAGTTGATGCCATGTTGATAGAGCATG
>CAIPPE010000116.1 GCA_903866825.1 uncultured Methylococcaceae bacterium
AACAGAAGAGAAATGCAGGACGCTTTTAAAAGCTTTCAGGATACCGTATTAAATCGTATCAGTGAGAACAACAGTGCCCAAGCTAGACAACTAAACGGCTTTGAAGAAACCATCAAGACCGATGCTAAATCAAATCGGCAAGAATTGGCTGAAGGCTTAAAGTCCTTTGAAGCCCGTTTTTCTAGCAACATCATTGATATCAGAGACACGATAGAAAAACAACTCAAAGCCATTCGAGAAGACAATACTCAGCAATTATCAGAGATGCGTAAAACCGTGGATGAAAAGTTGCAAAGCACCTTAGAAAAACGTTTGGGTGAATCCTTTAAACAAGTCAGTGACCGCTTAGAACAAGTGCATAAAGGACTGGGAGAGATGCAAACCCTAGCCATTGGCGTGGGGGATTTAAAGAAAGTCTTATCCAATGTTAAAACACGCGGCATTCTGGGAGAATATCAATTAGGCAATATCCTGGAACAAATTTTAACCCCTGATCAATATTCGACTAACGTAGCCACCAAACAAGGTAGTCAAGCTAACGTAGAGTTTGCCGTTAAACTGCCGGGCAAAGGAGACGAGAAAACCGTCTGGTTGCCGATGGATTCAAAGTTCCCCTTAGAAAGCTATCAAGTCTTATTGCAAGCCTATGAAGAAGGAGATGCCGCTAAAATTGACCAAGCGCAGAACACGCTATTAAAAGTGGTTGAGAGCTTTGCAAAAGACATCAGTACCAAATACATTGACCCACCGCATACCACGGACTTTGCAATTATGTTCTTACCGATTGAAAGCCTGTTTGCTGAAGTGTTAAGGCATCCACACATGTTTGAACTGCTGCAACGTAAATACCGCATCACCATCACCGGGCCAACGACCTTATCTGCTTTACTCAACAGTTTGCACATGGGTTTTAGAACCCTGGCGGTTCAAAAGCGTAGCAGTGAAGTCTGGAAAGTATTAGCAGAAGTTAAGACAGAATTCGCCACGTATTCTGAGCAATTAGCCTTGGTGCATAAACAACTCACCACCGCTTCAGGCTCGTTAGAAAAATTAAAAGACACCCGCACTAGAGCGATGACAAAAAAACTACAGGATGTCTCCACATTAGAGTTGATTGAAGAACAAGAACCCGTCTTGTTATTGGAAATTTAATGACCACTATTCTTATCTGCACCGTTGGTGGTAGCCATCAACCGATTGTGACGGCTATCACCGAAGAAAAACCGGCTTATGTGTATTTTATTTGTACTGATAAAGATCCGGCAACGAATACCCCCGGTTCTAATCTACAGATAACCGGTAAAGGAAACTGTATTAAAGCTAAGTTTAGTGACGAAGCGCCCAATTTACCTAACATCCCCAGTCAAACTGGCTTAACGCCTGAACAATACACGGTGAGCATTACTTCGTCTGATGATTTGGATCTGATTTACAGTGATTGTAATCAAGCGATTAGAGCAGCCTTAAAGCAATTTCCTGAGGCCAGGATTATTGCTGATTACACCGGAGGCACTAAATCCATGTGCGCCGGATTGGTGATGGCGGCTATGGAGTATGAAGATATAGAACTGCAATTGATTACCGGCAGTCGACATAACTTAGTTGCGGTTCAGGATGGTGATCAATATCGGATGTTTGTTAATACCCGAGGGATTCAGTTTGAGCGCTTAATTGCGCCTTATCGACAAGCATGGACTCGCTATGCCTATAGTGAGGCTGAGGACGGTTTAAAACAAACGGCAGCGCCACAGAATAAAGAACTGAGGGCGCAATACACCCGTTTTCGTGACTTAAGTCGGGCTTTTGCTGAATGGGATAACTTTAACCATCAAACCGCACTCGACTTATTGCAACGCTATGCACGGGTGTTACCTGCGGATTTAAGTTGTTATTTTGATGTTGCCAAACGTTTAAATAATGAGGATTTAAAAATCCGCGAAGCCGCACAACTATTAGATTTATACCGTAATGCCCAACGCCGTGCCGCACAAGGTCGTTATGATGATGCTATTTCTAGAGTCTATCGTTTGATTGAATGGACTGCACAATGGATATTAAAAACCCAATGTAATATTTACACTGCCGCTGTTAAAGAAACCGACATCCCCGAAGGATTAACCTTAACTAAACATCATGAGAGCGGTCATTATCAAGCAGGCTTATTTGCCGCATGGCAGTTAGTTCGGTTTAAAACAAAAGGTGCGGCTGCTCAATTTATAGAAGCTCAAGAGAATAACTTACGCAACCATATTAAAGTACGTAACTTATCTATTCTGGCACATGGCTTTGAGCCGGTTAAAGCCAGTGATTGGCAACCCATTCAAAACTGGTTAGAAGAACAGTTTGTGCCTATGTTATTGGCAGAAACAGCCAGCGTGCGGATTAAAGAATTACCCAAACAATTACCTGCGGCTTATACGCTGTAACATCATGACCATTAAAACACACTTGATTCTCGTGTCCGCCCAAGCGGTGCCTAATATTACCCCTGTATTGGATGAGCGCTTTAAACCCCGTGAGGTGGTGTTATTAGTCAGTCCAGACATGGTGTTACGTGCTGAATGGTTAGAGCACATCTATAACAAGCGGGGCGTTAAAAGTCGGCGTTGGCTGATTAATAATGCATACGATATTGAGCTTATTCGCGATACGGTATTAGAGTTATTAACCGAATACGAAGACGGTAGCTTGGCTTTAAATGCGACCGGTGGCACCAAGCCAATGAGTATCGCCGCTTATGAAGTGTTTCGGGATTTAAAGCAGCCCATCTTTTATGTGCATCCTGAAGAAGATCGGGTTATCTGGTTATATCCATCAAAGCAGGCAGGACACGATTTAGCGGATCGGATTAAGTTACCGGAGTTTTTACAGGCGTATGGTGCAAAGGTTACTGGTCAAGGGGATAGCTTGGGAGTACAGGCAGTTTATCGAGAGCTGACAGAAGAAATCATTACCCGTATTGCCTATTATTCAAAAGCGCTGGGTAGTCTTAATTATTGGGCTCAAAAAGCCACGGGATCGTTGACTGTCGATCTAGATGCTCAACAAACTAAGGACAGGTTTTTAGCGGATCTTATCGACTTGTTTTCTGAGAGCAAGCTATTAAGATTAGAAAAAAACCGGTTGATCTTTGCAACGGAACAAGATCGGTTCTATGTGAATGGGGGGTGGTTAGAACAGCATGTGTATGGGCAGTGTCTTAATATAAAAAAGCAAACGGGTATTCAGGATATTGGGCGCAGCGTGCAGGTAGATCGTCAGCATCAAGGTAAGCCCGTCAGGAATGAACTGGATATTACTTTTTTAAAAGACAACCGACTGTATATTATCGAATGCAAGACGAAGAACTTCAAAGATAAAGATCAGGGCGCTGGCGCTGATACTTTATATAAGCTGGATACTCTAAAAGATCTTCTGGGTGGCCTGCAAGCAAAGTCTATGTTGATTAGTTTTACTCAGCCGAGTGAGTTTGTTGTACAGCGAGCAGGTGATTTAAAAATTGCACTCTGCTGCTATAAAGAGTTACCCTATTTAACCGATAAACTACTGGCTTGGATCAAATGAAAATAGATAACTTTTTATATTCTGAAAATCATGGCAAGTACCCTTGTAACCTACTGAAACTAAAAGGAGATAAATGTTAAGCAGATTGAACAAACGCCCTGATTAAGAAGGGATTAAGACAAGTTGCTGATTGTTTAGTGTAGGTTACTGATTGAACAAACGCCCTGATTAAGAAGGGATTAAGACAGC
>CAIPPE010000117.1 GCA_903866825.1 uncultured Methylococcaceae bacterium
ACTTCGGGTAGCCTCTATTATTTTAGAGTGGCTTATGTTACCCCTGCAGGCACTTCTGAGTTTTGTCAGCCCGTTTCTTTAATGGTTGCTTAAGTACTTACCTACCGCGTTTAAACATTATCTCAACAGAATTGAAGTCTAGTGGTTTTATCACACTCTACTTCAATTTCTGCATGACACCATTAACATAACCCTGCTCTGCACTGTGATTACCTTTTTAACGGTGATTAGCTAACCAGGTTTCTAAATCAGTAACCCCATTAAAGTCCAGTAAAGCATCCGCCAAGTCTTCCAGTTTTTCTAAGGGAAAGCTGGTTAATTCTTGTAGACTATTCTCAAGTTGCGGTTGGAGACCAAACTTACGTCTTAATAAGCGACTGAGTAATAAAATACATTCTTCTTGGTGTCCTTCCTGGCGTCCTTCGGCAGAAACTTCCTGATAAAAACGGGTTTGTCTTAATTCGACTTCATTTAAAGCTAACATCTTTTTAATCTCCTCGCGGCTTAAGTGCGGTAACTTATAAACTAATATTGTTTCAATAAAATCTAAACTATCCACATCAATTTTATCAAGTCGATCGGCCAATTCTTTGGCTCGGGTTATTGTCTGTTGTTTATCACTGGCAATCAAGCGAATAAATTCAAGTGTAGGGGATAAGTCAGTACGGTTTTGATAATCGTCCAGATAGATGCGATGTAACTGGGGTGAATTTAGGAACGGTAAAAATTCAATGCTGGTGCTTTTCTCAATACCTCGATGGGGATAGATTACCAGACAGGGTATCCGTTTTCATGATTCAATCATCAAATTAAAGGTGATGCGGCTTACCTTAACACACTATCTCTGATTTACTTTTGAGTTTGAGTTATTTTTATATCATAAAACAACTAAAGTAGGCACCATTGTAGACAAATAATACTTCAGTTTAACAAGGTTTATGGAACCGGCAGAAAAGTTGTAGAGAGATTTAAAGAATCAATGCGAATTGTATTTGATCAGCATCTGGGGCGATGGAATTATGTCGCCAAGCCTGAACCCACGTTTATAAGTTGCTCAAGTTATTTCGTGCACATTCCTTAGCCTTATAATTTAGCTTTGTTCTTCGCTGTCTTTAACGTCTGAGATAAAATCCTTGATATTCTGTTTTTGTTGCAAGATATAGTCTTTACTTTGTTCAGCCGTTTTGCTGGTTATCGTAAGCAGTTCTTTACGGTATTTATGCGTCAGATAGCCTGCGACAATTCCTAAACCCAAAACCACTAACGGATGTCTTGAGATCGTAACAATAACGCCTCTACCTGATTCGATGATAGCAGTAGCAGCTACGGCTGTTGCAACACCCTTTACAACCAATTCACCGGTAGAGTTTTCACTGGTTTTTTTAATCGATGATTCTTTACCTAGTTCTATGACATTAGTAGTTGAAGTGCTGGATATTTGAGTCATGACTATTCCTGTTTGAACAATAGAAAAGTGAAAAGGTATTAAACTGGGTTAATGATAAAACAAGGCTTGCTCTCTGTCATGCCCGATTTTACTATAAACAACCAGCTTGCTTGCATCAAGCACAGCCATCGCGTCTTCACAACTTATGCTATCGCTCATATTATCCTGTATGTAAGCAGCGAGATTCTCAATGGCTTTCCAGTAAACCGGGGTTTCTATAAACTCAAACGCCTGATTCAGAAGCTCATTCAGCTTTTCTTCCTGTAAACCGGGGTCGGCAATAAAATTCTCCAGATAGTCATAAACCTTTTCAAGATCCGATGTACCACCATAGTGATGCAAGGCATTAATGCTAATCAGGTGCTTGTTAAAACATTCATCATCGCGGAGCGCAACATATTTAGCTTCTGCAAGCGGCCCTACCAGTAAATTCACCATGTCCGCTTCATAAGCCATCCGAAATGTATCTTGTCCATTAATAACACTTTCTATCAAGGTCACTGGCAAACTATGAATCAGACAGCCTCCATCAACTATCGCCGCAAAATGATCTCGGGTAACGGCACAATTTACGAAATACGGTGTATCAGAGGAGTCAATTTGTTTAATACTGATTTGAAAATAGACTGGGGGCAGTTGCTTTTGTCTGTTATACAGATGTATGGCTGCAGCATGACCCGCCTCATGAAACACAACTTGCCTGATTAAATTCTTATCAAGAATGGGCGTAATCGCATCGATAGGGTAATTTCTTTTCATGGTTTCATCCACAAATAAAAAAAGCGGTCAACCATCTGACCGCTATGAGAGGAAGGATTTTTAACTCTATTCCCTTTAGGAGAGCTTGTATTCAAGAGTTGGCTAAAGTTTAATGACGAATCACAGGCTTGAAAATGTGGCATATTGCCGCGCGACAATTTACCGCAGAAATTGGCATAGTACCTGCTATATATATTTGTTTGGCTTGCTGAAAAGCCAGGGTAATCTGCTGTTGTCGGCATAAGAAATCAACTAACAGAGTAAATAGTATGTCATTTCACACAGTTATAAGGCATATGACCCACTCTATGCAAATGACCTGCTTTATGTAAAGCGTGGCAAAGTATGTCATATGACCTATTATTTTATTAAACTATGTTATATAACACAGTTTAATAAAATAATTCTTTACTCTCAGGCTTGAATCATCACCAAATCAATTAGTTATATTTCTGGCATCAATTCTGCTAAATATAAAGTAACTTTTTACTTGGTTGTATTGCAGAGGTTATCAATGAATCATCAATTGGCAGTAAACACAGACTTTAAAAAAAACAATAATAATGCTGCTTTGTTATTGGGGACAAGCTTGGTTGTTGCATCCATGATCTTGGTTCCGGCCTTAGCGGTTAGAATGGGCTTAGGGGCTAGTTTGACAGGTGCTTTAAGAATTGCATTAATGAAGGCATCGAATCGAGCGGTTTCCAGCTCAATGAATGATTCAAAACCAGCCTAGTAAACTAAAAGATTATGGCTTTATAAATATACGCCTGCCTTGGGTAAATCAACTTTGGTTACCTTGGGCAAGCTAACGTAATAGGACTGGCTTTCTGCGCTATTGTAGTTAAAAATATATTTTGCTAGTATAGAATTTAAACTAAAAAAGTGTAGTTATGCTCATATGACGGATATAAAAAAAATATGTGACCTTTGCGGGTTACCGGTTGAAGTGTTTGCGTTTACCTTGAAAACCAAAGAGGGAGTCAAGATGTTTTGTTGCGAAGGTTGTAAAGGTATTTTTCAATTGTTAAATGAAGATGAACTCTTGCCTGACGATGATCAGGATAAATCTTTAAATAAATAAGTGAGTATGGGAAGCTAAATGAAGCATGTGCACGGTAAGGCTGCCAGTTCGGTGGCTAAAGAAGTTGTTAAAAGTTCAGTTGTTTCATCTACAGTTCATACGGGGAGAAGACTCATGAGTAATGTTGCTAAACATCCAGTGCTGGTTTTTGGTTTAGGTCTGGTCGGGGGGTATCTGATTTATA
>CAIPPE010000118.1 GCA_903866825.1 uncultured Methylococcaceae bacterium
AAACCTAGTTACAGCAATCGAATTTGACTACTTCAAACAACTAGCCAAGTACTTCAACAACCCGACCAATGACTTGGCTTATCTGGTGTACCCACTCAGTGACCCAAAAAGCGCTTCCAAACATCTACTCGACCACTGAGATAACATTTTAGAGCGCTACAAAGGTCCGCTGGAGCGCTAGAGAATCACTCAAATTCTTTTTTTAAAACGGCCCAGCGCTTCAGCATAACTTTGCAGCACTGTAACAGGTTGGGCAAGCACTTCAAGGTGTCTTTACATTAATCCACCGATCTTTTGCACGGATCAAGCGGGGCTTTCCAGCGCTCCAGCATAGCGTGCTAGCACTTCAACGTACTTTTCTACCGCTCAAAAATCATTATTTTTCACCCCGTCATGACTTTGTAGCGCTCAATCGGCTTGCTCAACCCAAGTAATAGAGTGGACCAGTGATTCATCGTTTTGGCTAGTTGCCTATTAACAAGTGTGGGGTGCTAAAAAATCATTGCAGACTGCTCGTTAAGCTCTGCATCATGTCTTAAATTGACCCTTGAAAATGGAACTAACACTCATGAAGGCAAACCCCAAGATACCCCTAAAAAACGCGTAATAAGCCATTAAAGTACTAACAAAAAGAGCTGTTTTTAAACCATCGGAGTGTCTGAATATCTATTTTGGCTTTAAAGTTTGACAACACCCCATCATACCGCTATCTTGAACTCATTAAATACAAGGAGATAACAATGACCACCATTACATTCGACACACTCAAATATGCCGAGCGACTTGAAAAAGCCGGCATACCTAGAGAACATGCTAAAGCCAAAGCTTAAGCATTAGCGGATGTACTTGCATCAAACGCACAAGATTTGTCTACCAAGACTGATATAGCTTTAATGCATTCTGAAATGCGCGAAATGCGTACCGAAATCAACGGCGAATTGAAATTATTACGCTGGATGGTCGGTATGTCGATAGCGTTGTCAACCGGGACGATTGCCTTGCTGGCAAAACTTGTCTTCATACTGCCTCACTAAGGTTGTTAGTGCGCTGGGAGAGCGTTACATCTCCCCAAGAATATCCAAAGCCTCAGATAAACTGGATACCCCATGAATCTCCAAGCCTTTAATCGGCGTTTTGGGGACATTGGCTTTAGGAATAATCGCTTTTTTAAAGCCATGCTTGGCCGCATCATTCAGACGCGCATGACCATTCGCAACCGGCCTGATTTCACCACTCAAACCAATTTCTCCAAAGAAAAAGGCATCATGTGGAATGACCTTATCTTTTAAACTCGACACCACCCCAATTACAATCGCGAGATCAGAACTGGTTTCTGTGACTTTAATACCACCCACCACATTGGCATAAATCTCATCCTGTGCAGTAAAAATACCACCATGTCGATGAAGTACCGCCAGTAACATCGCTAAGCGGTTTTGATCAAAGCCCACAGCCAAACGTCTTGGATTACCATACTGACATTCAGTAACTAAGGCTTGAATCTCGACTAATAAAGGCCGTGTACCTTCCCACAGTACCGTAACTACACTGCCTGAAGACGGCTTTTCAGCTCGATTTAAAAACATCGCTGAAGGATTCTTAACTTCTTTTAGCCCTGAGCTATCCATAGCAAAGAAGCCTAATTCACCGACGCTACCAAAACGATTTTTATCCGCTCTTAACACCCTAAAACGGGCATCATCGGTTGAGCCTAACATCACCTGAGTATCAACAATATGACTTAAGGTCATCGGCCCCGCCAAGGATTGATCTTTTGTCACATGCCCGACCATAAAAATAGACACATGATGTTTCTTTGCATATTGCGTCAAATAACTGGCAGACTCTCGCACCTGAGACACTGAACCCGGTGCAGAATCTGCTTCTTGTGTATGCATGACCTGAATTGAATCGATCACTAGAATCTGCGGCTTAACTTCATCCAGGGTGTCACAGATTCGCTGTACTGATGTCTCCATTAGCATCATGATTTTTTCAGCGGGCAACTTTAAGCGCAAGGCTCTTTCAGCAATTTGCTGCAAAGATTCTTCACCCGACACATACAGTACACTCACGCCCCGATCAGCGATATTAGCAATCGCTTGTAACAACAAGGTACTTTTCCCAGCCCCCGGTGCGCCGCCAATCAGCACCACACTGCCTCTGACAATACCACCACCCAAGACACGGTCAAACTCTGAAATTCCAGTGGAGATTCGCTCTGCCTGAGATAAACTCACATCGGATAATAACTTAACCTCCGAACGACTCCCCGCATATCCAGCACGACTACTCCGCTCTGTACTGGCCGAACCCAACCGAACTTCTTTAATCGTATTCCATTCACCACAACTGGTACATTGCCCGCCCCAGCGCGGATAATCAGCACCACACTGATCACACACAAACCCTATTTTTACTTTTTTACTCATGATTTAACTAACAGAAATTGAATAGCCGTTTAATTGCTGACGAGTGTACCAAAATACTGGCTGATTCCAGCAATAGATATCAATAAAGAAGACTGTATAACTCATCACAATACTTTAATATTACTCCGCTATACTGAAGAGCTAACCGATTTATGGAACCACTCAATGTATAAATCAACAATCCAGCATCTAAGTTATGACTTTAAAACCTTAGCTAACTTAATGGCTAAAGCCACGCCGCCTCGTTCGGGTGATGTTCTGGCGGGTGTTGCGGCCACCAATAACCTTGAGCGTGTCGCCGCACAATGGACATTGGCAGACGTGCCTTTAAAACAATTTCTGAATGAAGCACTGGTTCCTTATGAAACGGATGAAATTACTCGCCTGATTATTGATGATCATGATAGCCTGGCCTTTGCGCCCATTAGCCATCTAACCGTCGGTGATTTTCGTAACTGGTTATTATCAGAACAAGCCACTACTGAGACGCTAACGGCTATTGCTCCTGGATTAACGCCCGAAATGGTAGCGGCTGTCTCTAAACTCATGCGCATTCAGGATTTAATTCTGGTCGCCAAGAAATGCCGCGTCGTCACCCAATTTCGTAACACGATTGGCTTAGAAGGCCGCTTCTCCACACGCTTACAACCCAATCATCCAACTGATCATCCGGCAGGTATTGCGGCCAGTCTGATCGACGGGCTATTGTATAGCTGTGGTGATGCGGTTATCGGCATTAATCCAGCCTCTGATAATCTGGAAGCCACACTACGTTTATTACACCTACTAAATGATGTCATCGAACGCTTTCAAATACCCACTCAAGCCTGTGTATTAGCCCATGTAACGACCACCTTAAAAGCCATTGAGCAAGGTGCTCCGGTTGACCTCATGTTTCAATCGATTGCGGGTACCCAAAAAGCCAATGACAGTTTTGGGATTAACCTAGGGTTACTCGCTGAAGCGCATCAAGCCACCTTAGACTTAAGACGAGGCACTGTAGGGACAAACTGCATGTACTTTGAAACCGGACAAGGTAGTGCTCTCTCGGCTAATGCTAATGAAGGACTTGATCAACAAACTTGTGAAGCCCGTGCCTATGCAGTCGCCCGTAAATTTAAGCCACTGTTGGTTAATACCGTGGTCGGCTTTATTGGCCCTGAATATCTTTATGACGGCAAACAAATTATCCGCGCCGGCTTAGAGGATCATTTCTGTGGAAAATTACTTGGCTTACCGATGGGTTGTGATATCTGCTATACCAATCACGCCGAAGCCGATCAAGATGATATGGATATGTTACTCAGTGCCTTTGCTATGGCGGGTGGGACATTTATTATGGGGGTTCCGGGCGCAGACGATATCATGTTAAATTATCAATCAACTTCATTTCATGATGCTCTGTATATCCGCCAAACATTGGGCTTAAGAACCGCACCCGAATTTGAACAATGGCTACAACACCACGAGCTATTTGATGCACATAATCAATTGCGTCAACAGACTAACATCCCCCCTTTGTTTAAAGCGTCTTTGCAACAGTTAAAGAACTCTCAATCATGACTTACCCTAAAAACCCCTCCGTTGCTTACGACCCTTGGCAACACCTAAGTCAATTTACTCCTGCTCGTATTGCCTTAGGTCGAACGGGAATGAGTTTACCCACACGAGCTAACTTAGACTTTCAATTAGCCCATGCTCTGGCACGTGATGCTGTGCATATCCCCTTGGATTTTACGCAACTCAAACAGCGTTTAAATATGCTAGGTTATGCAACCCAAGCCTTACAAAGTCAGGCTGAAAACGAATCCATGTATTTACAACGCCCTGATCTGGGACGATTACTCAGCTTAAACTCTTTAGCTGAATTACAGGCTCAACCTCCTCTTGCCGTTGATGCCGTTATTATCATCGCCGATGGCTTATCCTCTAAAGCCATTGAGCATCATACCGTGCCTTTTATAGAACTGTTATTGCCGGCGTTACAGGCAAAGGCTTATCAAATGCCATCACTGTGTCTGGTTAAGCATGGACGCGTAGCCATCGGTGATGCTATTGCCGAACATTATAAAGCGCGGCTGTGTATCCTGTTAATTGGAGAACGACCCGGTCTAAGCTCACCGGATAGCATGGGCATTTACTTTACCTATCAGGCGCAATCTGGCGTCAGCACCGATGCAGATCGTAACTGTATTTCTAACATCCATAATAATGGCTTAAGTTATGAACAAGCCTTAAAGAAATTGCTTTTCTTGATTGATGGAGCTGAACAGTTACAATTATCTGGAGTGAGTTTAAAGGATGAAACCACGGAAGCAGGCTTGAATAATCAATTGGAGGCTAATTTTTTATTAAGTTAATCTTCATTGATTTAAATTTATTGTTGCGACGCGATCCTCTCTAGTTTTTAGCTACGTGTTGCAAGTCAAACCGGTGTTTTTATTTCTTGATAAAGGCATCTTTTAAGGATTTTTTACCGGAAAAGCCAAGATATTCTTTTATTTTCCCTTCATCGTTTGAGCCGTTGATATTCGTAATCACCAACCGACCGTAACCCTGATGGTAATCGTTCCTAAAGTCATAAACAGCCCCTATTATTATTAATTTTTGTTGGTTTAATTCATCGGCAAAAAAACTCTTTGCTTCATCTATCTGATGATCAACATTATGCTCAACTGAATCAAGCACCAAAGCAGCATTATCTGGATCGCCATGAGGAACATGCAGATTATCCAATTCAGTTTTAATTGCCGGGGACATTTCTGAATAATCCTGCATTGCCGCTCTTACTGCACCGCACATGGTATGTCCAAGCACTAACAACAAAGGGGTATGTAAATGTCTAACGCCGTATTCAATAGAGCCACGGACGGGTACAAGCTGGTTTCCTATATTTCTGACAAAAAACAAGTCTCCATCAGGGTGTGGGTCAATCGCATGTGAATGAACTCTTGAATCGGCGCAGCCTAATACAGTTGCTTTTGGCGTTTGCCCTTTAATAAAAGGTAAAAAATAGTGTTTACTATGCCGATTAACAAACTCCCGGTTAGCATCCAATACATGGTCAACAGCCAGCATGATTTTTCGCTGCTCGCCCATAGTGTCACTATGCGTTTTTGTTACCGGCTTCGCATAAGCAACATTGACTAAAACGATAGCGACAAAAAGAGTACGTATATAAACATTTCCAATCAACAAGCGTATCATCCTTATTCAGAGCCTTAAGGCTGTTGGTCAATTCAGGCCGTATGAGGTTTACACCCTTGGACTTATCGGTAAAAATACCATCACACCCTACTGCTTTTAAACCGGCAAGTGTAAGACGGGGTTTTTCACTTCGGTTGAAACATAGGCAATGCCGTATTTATCTTCATTCTTGCACTGATTGATAACACAATCAAGTTTACCTAAGAATATCAGCAATTCCCAATTTAAAGCCTTAGGTTTTAACTGGTGATTCGATCCCGCCATTTAGCATAAATTGCATCAGATGTTGCCAGTTATCAAAAGGGATA
>CAIPPE010000119.1 GCA_903866825.1 uncultured Methylococcaceae bacterium
ATACACGCTATAAGTTATAAGTGACCCAATAAAGATAAAAAACAACGCTGTAGCCCAGCTTTCTCCATTTTTGTTAGAAACCTTGTTAAGCCACAATTCAAGCCAGTCAAGCGCATCCTTTAACACTGGATTAGAACGTAACTCCTCAAGCGCCTGTTGCTTTTCGTTTAATTCCTCTAACGATGCCGATGGCTGAGTTAATGAGTGATACAACCGTGCTTGACCGATAGTCGTTGAAGCATAGTTTATCGCTTCAAATACTTTATCCACCTCGATTGTATTAAAAGCACTTTGATCTATAACACCTTCACCTGTCGCTAAAGGCTCAGTAGATTTTATCGTAGGCCATTCAGCTTGCTGCCAACCTTGAAATATTGTTTCTTTCATGAGTGCCACGCTACTAGTCGGTTGCTAAAGTCTTTGTTCCAGCAAATGAACCAGCGCATTAACATGCAGGTCTGAGTCATTCAATGCAGCTATATAACGATAAGAAATGCCACCCGCTTCTTCGAAGATAGACTTATTTTCCATGGCTATTTCTTCCAGGGTTTCCAGGCAATCGACGGCAAAACCGGGACAAACCACATCAACCGTTTTAACGCCCTCACCGGGTAATTTTTCTAGCGTATCTACACAATAAGGTTTTAACCATTCCGCCTTACCAAAACGGGATTGAAAAACAATCATCCATTGCTCTCTCTCAAGACCGAGCTTTTCAGCCAACAGTGCAGCCGTTTTATGGCACTGGTGAAAATAAGGATCACCCCATTTAGTCAGGATTTCAGGCAAACCATGAAATGACATGATTAATAATTCATTTTTATATTGTTCCTGCCAGGCTTGCTGAATGACTTCAGCCAATGCAGAGATATAAACACTCTCTTGGTGATAATCACTAATGAATTGAAAACTGGGGAGATGACGCCATTGATTGAGTTCTTTTACCAGATCATCGTAAATAGAAGCCGTGGTTGTCGATGAATACTGGGGATATAGAGGTAAAACAATGATATCGGTGATGCCCTCGGCTTTAAACTCTTTTAGCCGCTTGGCAATCGAAGGCTCGCCATAGCGCATGGCATAGGTCGTGATAATAGGTTGATCTTCAAACCGTTCGGCAATCTTTTCAGATAATTGTCGGGTTAGATACGTTAATGGCGAACCTTTTTCATGCCATACCTTACGATAAGCCTTTGCGGACTTACTGGGTCTAAAGGGTAAAACAAAGCAGTTAAGTATAATCCACCAAACAGGCCTGGGTAAATTAACAACACGGGGATCCCATAGAAACTGACCTAAAAACCGTCTAACTGCCTTCGTAGTAGGTTCAGTAGGAGAACCCAAATTTGCTAGTATAATCCCCGTTTTTTTAGTCATGACACACTCTATCGTTTAATCAGATTAAGAAATTCAGAACGTGTACTCAGGTCTTTACGAAAAATTCCCGTCATCACCGACGTGGTCATGACCGAGTTTTGTTTTTCAACTCCTCTCATCATCATACACAAGTGTTTAGCTTCAATAACCACGGCAACGCCTTTAGCACCGATAGAAAGCTCAATGGCGTCAGCTATCTGTTTTGTCAGCTTTTCCTGTATTTGTAAGCGTCGTGCATACATATCAATGATACGAGCCACCTTTGACAAACCTAATACCTTACCCTGCGGCAAATAACCCACATGACATTTACCAATAAATGGCAGCAAATGATGCTCACATAATGAATATAATTCAATATCCTTAACGATAACCATATCTTCAGTATCCGCTGTAAAAATAGCGCCATTGAGCACTTCTTCCAACGTTTTGTCATAACCATTGTTAAGAAATTTGAATGCCTTGGCCGCACGCTTTGGCGTATCAATCAAACCTTCTCGATCTAAATCTTCACCGACCGCTTCAATAATTCTGGCAAAATGCTCTTCCATGGTTTTAAGTCTCTCTAAGTAAAAAATGTTTTAAAGTATAGCACTACCCTCTACTTGACTGCCACATTTAGAACCTGACTCACGCATTTTGAAGGGTATAAGCTAGCGCCGTTAATATCACAGATTCATCCACACCGGCTTGACCGACATGTTCACTCAAATACCTGCGCCAGCCTCTGGCGCCAAACTCACCGTGAAACAGCCCCAGGATATGCCGTGTGATACTGTTTAAACGCGCCCCTGTTTTAAGCAGTTCCTGCGTATAGGGAATTAATAAATGCACAATCTCTTGACGGGAAAGCGGCGCTTTAGTGACCCCATAAAAGCGCTTGTCCACCTCAGCCAGGATATAAGGGTTTTGATAGGCTTCTCGCCCCACCATGACCCCATCGACTTGTTGCAGCAATGCTTCTGCCTGATCTAATGACGTTATACCGCCATTAATAATAATTTCCAGGTGTGGAAAATCTTTCTTTAATTGATAAACCACATCATAACGTAAGGGCGGGACTTCTCGATTTTGTTTGGGGGATAAGCCCTTTAACCAGGCCTTTCTGGCATGCACAATAAACGTTTCGCAACCTGCCTCTGCCACTGTTGAAATAAAATCTACCAATTCGTCATAAGAATCCC
>CAIPPE010000120.1 GCA_903866825.1 uncultured Methylococcaceae bacterium
ACAGCTTAAATAATTACCCAGAACCAACAATTAATTAGCCCAATCTTTCAATCAGTTAGCCCTTTGCCTCATCTTAATGATATTAGACAAACCATTTTATTAATAATATAACTAGCTATTTAGGTTAAGTGGCCTATAGTAAGTAACTCCGAAGGATAATGAATAAAACCGAATCAGGCTTGGATTATTTCTAAGCCTCATTTAAAATACCCAAGAATCAACTGCACTTCAGCACAATCTGCTAAATCACATCTTGCGCCTTTTAAACTAATGGAAAGCTTAAACACCAACGGCACTGTGATGATTGTTGATGATACCCCAGGTAATCTGGCTCTGCTGTCAGATACTTTATCAGAAGCTGGCTATCGGGTCCTCGTTGCAACGGACGGGCTAGGGGCTCTTGAACAAATTGGTCACTTAAAACCCGATATTATTTTAATGGATGTGATGATGCCAGGAATAGATGGTTTTGAAACGTGTCGACGTTTAAAAGCCGATCCTCATACTGAAGATATACCAGTACTGTTTATGACAGGACTGAGTGAACTGGACAATCTGCTACGGGGATTTAATGAAGGCGGTCTGGATTATATTATCAAACCGATCAGACCTCCCGAAGTACTCGCCAGAATAGATGTACATCTTGGCTTGGCACGCAATAAAAAGCGTTCAGAGAATGCGCTCAATTTAAGTACCTTTTCAGCACTCACTACCGATGCTTCTGGTTGTATTACCTGGCTCAGTCCTACTGCCTGGCTACTCATCACTGAAGTTATGAACCTTAAAACGCCAATAGCCATCAATGACTATCTACCAGAACCTATTCTTACCTGGATAAAAAAACGCATCGAGCTATCTACTTCTACTGACGCGGAATCAATAAACGAATTCCAAACTCACTCGGGCCTATCCATCAAACTTGCAAGCTATCAAAGCCTTGATGAATATCTTTTACTGCTAAAGAAAGATGGCAAGGACTGGAACTTAACGTCATTAAAAGATGCGCTAGGGCTTACTTTACGTGAAGTTGAAATTCTTATGTGGATTTCACGTGGCAAAACTAACAAAGAAGTGGGGTTAATTCTTGAAAGTAGCCATCGTACAGTCAATAAGCATCTGGAACATATTTTTGAAAAGCTGGGGGTTACAACCCGTGCCGCTGCTGTTGCAATAGTTTTAAAGCGGGCCGGCTCTTCATCATAAATTAATATTTTAAGGGTATTATAGTGGCGATGTTCTGTTAAGGAAGTTCCTTAGTTTAAATCAGTAATTCTGGTGCTTGATAGTTTATTTCGTGCCAAAATATGCACAATCTAAATATTCATTCGAGAAACCATGAAAATTGCTATTTTATCGCGCAACCCAAAACTCTATTCAACCTCCAGACTGGTTGAGGCTGCGCATGCCCGAGGCCATGAAGTACGCGTTTTAGATGTGCTGCGCTGTTATATGAATATTACATCGCATAACCCGTCCATACATTATCGAGGCGAAGATTTAACAAAGTTTGACGCTGTTATTCCACGTATTGGTGCGTCTGTCACCTTTTATGGAACGGCTGTACTGAGACAATTCGAAATGATGAATGTGTTTCCATTAAACGAATCAGTCGCTATCTCACGCTCAAGAGACAAATTACGCTCTATTCAATTATTAGCCAGAAAAGGTATTGGTTTACCAGTGACAGGCTTTGCCAATAACCCGGATGATATTGAAGATTTAATTTCCCAAGTCGGTGGCGCTCCGTTAGTTATTAAACTGTTACAAGGAACTCAAGGCATTGGTGTTGTTTTAGCCGAAACTCATAATGCGGCCGAAAGTGTTATTCAAGCTTTTATGGGGCTTAATGCCAACATTATGGTGCAAGAGTTTATTAAAGAAGCCGGTGGCAGCGATATAAGATGTTTTGTAGTGGGCGATAAAGTGGTTGCCTCCATGAAGAGACAGGCTGCAGATGGCGAGTTTCGTTCCAATCTCCATCGTGGTGGTAGTGCCGAGTTAATTAAGTTAACTCCTGAAGAGCGCTCTACAGCGGTTCGTGCTGCAAAAATAATGGGGCTTAATGTATGTGGTGTAGATATGTTACGTTCAAATCACGGCCCAGTGATTATGGAAGTTAATTCTTCACCCGGTTTGAAAGGGATAGAAGCGGCCAGTCAAAAAGATATTGCAGACCTGATTATTCAGTTTATTGAAAAACGCTTTGAGACCATGGAAACTACAAAAGAAAAATCACCTACCCGGACCCGAACACGTGGGAAAGGCTAATACCCAATAAAAAAAGGGAGGCTAATAGCCTCCCCGTAAATGAGCGCACCTCAAACTTGTCCAGCAGGTTTATTTTTGTTGATATTGGTTTTTATATGTTTCGTAGTATCAACTTTTTCCTGCTTTGAAAAAATAGGCTTACTAGGCTCAGCATCTTCTTTGGGTGGTCGGGGATCTTTTCCCGCCATCATGTCATCAATTTGATCTTTATCAATGGTTTCCCATTTCATCAAAGCATCTGCCATTTTATGAAGTATACTGATGTTTTCTTGCAAAATAGTTTCAGCACGTTGGTAGTTACAATCTATCACTGCACGTATTTCTTCATCGATATGATGAGCAACCGTACTTGATACCTTGCTACCTTGTGAACCTGGGTATCCCATAAATGGCTGACCATTTTCTTCGCCATAAACCAAAGGCCCCAATTTGTCTGAAAATCCCCAACGAGTTACCATGTTACGAGCCAACTCTGTTGCTCGCTCAATATCATTGGATGCACCCGTAGTAACCCTATCACCCCCATAAATCATTAATTCTGCAATTCTTCCACCAAACAAACTGGCTATCTGGCTTTCTAACTTACGTTTACTGGCACTGTACTGATCTCGTTCAGGTAAGAACATGGTAATACCCAGTGCTCTACCTCTTGGCATAATACTCACTTTGTAAACAGGATCGTGGTCTGGAGATAATTCACCCACGATACAATGACCCGCTTCATGATAAGCAGTAAGCAGCTTGTCATCTTCTGTCATAACCATGGTGTGCTTCTCTGCACCCATCAATATCTTGTCTTTAGCTTTTTCAAGGTCACTCATATTAACTTGAGCTTTGTTTGATCTGGCTGCAAACAGGGCCGCCTCGTTTACTACGTTAGCCAACTCTGCCCCTGAAAAACCAGGCGTTCCTCTTGCGATATCTTTTAATTTGACATCATCGGCAGCAGGGACCTTTTTAATATGAACATTCAAAATTTGTTCACGACCACGAACATCTGGTAGCCCTACATTGACTTGACGATCAAAACGGCCTGGCCTTAATAGTGCTTTATCCAACACATCCGCCCGGTTAGTAGCAGCAATGACAATCACGCCTTCATTACCTGTAAACCCGTCCATTTCAACCAGTAACTGGTTTAATGTTTGTTCTCGTTCATCATTACCGCCGCCCATACCAGCGCCACCACGTTGGCGGCCTACCGCATCTATTTCATCGATAAAAATGATACAGGGTGCATGTTCTTTAGCCTGAGCAAACATGTCTCTAACCCTTGAAGCACCGACACCGACAAACATTTCCACAAAATCCGAGCCTGATACAGTGAAGAATTTGACACCCGCTTCGCCAGCAATAGCTCTTGCTAATAAGGTTTTACCTGTACCTGGAGGCCCAACCATTAAAATACCACGAGGAATTTTTCCGCCCAGCTTTTGAAACTTTTGTGGATCTGCCAGGAAATCAACCAATTCGGTAACTTCTTCTTTGGCTTCTTCACAACCTGCCACGTCAACAAATTTGGCGCTGAGCTTATCTTCTTCAAGCAATTTGGCTTTGCTCTTTCCAAAACCATTTGCTCCCATACCGCCACCCTGGGTCTTACGCATGTATATGATCCATACTGCAATTAACAACAACATTGGAAACCAGGATATAAACATCTGCATAAACAGAGACTGTTGGGCAGGTGGCTTTGTTCTTACCTGTACACCTGCACTTAACAGGTCATCTATTAAATGCGGATCATTAGGATTGTAGGTTTCATAGTTTTGACCATCAGAAGTACGAAGCTTAATGGTTTGGCCGGTCATTTCTACCCTTTCAACCAGCTTATTCTTCACTTTAACAATGAAGTCAGAATATGCAATTGATTCATCAATTGCCGGTGTTGTATTTACGCGGTTGAATATCAAAAATGCACCGGATAATACAACACTCCAAAGAAGCGCATTTAGTATATATTTTTTCATGGTTTAATCTCCTGACCCATAATAAGTCAATAGTAGTGTTGCGATTACCTACAGCTGCATCCAAAACCCGATGTTTCCACGTTACCCTGTCATCAGTCTTAAATTATTTCTTTCTTATCCTACCCTTAAAGTAGGATTAAATCTTAACTATCTTTATGAATTTTGTACATTATAAAAACGCTAACAATTGATCTCCAAAGCTGCGTCTTATTTTATCAAGGGCTATAACCTGAATTTGTCTTACCCGTTCTCTAGTCAGATTCAGCTCAATGCCTATCTCCTGTAAAGTCATTGCATTATCGGTATCAACTCCAAAATGACACGAAATAATTTTTGCTTCTCTAGGATTAAGCATTTTAATCGCCTTATTTAGTAGCCCCTCTAGATCTGTCTGGGCAATTTTCATAAATGAGGATGTAAAAACCTGTTGCTCAAGAAAATCAATTGGCGAATATGAACTTTCCTCGTCATCTTCAGAACCTTCAAGCGCCATAGCTGTTTGTGAGATAGACAATATAGAACTCACTTCCTGGCAAGATAAGTTGGTGTATTCTGCTAATTCTTTTAAGCTTGGCTCTCTTCCCTCTTTTACAACAAATTCATCTTTACTGCGAAATACCTTATTTATATTAGCAACTTGTCCACAAGGGACGCGAACAACTCTTTCACTTCTGGACAAAGCTCTTGAGATTGCTTGCCTAATCCAATATCCAGCATAAGTTGAAAACTGAAACCCCAGTCTATAATCAAATCTATCAATCGCCTTAAGTAAACCTGTTTGACCTTCTTGAACGAGATCATCAAAATCTAAAAAACTGCCTTTATATTGGTTAGCAATAAACAATACTAACCTTGAGTTAGCTGAGGCTATTTTCTGTCTTAATTTTAACCAAAGGTGCTCAGAAAAAACCACCTCAGAGAAATATTTATGCATCTCCGCACTTGATAAAAAAATCAATTGTTCGTCATAAGCCGATATTAAATCAGCCCAGTTGGCGTCTTTACGACCTCGACGATTCAATCCTTCTAAGCGCTTAAGAACAACATCTGTGTTCTGATTGGCTAGATGCGCACTAGGTTGATAACAAAGCCCTCTAAACTTGTATGCATAGACAATAAGATCAACTAAATTAGTTAAATCATGGAATGAAAAAGGAAATAACTCTAAAGCCGTTGTTAAATTCTGTTTATCTGTAGAATAAGATGGATCAGTTACGGACTTAACGGATAAGGCATTAAAATACTTTCTAATTTCTGATAAATCAGTTGTTAGCTCTGAATCCAGAACCACATCATCATCCTGATTACCCGAATTTATACTTTGCTCGTATTGATTAAGCAGCCATAAGGCGGTTACAGGAAAACGTGATAGAGCGCTAACTAACTTAGACTTTTCATTTCTTAACTGACTGGCAGTATAAAAGTTACTACTTTCTCCTACGTCAGCAACACTCTCAACTACCTCATTAGAAGACTGATCTTGTTGAATTAGCTTGATACTATCTACAACAAACCCTAATTCTTGTTTTGACAACTGTGTATCTAAATAAGCCATAACGCCCAATCCTCGCAAACAGAGTGTGTTAAATATTTAAGTAGCCTGGAGAACTAATTAAACTCTCAAGGGCTACAAAATTTTTATAACTTCAATATGATTAAGTAACGCTACTAATAAACTGGTCATTAACAATCTATTTACTAATCATTTAACAATAATGTATCAACTAGAAACAACATTGTCAAAGTATAGTTTAACAAAACATGAACAAAATAGTACAAAGAAAGCATTCAAGCTACCAAATACCCCATAGAAATGCCTTATAAGGTTTTCTGTCCAGCCCATAAAATTAATATAACTAATTGATATTTAATTTAATTATTACAATACTCAAGGTTTATTATCAGACTCATAACTGATAATAAACCTTGTCCAACAATTAATTAGACAAACCAATATATAATAAAAATTTTTACAAAAGGCGCGTTAGCTGCGATCTTAGCAGCTAAGACAATGACAAAAACAATTAATTCTTATTTATATTAATTTATTTGCTGTGGCCAGACGCTGCAATAATCAGCATACGGTAAGAATAGTCCGAAGACCTGAGAACTTAACAACTAATCAGCCTTAATAAAGACGTAACTTAGTTAGTTTTGCCCAAGATTCATTTCCATCGATATCAGGAATAATCCTTAATTCAAACACTTTAACTTGATTAAGGTCAGCCGTGTAATCTTCCAGTTCCTGAGTAGTCAGCGGCGGACTGAAGTTAAATTGTTGGCGCAGGATTTCTTGAATGCCACCCTCCTTATCGCTACTCCAAAGTAAAACAAACTCTTGAGTACGAGCCACTTCTAGCTCATCAAATACAAGTACGATACGCTTTATAATCTGAGGATCATCAAAAGTAAGTCGGATCACCTGATTACCCGGGGTTGCCGCCTTCCAACCCTTAGTATTCCCCGCCAATAAAGCAAACTCAATTGGCTGATCACTGCACTCAGAACTTATTTCAACCTGAGCCAGTTTCTCTATATCTAAGCTGCCTTGTTCAAAGTTTGAAACATTTTTTTCATTCTCACTAATTAATTTTTTTCGCATTAGTACTCTCATCGAATAATGTTTTCGAATAATGACAGGGCTTCCTGGAGTTTTCTTTAATCAATATCACTGATCAATGCCATCATATCTTCAACTGACATTTTTCCACTGATATCGCCACCCTCAAGCAAGCTATTGGCTAAATCTCGTTTATGCTTATGCAAATCTACAATTTTATCTTCTATCGTATCTTTAGCGACTAAACGATAAACGGTAACCGGTCGTTTTTGTCCCATACGATGCGCACGGTCCGAAGCCTGATCTTCTACTGCGGGATTCCACCAGGGATCCATGTGTATAACATAATCTGCCGCTGTTAAATTTAAACCTGTCCCGCCGGCTTTTAAGCTAATTAAAAACAGATCACCTTCCCCCGATTGAAATAGGTTTACCGATTTCTTTCTCTGAGGAACCGGTGTTGAACCATCTAAATAATGATATTGAATACCTTTTTTATCTAACAACTCTCGAATTAATCTCAAATGTCCAACAAACTGGCTAAACACTAACGCTTTATGACGGTTATCTAACAACTCATCAACCAATTCTTCAAACGCTTGTAATTTAGAACTACTCAGAAGACTGCCTTCCATGACTAATCTTGGGTGACAGCAAGCCTGTCGCAACTTCATAATTTCTGCCAGAATTTTCAATTGCTTGTGTCCAGACTGTTCCGTACTTGTCATCATGGTCTGCATAGCATTTCGACGTAAAGCCTCATAAAGCGCACGTTCTTCTGAACTTAACTCTACATGCAAGGTGACTTCAGTTCGTGGCGGTAACTCTGTCAATACGTCGTTTTTAAGTCGTCTTAAGATAAAGGGCCTTAACAGCTTCCTCAATCGTTGCTGTATCTCATGATCATGCTGATTTTCAATTGCCTGAGCGTAACGTTCGTTAAACTTCTGTAGAGACCCTAACAACCCAGGATTAATAAAATTAAATAAATTCCACAACTCACCTAAATGATTTTCAATAGGCGTACCCGTAGTTATCAACTTAAAGTCTGCTTGCAATAACATGGCTGCTTTAGACCGTTTAGTCAGCGCATTTTTAATGGCTTGCGCTTCGTCAGCGACTAAAGTATGCCAATGCTTTTGCGTTAACCGATCGGCTTCTGTTTGTAAAAGGCCATAACTACAGACTATTAAATCAAAGGGTCCTGCGTTATCTAACATTTCTTGCCTATCTCCACTTCCAAATTGATAAGCATTAAGCGTTGGCGCAAAACGTTGCACTTCTTCTAACCAGTTAATACAAACTGAAGTAGGCGCTAATATCAATGTAGGGCCTTGAGGCGCACGCGCTAAAATTAAAGCCAATGCCTGAACAGTCTTACCTAAACCCATATCATCCGCTAAACAAGCCCCAGCCCCCCAATGAGCTAAACGCATCATCCATTGAAAACCCTCGTACTGATAACTCCTTAACTCACCTTGTAAAGTAGAAGGTACCTTAAGGTTTAAGTCACCCATTTCATTGAGTCTTGATAATTGATCTTTCCAGGGTTTACTCGCTGTTATCTCCATACCTGCTGTAATTTCATCCAAAGCCAAGGCGGCTAAAGGATGAAATCGTACTTTATCCTTCTGTACCTCACCTAAACCTGATAAATCATCTAAGCGCTTACGTAACTCTTGAGTAAGAGCAAAAACCTGTCCATCTTCCAGCTTAAGGAAACGACTTGATGAAGTATTTAAAAGATTCATTAATCGCTGCATATCCAAGACTTGATCACCATCAACCTCTAAACTCCCTTCAACACTGAACCAGTCTTTTTCTTTACGCACCGAAAATTGTACTTGTGACAAACCAATTTCACGACTGAGCTTAATCTTCTTACCTTTTGGCCATTCAAGGAGAGCAAACTCACCTAAGGACTGCAATTGCAACAATGCTTCGAGAGAAGACTCTGGATCATCCAATTGCCATTTAGGTTCTTTAGTCGCATATAAACAGGAACACCCCTTTAAGACCTGATCCAAGTATTTATTCTCTAAATCAAAATCACGCGTTGTTTGCAATTGCTTTCCATCAATTTCTGCTAATACAGTGACGCCCCCTGTACCTGGAATATAAAGCGGCCCCCCGTCATTAAAAGGTTGCACAAAAATTTCTATTTGTATTCCCTGCCCTATCGGCTGTAAATGAACATGTAACCGACTATCTGAATCAACTGTTAATGCGTAACTTGATGTCCCACTAATATCCGATTGCACCGTCAACATCGAAGAAATCGAAGCGATTGAATCAATCACTTGCTGCCTAGCAGCAAGTGGAACCGTTAAGCCATTTTTTCCAAGAATTTCGGCAACTTGACGATGTGAATTATTAATCACATAGATTAACAAACCATTATTTGCAGACTTTTGGGCTATTATTTTCTGATGAGTCAGTTGGGGTATTAACGAAATATGTAACTTTTCTTGTTGCTCCTTAACAAGTAATTGTGGCTCGACCAAACTGATGTTAACCGGGACTTCAGATGACTCCTGATTATTCCAATAGATAAAAGGATGCCCTACTGCTTCCAGGATAGCAGTACTTGCAACAACATAAACTTCCTTTGAATAATAGTCATAATAATCGGTGTCTTTCTCAATTTGTATGTGTGCACACATACGCCGATCTTGCTCAGATAAATAATCAAATTCATCCATGTTATGGTAAAGCCTTTTTAAAGCAACAGCTCTTCCTTTTGTCCAGCGCCCACCTTTACCTGACCGCTGCTCTTTTGGTTCCAAGATAATGACGTTATTTATCAAACTTAATGACCAAATTAGCCTTAGTTCTTTTTGAACAACCACATCAGGATTAACGCTCAATTGACTTAATGCCTCTAATGCCCTTTGCCAGGCAGATACTTGAGGCAATAAATCGATAATCTCAATAAACGGTAACGATGCAAATTGCTTGGCTATAAGAAGACAATGCTTGTTTTTATAATTCAACCGTTCTAATAAGGTCGCGCCTACACAAGCATACCAAATATATCCCAATTGCTGAGCTTGCTGACAGAACTTAAATAATTCCGTTAATAATACATCTCTGCTCTCGCTTTTAATAGCTTCAATCTCACCTATCCAAAATAGCAATAAAGCTTGAAACAATTGATCAATAGGACTTTTTTTATTGTTCAATAGATAAGTAGTTTTCTCAATTGAAGATTTACTTTGAAAAATATCAACAATCTCTAATAAAGCTAAATTTAGCCACCAGAATTGATTTTGAAAACCTTGCTTAACGGTTAACAGTGCTTGTTGCCTTAATAACTTTAAATTATTAAAGTCACGACTACGAAGTAACGCTAAATTAAAAAAATAACCGTGCAAACCACCTAAATTAATATTACGTTTCCCTGTTTCTTTTTTATAGGCTTTAAGTGCCAATTGAAAGTAACTAATCGCCTGATCATTTTGATTACGCAAAAAATATAAGGTCCCTAGTAATTTCAGTCCATCTGCTGAAAAATCACCTGCTAACCAGGCTTCAGCATCTGTAAAATCACCACGAAGTAAGCGAGTTTCAATCACTGCATGAACTATTATAGGGTTATCATGTTTTGCAGAACCAAAAAAGGTCTCGAGCAATTGAAATTGGAATGAAACATCTCTTAACAGTAAATGACTGTCATTTAAAAAATAACTTAATACCAGTGATTTGATAGTATCCGACAAGGAGGTGAACCATTCAACGCAATAATTTTTAAAAAATATTTTATTAATGTAAAGAGAAAAAGTTTGTGGGTAATCACTATAAAAACGCTCAATATTAGCTGCGAAGGCCGTGTCATTACCTTGATACAAAAAGATACGTAGCTGTTTTATAGCATGAAAGACTTCCGTTCTCGCGGGATAGTAATACCCAGGCTGAGCAATAAGAAATTGAGCGAGTTTGTTAAACCACACTTCTTCAGTTGCCAACCTCATCAGATACTCGGCAAAATCTTCATTACATCGCCAACCATCAGGCATCACTACAATCAAATTAGTTTTAAGTAATTTCTCCCGTAAAGGCTTATCAAGTACGGCTAACTTTTTGAT
This sequence comes from uncultured Methylococcaceae bacterium, assembly GCA_903866825.1. Lineage (GTDB taxonomy): Bacteria > Pseudomonadota > Gammaproteobacteria > Methylococcales > Methylomonadaceae > Methylobacter_C. The sequence goes on from CAIPPE010000120.1 coordinate 10,884, forward strand.
ATCAAAACAAGCTAATGTCTTCAAAAGTGTTTGTAAGTTAGATTGTCCTATAGGTGCAAAAATAACCGATAAAACCAGCATAATAGTCTGCTCATCCTTTGATAGAGCATTAAAAGAGGTCAATAATTTATCTTTCATCTGTATATTGTTTTATTCCAAAAGAAGAGAGGGAATAACATTAATGTCGAAACGATAAATTATTAACCCTAACTATTAAGAAGCTTAGTAGATCTAAAAACATGAAGTTATAAATAATACCGTAAAAACTGGCTTGGCATCATTCATAACCCCATGGTTTATTATTTTAAAGAATCACAAAATATTAGCGTAATCTTGCTCAAGTTGACGAAAATTTAACGATGTCATAAAACGACTAAAACTCAGCCAGGAAGCCAAGCCCATTAAATTTTTAAACTGAGGCGGCAAAAAATGAGGCGCAATCACCGTACCTTCTTCAACTAAATCAACTAACACCTTCATATCCTCAATCATAGTTTTACCGCAGAACAATAATGGAATTCTATCTGGCATCCCTTTACTAACCGCTAATCTCATAAAATTATAAGTGAGCACAAAACCCTTGAGATAAGTTAAATCTTTTGTAAAAGGTAAACCATCTGCAGTACTGCCTCTAAAAACCCGACTACTTAGCGTATAACTTTCTTCCTCATCCAGTCCTTTTTCTCTAAAGAAGTTAAATATATCCATAAAATCAGCACCTTCTTCAGTCAGAGTTATAGCACGTACCCGATTAATTAAACGCATTAACCGATGTGGAGTAGAACTAAATGTTAATATCTCCATCAAGACTGCCAGGCCCTCTTGGGTAACTGTCGCAGAAGGTGGTCCTTTGCCTAAGAAGGTACAATAGGGTTGCGCTAGACCATTTAACGTCGTTCCCAAATGTACCCAAATTTCATGAACTTCAAGGACTCGCAAATCACGCATATTAAAAAACGCATCCGCACGTAACTTTATATAATCAGTACCTGCCGCTGCATCAGCCAAAATACCATCGCTTAACATTGCACGCAGACCATCACCTGGAAAGACAGTTTCTATTTTTTCATTTAGAATGGCTACAGCATCTTTTGCATTAATCGTTTTAGGATCTTCGTCTAATGAATCCAGTTGTAATAACTGGGATAACGTACCCTCCATCATGCTTCCCAAATTTGCAATGGTTGGATCACCCACATGAAAAACATCCTGAGATGAGCCATATAACTCTTGGGAGATATTTGAAAACGAAGGAGTTCCGCGTGCTTCAAGCATACTGACGACATCCTGATATTCCCTACTAATACGCCGCATGATAACGCTAAGAGGATTTAACTGTCCTAGCTTACGCACTAAATCTCGCTCAATCTGATAAAACTCCTGTTTCTTTTCATCAGGATCAAACCCCAAAGGACGATTCTGATAATAATCAGTCGTCACTGATGGCAGAGTTTTACAGTTTCCTTTAAAAAACTCAAGTTTAATACTGTCATCCCATTTAATGGCATCAAGTATTCGGATCGGTTGTTGTGCTTTAACAATGCGATCAGAAAGCGCTTTAACTTCAGTTAGATAAGTTGATGGTTTAGCTATTTTTCTACTCATGTCTAAATTCCGTTATCAAAATTTCGTTAATGGTAATAATTTACAGTAAGCGTCACTATATATAGCAGAACCTGGACCAATAGATCAACTGATTAAAAAATTTAAGTGGAATTGATTCAAAAATAACCAGGTAGATAATCTTCATTTAAGATAAATTTAAGACAATATGGTGGAAAATATAATCAAAGTTAAATCCGGGATTATTTTATGAACAAAGAGCCACTAAAAATTACTAATGACCAAGAAAGTGAAATTGCATCCAGAAGAAAATTTCTGAAGCAAATCGCCTGTGGATCTTTACTAGCATTAAGTGGTTCTGACATAGCATCAGCAGCAATAAGAGACATTATAAAACCAGGGCAATATGGCCATGGTCATTTATATAGACACAAGTCACATATTGAGCCGAGACACCAACATAGTGCTTTCCAGAATGAAAGCCAAGTACAATCCCCAAATTCAACTGCTTACAAAACGTTGTCATTTGAACATTCGCAAACCGGTGATAAATTAATAAAACTAACGTATTTTGAAAATGGTAGATACATTAAGGATGCCCTGAACGAAATTAATTTTCTGCTTCGCGATTGTCACACAGATGATATTCACCCGATAGATATTGCACTTTTAGATCAATTGCATGATTTAAAAGAAACACTGGGAGTCAACAAACCATTTCATATCGTATCCGGTTATCGATCTCCCACCACCAATGCAGAACTACGCAGACATAGCAATAGAGTCGCGGAACATAGTTTTCACATGCAAGGAAGAGCGATTGATATAAGAGTTGAAGGCCTAGATGCAAGAACCATTAGAAATGCAGCTCTAACAATGGCTAGAGGTGGTGTAGGCTATTATCCTTATAATAATTTTGTACACCTTGATACTGGCGATGTTAGAAGCTGGTAAAGTTAGGTATTTAAAGTATCCAAAACTACGGCTGTCTTTCGCTTGCATTATCAACTTCCGGATTAGTTGTAGTTCCAAAAGGATCTAAAGCGATTACTGGTGCTGGGGGAGGAGCAATCAACTCCTGATCAGACAAGTCTACAGACTTTTTCAATTCTTCCTTTAAAACAGCGTCATAACCATAGATATCTGGATAAAAAACTAGGTTACCGTGTTGATTTATAAATGAAGTAGTATAAAAAAACAATACCGGAATCGATTTCTTCAGTACCACCCTGCGCGTTTTTTGAGTTTGTAAGGCTTCTTCTATTTCTTCTTTACTTAACTGATTTTTCAGTACAAACTCGGCTAACTGATCTGGATTTTGTACCCTGACGCAGCCATGACTAAAATCTCTACGTGACCGACTAAACAATGAGCGTGAAGGTGTGTCATGCAGATACACATCGCTTTTATTTGGAAAGATAAACTTTACCTTACCCAAGGCATTTTTCTTACCCGGACGCTGCCTGACTCTCAATGTCCCCTGGTTCAGCCCGGAAATCGTTCCAGCACTAAAAGCAACGGCTTTACTGTCATTTCCGAAAGTGGAGACCAGCTCCATATTCTCACTAGATAAATAACCCGGGTTTTGAATTAACTTAGGTAATATTTCTTTTTTGACTATATTATAGGGCACATTCCAATAGGGCATAAAATCAATGAATCGCATTTCAGCCATCAATACCGGTGTTTCATTTTTTAATGCCTTACCGACAACCACCCTCATATTAGGGATGTTTGCCTCGAAATCGTTAATATCATCATAAGCCCATAATTGAAAGGCGGGGATATTTACAACGATAGTAGCTCCGGTATTCATTTCAGGTAACCAGCGAAGCCTTTCCATTGCCAACTCGATTTCGGTTACGCGGTCATTTAGTGGAGCATTTAACTGAGCAACCGTGCTTTTACCCAGCACGCCATCTGGCTCTATTCCATGCCGGGATTGAAACTTTTTAATGCCAAAAGCAAGTTTGCGAGTATATTGATTAGCCTCCTTCGATGAACCCACCCCCTCTTTGGGCAAGTCTCCTAATGAGACTAAAAACGTCTCTAACTCCTGGGATTTTGAAAAGGCTTCACCTGGCTTAATAGGCTTAGTAAACACAAAGTTATGTGGAACAGAATTTTTAGATGCCAACACAAGGGTATTTAATGCCTGTTTTAATTTTTGATACTGCTTTAACTTAGGCTCTACCAGATTAGGCAATTGAGCAAAATTTCCTTGATTCACACTTGAATTAATAAGCGTTGGTAAATCAATAATCTTTTTTTCTCGTAACTTAAGATTAAAATTTATTGCCTTTGGATTTACCCGACCATAATGCAAATCATGTACAAAACGTAACAATGTTAAGCTGATTGCCGTATCATAAAGCGCTAGTTGCTTATAATCATTACTAGTAATAATCGACTCTGCGGGCAATCTATTTTGTAGGGTCTGAACATCATAATCAGCAGAATCTAAACCATTAAAAGCTGCATCTTCAAATAACTTTAGTACATCAGCTCTATTTTTGTCCGCTTGGAAATCACCTAACCATAACAACTTATAACCAGCCAGCTTATATAATGCATCAAGATCTTCAGCTCGATTCTGAAAATTTGATCGCTTTAAGTAGGGATGCTGTTTTGCTGTAATAATAGCAGAAATTTCATTAGCTAAACTGGCAGAGTCATGTGCTATCAATGCGCCACTAGAAGCACCCTCTTTAGGCTCTTTTTGACTCTCATCGTGATCACTGCCACTTAATGAACTTTGTACTTCAGTAACCATTTCATCAGCAAACGGAGATTGACTTTGCAAACCAAGCATAATGAAAACTACTAAATACCTTGATAAATCAAAACGTCTTATTTTAAAAACTTTAGCATTTAGATTTAAGTCAGCCTGATTATTTACCTTACTTTTTATCGAAAGAAATAGCTCACTCAAATCCATTACAAACCGTCCATTTGCCAATTTTCTTAGTTGCATACAATAAATGCCTGTCATTAAAACACTGGTTTACAATTTAAATATGTTTAAAGGATGCAATACTAACATTAACAAACTATTTCACAATAGTAATAAAGTGTATCCATATTAAGCTAAAATAATTTAGTTGCTTAAATCCCATAAAACGCTAACTATTTTACACTACCTTATCAAAAAGAACCGATGGCAAAAAAAACGTCCATACCTTGTAAGAGTCCTTTCCCAACGGCTAAACAAGACGCCGCCATAGTCTCATCTAAACTAGATACACCCCAAAGCGAATCACCTTCTTACAGATTAGCTTATGATGATTTTGATTTTATGATGCGTGATGAGCTTCGCCCCGTTCGCTTACAACTCGAACTACTAAAACCTGAACTCACCCAAATAGAGGAAAATATTCAATCAACCATCGTTATTTTTGGCAGCGCAAGAATCTCCGATAAAGACACTGCGCTTAAGGCATTGCAACAGGTTGAAGAATCGATTAATGCCGACCTCAATAACTCAGAGCTAACGTTTCAAAGAACTATTGCCCAGCGACTATTGGCTAAAAGCCATTACTACGATGAAGCACGCAAATTGGGGGAATTAATATCCCTAAGCAAAGAAAGCACTAAACAAACTTTAACTGTCGTGACGGGTGGCGGCCCAGGCATTATGGAAGCCGCTAACAGAGGTGCAGCAGATGTAGGCAGTAAAAATATAGGACTCAATATTGTATTACCAGGCGAGCAAAAACCCAACCCTTACATAACTCCCGAACTCTGCTTTCAGTTTCATTACTTCGCAATTCGTAAAATGCATTTTCTGATGCGGGCAATCGCCTTAGTCGCATTTCCGGGTGGCTTTGGGACCTTAGATGAGCTTTTTGAAGCCCTCACCCTGATTCAAACTAAAAAGGTCAGAGCAATACCAATTATTCTGTTTGGAGAGTCCTATTGGAGTAAACTTATTAACTTCGATATGCTAGTTGAAGAAGGTGTTATAACACCCTGTGACCGTCAGCTTATCCAATTTGCTGAAACGGCTGAACAAGCCTGGTCTCTCATCTTAGAAAACTACTCAATAAATGGCGATATTCATAACAATGGATAGGCAACAACTTTGGCTAATCTTACTTTTTTCGGTGCTACCGGCGGCCAAGTAACCGGCTCCTGTTATTTACTGGAAACACATAACCATCGTCGAGAAAAAGCAGCGGCCCTATCATTACAAACCAGCTTTAAACGCAGGGGCTGGGACGCAACCATTCCAAAATTAGGCGATAAAATTGCGTTCTAACAAATACGTGGCAAAGGGTCTTCTTCCAGCTCTTGTAAAATACGCTCGCCCCCCAGCACCGTTTCTATTAGCGCATAAGCAGCTCCCTTTTCTATACGACCAATAATCGCTGCCTCGCGATAACCCAAGTCATGCAAATCCTGAAGTGCCTGCTCTGCCTCAAGGGGATCAATGACTGCCAGAACACGTCCTTCACACGCCATATATAAAGGATCATAGCCCAACATTTCTGCCACGGCCTTAACAGACTCATTGATAGGGATTTTACTCTCATAAAAACGCACGCCAGATAGTGTCGATTTAGCGATTTCGTGAGCAATGGTAGCAATTCCTCCTCGGGTTGGATCACGCATGAATCTCAACCCTGGGTGTTTGATCAATGCTTGAGTTATCGGCATCACACTCGCCGCATCAGACTTTAAAGTACCCGACAGACCAAATTGCTCACGTGCCAACATCACAGCTGTACCATGGTCGCCCGCTGTACCACTCAATAAGATCAAGTCACCGAGTTCAATCTGCTTGATACCTAATTTTAATGTTGACGAACGTTGACCAATACCCGTGGTAGCGAAATAAACACCGCCCCCCTGCCCTCGCTTTAACACTTTAGTATCCCCTGCAACTATCTTTACACGACACTCCTGGCAAGCTTTAGCCATGCTTTGGACAATCCGGTCAAGTAAGGCTATTTCCAGGCCTTCTTCGACAAAGGCGTTCAAGGTTAAATACAAAGGTGTTGCCCCTGACACCGCTAAGTCATTCACCGTACCATGCACGGCCAAACTGCCAATATTACCTCCAGGAAACTCCAACGGTTCGACCGTAAAACCATCTGTGGTCACTACAATATCACCCCCCTGTAAATTTAAAGGGATATAGGCGGCGTCAGTATCGGTATCTAATAAATCATTTTTTAAATGACGAGCAAAAAGTTGCTCAATTAACTCTCGCATTAAGCGCCCGCCATTCCCATGAGCGAGACTAATGAACTGATCAGATAATATTTTTTGTGAAGTCAACGGTACGCCTTAAACTATAATTTAAATTGCCAGCACCCTAATAACTTCAAACACATCCGCATCTTGTTCTGCACGAAATGATTAAACCTATTAATGCGTAAGCATAAAGCTTAATTATAGTCTCAATCAACCGAAACTGTACCCGGATTTAAAGCCTTAACATCCATCTCAAAATCCATTTTAATCCGCTTTGAAACTGCGATGACTTCCTTCTTGTTTTTGAAAGGTCCCGCAATCACCTGATAACCTTTAGTACTTTGAACCTTGCGGGAAGGAATCATGGGGCCCTGATGATTAAGCATGGTGGCCAGTTTTTGCGCCTCTGCTTCATTATCAAAGCTAGCCACCAAAATCGCCCAGTCGCTATCCTTTAACTCACTGACAACAGGTTGATTATATAAATGCTCAGGGTGCTCCCATTGCACGGCATTCGCTAGAATCGCTGATTCATCCGGGCTATTGGTCAGAATCGGTGTAGGGATACCATCGGCCCGATCAAGAATTTCATCTACCCGAGCCCAATCAATTGAAACCTTTTTCTTGGCACTGATTTGCTGCAACTGTTTTAATAACTTCTTTTTTAGTTGTGCCTTATTCTGCTCCCATTTTTGTAATGGTTCATTGGCTTCCAGATAAAGCATATCGTGATCCCAAGCCGTCAAATAGGGTTCATGAATGATACGAACCGGCATGCCCACAGAGGCATTTTTAAAAAGCACCTCTATATCTTCTGGATATAGTTGCACACAGCCATGACTAATTTGCATGCCAATACCATAAGGCTTATTAGTACCATGGATAAGATAGCTCGGAAACCCAAGACGCATTGCATAAAGCCCCAGCGGATTATTGGGCCCAGCAGGTACAACACCCGGTAGCATGTCACCTTTATCTTCATGCTCCTTATGAATAGAATCAGGCACTACCCAGGTCGGATTTGCTTTTTTATCGACAATACTGGTTAATCCCATCGGCGTATTCCATCCTTGTCGACCAATACCGACTGGATAGGTAAACACCGTATCAGGTTGATTTTTAGGATAATAAAACAAGCGCATATTGGCCAAGTTAAGAATAATTCCTTTATGAGGCTCATTAGGAAGAATAAATTGTAACGGCAATATCACACGACTATTTACTGGGGGCGTCCAAGGTGAAATCGAGGGATTAGCAATACTGATATCGTTATAACCCAGACCATAATGCCTAGCTATATCAGATAACGTATCATTTTTACGCGTCTTAACGGCAGCGATCAGACCAATCATATTTTGATCATCAGCTAACTGAAATTCATGGGAATCATCAAGTTCAGTTGATGCGGGAAGCACTTCACGACCGGCATTGATAGCAACCGGCTCAGCATCATTTGAAAAAATGCCTAAATGCTGACAACCACTTGTTAATAGGCTCAGAAATATCAAAGCAATTAACTGACTTCGCGAGGTTGTTGTTCTTTTTAAGGTTAAGCTGTTCATTTAATTTTACCCAAGGCACGCTTTACTATTGATACGTGCCTTCACTGTGATTTTAAATTGTGTAGAATAGTGGCTTAAGTTAATACAACTAACCTTAATGGACTATTAACGAGTTGACGGTAAGCCAAAAATAACACAACACTTTTAATATGATGCAAATATGGGTCGATGCAGACGCCTGCCCAAAGGCCGTCAAAGAAGTTTTATACCGTGTAGCTAATCGCACTAAAATACAAACAACTTTAGTTGCGAATCAATTCCTTCAGACGCCACCCTCGCGGTACATTACTTCATTACAAGTAAAATCAGGCTTCGATGTCGCTGATAATGAAATTGTTAAACGCTTAAATATCGACGACCTTGTTATTACCAGTGATATTCCCTTAGCCTATGAAGCCATTGAAAAAGGTGGCCATGCTATCAATCCACGCGGTGAACGCTATACACGGGAAAATATCAAAGATCGTTTAACCATGCGGGATTTTATGGATACGTTACGAGCCAGTGGGATTGATACAGGGGGTCCTGCAGCACTTAATTCACGGGATATCCAGGCATTTGCAAATCAGTTAGACTCATTCCTGGCTCAACGACTCAAATAAACATCAGTAAAGTTTACCGACCAGATCCAGATGGGTTAAATACAGCCGCATATCAAACTCCAATTGATGATAGTTCGGCTCCATATACTCACATAATTTATAGAATGCCTTGTTATGCTCTTTCTCTCTTAAATGTGCCAGTTCATGAACCACAATCATCCTTAAAAACTCTGGGGCAGCACTCTTAAAAACCGAACCAATCCGGATCTCGTTTTTGGCTTTTAAATTGCCACCCTGCACTCTAGAAACAAACGAATGTAAACCTAACGCCTGATGGACAACATCAATTTTATCATCGTAAACCACTTTACTCAGTGGATTAGATTGCCGAAGATACTGGTTCTTTATATCAATGACATAACTGTATAACGCTTTATCCGTTTTAATAGCGTGGCTCACCGGATACTTTTTTAAGAGCACATCAGCTAATTTATCACTATCAATAAGTTTATAAACCTGATCAGTAACTGTTGTGGAGTAACCGGCTAAATATTTTAATGTGTTCATATGCTATCTCGTCTTACCTTAGACTTAGCCATTAAATTTAATGATTTTTGATCTCAAGATGCTTACACAAACGACTGAGCAATTGATGATGGCGTTCTGCAGAAATAAACCCGATTGTGCCGAGGATATTACGAAGTGGAAGTACCGCCAGAAAACCAAGCCTAATAATGGAAGATGCCTTTAGACCACTGTCAGAAAAATCCGTATCTGTTAAACAAATTGTGTCATCAAATCCTTTAACCTCCTGACGAAGCTGGGTACTAATTCCACAAACTAGAAAATCGCCAAAGCCTGGCATTTGTCGAAGCATAACTACAGGACGATTTTTTATTACACCATCAGCTTGCGGAATAGGTGTTAAGGCAATATCGCATTCTTTCATCGTTTGATATTCTCTACTGAATATTCTGGTTCGTTATCAGAATAAGCATCAAATAATCCTTTTGTAGCGATATTAACCCACGGATCATTTTCATTATTAAAACTTGGTAAAACCGTTATCATTAAAGAAGAATTAACAGGTAAATCAAACGGTTCGTCAAGTAAAATACGTTGACCATCATAATGAGCTTTTAGAGTAATAGCAGGCATATTATTATATTTCCAAACTTACAAACACTTAAAAAAGTTGTAGGATATGACCATAAAAGAAAACAATTTTACGAAGAACAATGTGGCTACCTCGTTGACTGACAACATAAAACCAAGACATTGCAAAGCGCAAACTGTTTCGTTTCCCCTAAACAATCAACAAGCTAGGCATGTGCTGCAATTAAGAAACTCCTCCAAATAAACTGCGGTAGCTTATTGAAGATTCATAGTAGTGCCTGTTTCAGTATTAATAAGTTTACTATAACTCCGCTTACTTTATCGAATCTTGTTACTTAGCCTTCGTTACAATGGCTATGTCGAGTTGGGTATACACATCGCCGAAACAGTCTGCCGCTGGTTTGAGGTTTTTCTTTGCACGGGCCAATCCTTTACACTCGGCCGTATATTTTGTGACAAAATCTTTCTGTTCCGGTGAGAGAAAGGTTTCCGCATTGTTATAACAGCGCACTTTAGCATCATCTTTGCTGTAACTTTTGCACAACCGGTCTATTCCTTTGGGGTAACTATTTTGATTTTGCTCTACGCCATTTGAGATGTTTTCGCAGGTAAGGTCTTCGCGGGCAGTTCCGGAGCCTTGGCTTTTGCATAGCTCGTAGACAATCTTTTTAGGCTTGGGCTGTTCATTGATTTTTGGTTCATTAGCGACTTGCAAGTTAACATGAAAAACTCTATTGAAATTCTCAGTCAGTGCAACCTTGTCCACCCCGGCATTACTTATTGCGCTCATCGCTTTTTGAAAATCTTCGATGTTTCCTTGAAGAATATTGTCAGGTAATTCAGCTGGAGTTTTATAATAATACGTCCATTCAGGATGATCACTGAAAGTCGTTCCTTTTTTGCATCGGACGAAGTTTTTAACAAATAATTCCCCATTGATGTCATCGATTGTTTTACCTTTTGCTTGGGTTAAAGAGGTTAAATTTTTACGATCAACTTCTGCAGGTCCATCAAATTCAGCTGCAAATTGAATTTCTACTTCCAGATTCACTTTCCCCTTTGAAACGACAACTCTCCAGTGAAAGCTATGATAACCTATATTTGAGTCGGGTTTCAAAAATGCCGGGCTTGATTCGATGACGTAATCTTTATCAGTTGGCAGATTACCAAGGTAGAGGGATCCCACATTTTCCTTTGTAATTCCATCAACTTTAGAACAAAGTCTCAACGGTGTTCCTTTGGGCGTCGATACCATATTATACATTTTTGAAGGATCAGAAAAGTCATTTTGAGTCAATGCGCTACTTGCATGAGACTCAAAACCATTATTTTTTAAAACACCCCTTTGAGTCATACTTTCCATAAGGTCCACTTCGAAACCATTAATGCAAGCTTTTTCATAATTGAGCTTGCACCCTGTTACATTTGTTATTGCACCATCACAGCTATCCAAATAGTCCGAAAGAGTCATTTTCTCGTCCCAGTCCCTTGTTTCATAACAGAGTGAGTGATCTACAGGTTTAGCTAAACTAATTGAGCTAAGTAGTAAGCCTTGGGTTATCGTGAGATTTAGCAAGAGGAGTACAAATATTTTTAAATTTTTCATACGATAAGCACCTCAACGTGAGAATAAAATTTCATTTGAACCTTTGGAATTGATTAAAAATCCCACTTTAGTTTGTTAAACAAGAAGTGTTATTAGTGAGCCCTACACCAATACCCATCTATTTTGAGCAATCTATACGCCAAAACCTGGTACACAGGCTGTTTGTGGCTGTAAAAACCCAGAACAACACCCCATAGAGTCTATGCAAGCCCGCACAAACCCGATGCAAGCCTGCACAGACCATAAACGGCCATGCATAGCGTCTATGCAAGACTGCACAAACCCTATGTAAAATGACATAGACACTGAACTGCCTTGCATAGGGTCTGTGCAAGGCTGCACAAACCCTATGTCAAACGACATAGATCCTGAATTACCTTGCATAAGGTCTGTGCAAGCAGGCACAGGTTCTATGCGAGCTTGCACAGGCCTTAAACATCCTCGCATAAACACGATGCAAGGCTGCACAGACTCTATGTCAGCAGGAACAGCGGAGAATAGCCCCGCCTTGGGCATTTTCACCGATGTTCAGAAAACTAACGCACCCCGCTTAACCGGTATACTCTATTGATAGGTTGTCGTCTTAGTCATATTACTACCCCAACAACGATACAAACCGATCAACATGATCTACCTCAGTCGCAAAACTGGTCACCAATCGAACTAACACTTCTTGATCATTAACCAAACCTGCCTTGGCACGCGGCGGATTCCACTGATAAAAAACCGCCCCTTGCTCCTGAAGTTGCACCATATCCGCTTTATCAAGAATCGCAAAAACCTCGTTTGCCTCTGCTTCCCAAGCTAAACGGGCTCGCTTAGAACTCATAATCCCATCCTGCAATCGCTTAGCCATTGTATTAGCATAAGCAGCCATCTCCAACCAAAGGCCATCCTTTAAATAAGCATCAAATTGCGCAGCAATAAACCGACTTTTAGACAATAACTGAGCCGCACGTTTACGGATAAACGGCAAATCTTTCGCCAGTTCTGGATTCATAAACACTAAGGCTTCTGCACACCAACACCCATTTTTAGTCGCCCCAAAAGACACAATATCCACGCCTCGCTTCCAGGTCATTTCAGCGGGTGATAAATCTAACGCCACCAAGGCATTGGCAAACCGAGCGCCATCCATGTGTAGAGGTAAACCATAAGACTTCGCAATTTCAGCGATACGATCAATTTCTCTGGACTGATATAGCGTGCCTATTTCAGTCGCCTGTGTAATAGAGATAGCCATCGGCTGCCCTGCATGAATAAAATTGGGTGGGAAGCGTTCAATTTCAGCTTTAAGGTTCTGGGGATTTATTTTTCCATTATCGCCATCAACCGGAGCCAAACGGGCACCATGCGTAAAAAACTCTGGCGCACCGCATTCATCTTCCAGCATGTGCGCTTCCCGATGACAAAATGATACCCCGCCCGGACGATTGACTGCAGCCAATGCCAGTGAGTTTGCGGCAGTTCCTGTACTCACGAAATAAACCGCGACCTCTCGCTCGAATAGCTCATTAAAACGTTGCTCGATATTTCTATCGAAGACACTGGTTCCATAAGGCGCCGAGAACCCTGAGGAAACATCTAACAAACGTTGTGCAATGGCAGGATGCACGCCTGCCCAGTTATCGGAAGCGAAATTCATAATATTATTCTATTAGTGTTGGGTTGTGTGAGGTCTTCGCCTTAACAATACATTCTAAGCCGGGTAACTCGCAATAAATAATTTTGATGCTAACGAATAGTGCTGATTGTGTGCTGATTTATGAACAGTTAACAGACACAGGCTGTTCATAGCCCAACACCTGCCTCGGTTTTAAACTGATATCTCTGTCTCAGAACAATCGACTGAATCAAGTAATTCAAGGGTTCAAGCTATTATTCAAATAGAATTTATCACTTGGTATGACCTTTGCTTAAACATAAATGAGTTAAACCTATTTTAAGAATTATTAACTGTCAACAACACTAAGGAGTTTTCATGCGTAAATCGATACATAAAACTATTGCTAGTCTTTCTATAGCATTTGCTGCCGCAGGCTCATGTGCGGTTCATGCACAGACCTTACAGGAAGCTGCAGATGCGGCAGGCGTATCTAAAATAAAATCAGTAGAGTTTTCAGGTACTGGACGCTGGTATCAATTCGGTCAGGCGCCTAACCCAGAATCTGCCTGGCCTCCGTTTGATGTTAAAAGTTATACCGGCGATATCAATTACGATACAGCCAGCGCACGTGTTCAATCAACCCGTTTTCAAGTTGTTGAACCAGGCCGTTTTCGCCCTGCCCCTGTTGAACAACGCAACGACCAGTTTGTCAGTGGTAACACCGCCTGGAATGAATCAACTTCTGGCAACGCAGCGACCGAACAACCTGCCGCCGTTGAAGAACGTGTCGCAGAAATCTGGTCAACCCCACACGGCTTTTTAAAAGCGGCTCTGGCAAACAATGGCACGTCAAAACCGCTTAACGACGGTATTGAAGTCTCTTTCACCGTGGGTGGTAAATATCGCTACGTGGGTAATGTAAACGCTAAAAATCAGGTCACTCAAATAAGCACCTGGATTGATAATCCAGTCTTAGGTGATACTCTGGTAGAAACCAAATTCATTGATTATAAAGATTTTGGCGGCATCCAGTTTCCTAGCCAAATCGTTCGTAACCAAGGCGGTCATCCCGTATTGGATATTAACGTAGCGACAGCCAAAGCTAACCAAAACATTGAAATTAAAGTACCTCAAGACCTTGCCAAAGCACCGGCAGTTAACGTGGCTTCCGAGAAAATTTCTGAAGGTGTTTTTTATCTGACAGGTGGCACACATCACAGTTTAGCGATTGATCAAACTGATCACATCACTATCGTTGAAGCACCGCTTAATGAAGAACGTTCATTGGCGGTTATTGCAAAAGCTAAAGAACTAATTCCTAACAAACCCATTAAGTATTTAATCAATACCCATGCACACTTTGATCATGCCGGTGGCTTACGTACTTTTGTGGACGAAGGTGCAAGCATTGTTACTTTGAAAGCTAACAAACCTTATTATGAAAAAGTCTGGGCAACAGCTCACAGCATTCATCCCGATCGTTTAGAAGCGTCAAAGAAAGCGCCAAACTTTGTTGCCCTGACTGACAAATGCTTATTAGCCGATGAAAAACATCCTATCGAAATACACAGCATTGCTAACAATGGTCACAATGATGCGTTTGTTTTAGCTTACTTACCAAACGACAAAGTACTTATAGAAGCGGATGCCTATACCCCATTAGCTGCAAATGCCCCAGTACCGACTTCATTGAACCCCTACGCAGCCAATCTTTACGAAAACGTTCAAAAACTAAATTTGAATGTTGAAAAGATTGCTGCCCTGCACGGTCCACGCCTCGTTGGTCTAACTGATTTGCAAGCCTATATCGGCATACCACAGCAAGTCGCTGCTAAATAACACCCTCCGCTTAGATCAAGATAGAAGTGCAATGCTTTTATCTTGATCTTTTTTCAAACCGGTATCAGCGTAATACTGACCCAAACCATGCCACAATTTAAGACTAACGCCATTTTGGCTTGAGGACATAATATCCTCTGACAAAAGCCGAGAATGACTCAAACCCGCCAATCGTGGATTTGCTTCTAGAAACACAGGAATGATGTTTCCAGAGGAATCAAGATCAAGCAGAACATCCAGCCCCATCAGAAGCAAGCCCGAAAAAAGACCGGCAGCCCGTTCGGATTGCTCGCGTATTCTGACCCAATCTTTCTCGATTAAATCGATAGGCTTACCGCTGGCATCAGCCCTGGAAGTCAGGCCAGACAAAACTTCATTAATCGGAACAATTTGCCCAGCTCTTCCACAAGCCGCCGGACAGTGCTCGTTAACACCCAATTGTGCATACCCAGATTCCAAACAGAAACGTTCTCCGTCGAAAGCAAGATTCAACCGCAACACCAAACTGTGAGTTGTCCCGGTAGCAGGATCACGAAAGATGACACTGTCGCAGCGTTGTTGCACGAGGGTGGAACCTAGTTCCCAGCAATTGTTCAGATGGCGCTCCATCTCAATTTTGGACTGGGCATGATCCCGCCTAAAGAAGGCTACAAGTTTTCCTTCAGTGGCCTGATTGGGTTTAACAACGATCTCTTCAAAACTATCCAGAAATCGCATGGCCGTATCCAGTACTCGAATCGTAACTTCTTGATAAGCCGGTATGGTCAGACCCAAAGCTGACCAGCCAGACAAAGTGGCCGCTTTATTATCCGCAAGCTGGGAAACCGCTAATGGATTCACCTGCTTACAATTGAAACGCTGTGAAAGAGCCACATGCCTGCTTATCTCTTCCTCACCCAGACAGAGAAACTGAACACTATCCGGTCGCAAGGACATTTCAAGATCCGTTTCTATAAACCGACCCGTTTCGAAATCCAGGTAAATAATCCGCTTAAGCGTACCCTCTTCATTTAGCCAATCCTTATTGGCTCCCAGAACATTTACATGAGGATGCCCAAAGCATTCGGAATCATGTACAAAAGCATCAACGGCCAAGGGATAAAATTCGTGGGTAAAGAAAAGCGCGGATGAGAAAATAATTGCGTGATTCCACTCCCCTGGTAGCGTAACCGACAACTCATGCTGAGGTAGATAAGAAAATTTAATACAAATCTCCGGCGCCAAAGGTTCACTTAAAACCGCCTCGAGTGCAAGTTCGATAATTCGATGCCGGTAAAGTGTTGATGAAAGGCAAAAGGTATCCCATGCAATGCCCGGCACAGTCTTTAATTCCTTTTTGGCTGCCTCTATATCTATTAAAAACCCTTCTATACGCTGTATCAGAGCTGCGCACGAATCAGATGATCGACGTATCCGCCCATAGTTTATTTCGTCTAGATCCAGCCCCTCCAACAAGAGGTATTTTAAAAAAACACTGACCTCATCTTGAGTTAGAGGCGAATTGGCAGCCATTCCAAGACTGTCCAATGTCCGGCAATAGGCACTAACCACATGATTACAATCAGGGAATAAAGGCATCTTTAGTCATTAGCTGATTCAGATAATCTTCACCAGCACGATTTAAATCTCTGAGCACGATACGCGCGTTCTCGCCAATACGATCCCAATTCGGACTATCACCTTCTATACGGGCACGCTCAAGCTCATGATGCTGTTCTCGCAAAGCCACTCGATCCCATAAGCCCACCCCGATATTCGGTTCAATAAGCACAACCCGCCAATCGACAACAGTCCCAGGGATAAGCATAGCCCCCTGTTGCAGCATAAAACGGGAACCTGTCCGATTGCCGAACTCATCAAAGATCGGTTGAGTTTCAACAAGCACGCCGTTTTGATCAAATACAGGAGCAATAAGAAAATCCAGCATTAAATAACGTGGCATACCATAGGAAACGCCCATCAGGTCGGCACCCACTTGTCGCCCGGTTTCAACGGTATATTGGGCTGCACTTTTCGCCTCATACCGAGATAAGGCTTCAATAACGCGCTGCCCGGCATCGGCTAACTTTCTAATAATAGCCTGCTGGTACTCAGGACGAATAGTCTCCGGTAGCAACTGTTCGAGTGTGCCTCCTCTGCCCACATTAGTGATTAACTGTTTGCTGTTAAGCGTAATCCAATGGGAGATATGCCATTTCTTTTCGAGATCAACCTCATTCGGATTATCCGTAGAAAGGATAATGCGATGCGAACCAAAGATGGGGGTGTAGGGTTGGCGTTGACGGTTTACCGCATTACCCCATTCGGTGATTTGTCGATGGACAAAATTGCGCATAAACTCCTCGGTTGCCCAATGCTCTGGCGAACTGAGAATAACCTCCTGGATACAAACATTGTGCTTCAATGAGATCTGGTAGATAAATTCGACAGCCAAGTGTAGTTGCGTTGAATCAAGATTCCCATCTGCCCTGCCTAGCTTAAACGCTTGAGCATTGCGCCCCCCGGATTCGGCTGCATCCTTGATCATGACCAAAGGATTGCGTCGGGCAAAAGCGAGTAGACCCGGGTAATCAGTATCCGCTAATCCGTTCAGAATAGCGTCTTTGATTTCCGATTTTTCAATTGATAGCCCAGTATATGCGCTCAGCCAATCAATTTCATCGGGCATAGTCACACCGCTGTCACGAAAAATGTCCCGGTATTTCGCTTTATCGTATGTTGTCCAGGTATGAAACAATGATTGCACCGTGAAAGGTAATCCACAAGCCTCCAGCTTACCCGTGTTATAAATCGGATCACCATGAAAAGGACAAACTAATGCCGCCAGGATTGGGCGAGTAAACTTTGCTGCTATACGTATCCCTTTAGGATGCAATCGGCTAGCCAAATGTTGGGCAGCTTCCTGCCTGGAATAGCCCTTATGCGCCACTAGCGCATCTTCGTAAGCTGACGGTTCCACATAAAAATGGCCACTGCTAATATATGCCACTGAACGAGTATAGTGTGGATCATCAACGATATCGATTTTACGGGTAATGATTAAATTGCACCCACGTCGGCCTTCTTCCGCCAATTCTCTGGTCAAACTTGGACCTTCGCACAGTGCACGAGAAAAATGGGTCCGACCTACAGGAACAGCAAAGATATGATTGACCCTTGAGTGATCGTAGATCAGGTCTGGATCGAATTCTGCAAACACATCTGGAATCACAAATCCATCATTACGGATAAAAGCCAATTCCCGTAACTGTCCATAAGAACGCCAAATCTTTTCCGCATGTCCATCAGCCTCTGCACCAATAGCTTCCACTTCATTGGTATTCAGATAATTGCCTAACAGCAAGTCCTGCTCTTGAACAGGCAACTCTCTAAGCTCGGAATAACAGGTAACGATGAATCGCAAGTAGCTGTATAGCCACTGGTGGCGTTCCACTGCGAGCCTGTACATCTTCTCTCCCTTATAATCTGCATATCCAGTACCGCGACTATAAACCCAAGGGCGATATTCATAACTATGATCGTTTATAGTCATGGAGAAGAAGCTGGATAATGCTCGCCATAACAACAGGGCATCCATTGTAGAAGGCGCCTCGCGAGTGAATTCCAGGGTACTCTCGATCGCTAGAATGATGTAAAACAATTCGGCACCTTGGGCAACGCAAACCAGCCCGAAGTCCACCGCTTCGACATTGATTTTTCCTTGCAGGCCACGCTCACGAATACCTTGCGCCATACGCCCAAAGTCACCGATATCCTCGTAGCCCCCAGCAATCGATTGATAAACCTTCTCATCGGTTTGTCGCCCCGTTAAAAGTTGCTCCAGCCGTAACAACAGTCTCTGAGATTCTTCTGGATGTGCCTCGTTTTGGAACTCTTCAGCCAGAGCTAGCAAGGCATTTCGGGTATGTCCAAGAAAAGCACCGAATACTTCATCAGTAACCTGCTGATTGCCAGACCCTAGAACATCAATGGCCTTTCTGTAATTATTGAAGAAACCGTCAGTGTTACTTTGAATGCTGTTGAATGCGGCTTGCCGTAGATTAAGAGCACGAGCTTTTGCAATGCGCGTCGCCAAGTGTCGTCGGGTTTCCAAAGCTACCGTTGGCCTGTCCTCCATAGCTTTATTTGAGCTTTCGACGCCTTTTTCCTGACGAAACTCAGTAACAGGCGCCCGTTTAATTGAGGGTAAGAATACCGAAACACGTTGTCTATCGGTCTGGCTGGCATTTCCTCCCAAAAAGGTAATACCCTTGATGAAGGATTCCTCTGTGGCACGAACATATTCCTCTGTTGCACCGACCAATATATAAAGCCCACCCAAAGCCAAAAAATCAATAAAGCTTAAGTCTTTTAGCAGGATTCCGCTGCCAATATGACTCAAAGTTTCAGAGAGTAATCGATCTCGCTCATTGTCTCGGCCAAACCGAACCAGCTTATCCGTTTCAGACAAGGCCGACTCAATTTCGTGGTCAAGCTTTATCTCGCAGAGGATACGTTCATAAACCTGCTGGGCAAGTATAGAGTCCTGGTCAGTTAAGCTTTTCAAAAGCAGCTCGGCTCTGCGACGTCGACGCCGCATATCCACCCTCCAGGCTTCGGCCGTTTGCTGACCCAAACCTACGCTCATGTAAACAGTC
The DNA here is from genome assembly GCA_903866825.1 of uncultured Methylococcaceae bacterium. GTDB lineage: Bacteria > Pseudomonadota > Gammaproteobacteria > Methylococcales > Methylomonadaceae > Methylobacter_C. The sequence continues at coordinate 30,551 of CAIPPE010000120.1, forward strand.
TCTCTTCCTAATCGCTCCCCTGCGGCAAACCAGAGCATGACATCCCCTCTGTTCATTGCCCGGTGTCTGGCTCCTGCCGCTCCATCTACAATGACTAATGCACTATTGGGATTACCCTCTAGCATCAGCCTGCATAGATGCGCGGGATCAGCTAGTACATCCAAGAGACTACGGTGTGGAATGCCGGTATCTATAACATCTGCACCTTTTAAGGCATACTCGTATTGACGTTCAGGCCCCAAGGTCGCCAATGCCAGGACATGGATGCGACCGCTAAACTGCTCCTCCAGATCAATCTTGATCAGTGATTCATATCCGACACGATAGCTCCATTGACTAAGCCGCGTACCCCAGGTTCTCAGGTTAGCTTCGATTTCTTTGGCCGTCAGCCCTAAAGCCAGCAGTTCCTTTCGAGTTTCATCGGCAATGATTTCAAGTTGGGTGTCACTGGTATAACTCAACAAATCCTGAGTGGACAATCCGGTCGGAGATACCATGCGAATTTCTGCAGGTGGCTGGGTGGCGGGGAACAAGTTGTGTAGTTGCCCCTCTATGAGATTGTCTTCTGTGTCGATAGCCAACATTTCACGCATACGACCTGCCCAACCCTGCTCTTGTAACGCCTGATACCCCTCATGCATCAATACCGCAATAATCCGGCCATCCCTATCAAGCGCATTGAGTAAATGGCTCGCTGTGCCTGCAAGAATCTCGAACTTACGAAGCCCCGTAGCAAATCGGGCATCTTGAGTATCCGGTTTATATTCGGCAGTCAGCACAACGACCGATTTTTCAACGGTAATAGGTAGTTGTGGGTGTCGCTTTGCTGCTTCCGCGATCGACTGACGAATGAGCCAAGCCTTAAAAAAGGGCATAAAGCGATTAACCTGCTCGCCCCCCGTCACCATCTTATGCAATCCCCAGCCAGCAGCCAGGGAAGATGCAACCTTATATGAGCTGCGCAATTCCGGTTTACCCAGATTATCCAGTACATGTGCGATACGGGTGATCTGAAACACCTGCACACCACGGTTCATTGAAAAATAGGGTTTCAGACAATCCTGCTGTTGCAATTGGTCGGCTGCCCATGCTTCCCATTCTAATTGGCTGACAAACTCCGACTTATGATCGAGTAAATGATTAGCCAGTAAGATGACATTTTGATGATAAGCTTCAGGCAAACCAATCTGGCGTAATTTTTCTGCCCTGTTCAAGGTCAGCACGAACTCCAGGAAGAGACCGTCCTTGGGTACACACTAGCCACCATAACCTTCACCGGCTGGATGTATGTGTCGATCAAAACGTCGATTCATGAGATCGGCCATCACCTCAAAATCACCGTGTGCAGACGCGGTGATCATCATACTAAGGGCGTTAGAAAAAGCGTAATGGGATGCCATTGAGGCATTTTCACCTGTCTTTAAAATCTCGGGTTCGGTGAGACTTTCAAAAATACGAACGTCTTTGTTAATCAGACTGTATATTTGTCGGCCTGCCTGAATGGCCGCCCGGTCAGCACCACCGATCCATTGTGACCAGGTTTCTACTGACTCACGCTCACGTTTGCCCAAGTCTACCCGGCTGGGTGTATAAATAAGATGGTATCGCTTACCACCACCGATTGCCTTAAAATAATAGAGTGGATTGAGGGTCAGGTGATTCAAACCTTTTTCTGCAATGACCTCTTTGCGTGCCGTCGTCTTACGCAGTTGTTGAAATCGGCGCAGATAGGTTTCATAGTATTCACCAAGATGAAGTTGTGGATGTTCCTTATTTAAGTCATCCAGGACACGGCGACGGGCAGCGAAGCGCATAGAAGCCTGTAAATCCTGACGGTAGTATTCGTCTTCCAAAACTATACGGCGCAAAGATTCATGGTGATTTTGCTCCGAATTATCACTCTCCGCTTCATTTATCTGACGGCTTAGTACCTCGTGGTTACGTGAGATGACCAGCATTAATGCAGCATCTTGCAATGCTTCGGAATGCTGACTCAGAAAGTCCTCGACTGCATTGATATCCTCGCATTCTTCAGCCAGTCGTCGACCCTGCTTAATCTCGTCGAATTCAATCAGCATCCCCAGACAAGACAACTCATCCTGAATGAGGCGATTTCTGTTGATGAGCCTCAATATGGCGGCTGATTCAGATAGCTGCTCATTGACACACAACTCATCAACTTCTATCCAGGCTCCCAGTTCGAAGATTATCTTCTTGCCCAAACTGAATAATCGGGAAGTAAAAAAGGCTTCGCGTTCTGCGATTTCTTCATGCAGGCCCAAGTCTTCGGCAATATTATAAAGCGCCATGGACTCTTCAAGCCAAGTTCGAATATAGCCTTCGGTCATGCCGGCTGACTGGGTGGTCAGAACATGTAACGTAGGAAATACACGCCGTGGCTTCATGGCATGATGTTTAAAGTGAGCGAGTTGTTCGTCAAAGTTTTTATTAAAACCATTTGCTTGCAGCAACTGCCTTACGGAAGTTATCCAGGATGCTGTCACTCGATAATGTTCTTCAAGCTGCTGCAGGCTTTCGCTAGCTAACAGAATTTTCCGCAGGGCATCAAAATGACAAAGCTCTTCGGCTTCAATCAACCTTTGGATTTGTTCAAGCTGTTCGCGATAAATTTCACCAAACAAGATACCCAGCGCGGCTATTTCTCCTGAGTCGAATTCCTCTCTTAACCGCTGACGCTGAATCTCTTCGTCAAGATCAGGAAACGTCACTGCTGATAAGTATTCCCTGGCTAAACACAACAGTTCACTTTGCAGCACGTGCTGAATATTGCGTGCCCACAAATCCGCCATTTCCTCACGAAAAGACACTTCCATACTGGAAATATCGATGACGGTGCGAGTCGTTTCCTGACCCTCATGCACCCATATTTCCTCTTTAATAAAAAGAGGAATGGCTTCGATCCAGTGATCGGCCACTTCGAGCCAACCGTAGTCTGGACTGCAGTAGATTCGCTCTCCAGCAAGTCGAACCAGCTTTCGTAAATTTTCCGCCTTCCCTAAATAGGGGTCCTGAAACTCATTGGTCTTGATCAGTAGATGTGACCCGGTAGGTGAAGGCCGTTGACTGATCACCACATAAGCGGCATGTCGTTTAGCAGAGCTCAAAAACGCCTGACGAATGACTTCTATCAGGTGTAAGCATTTGCTCGTCAAAGTCATTACCGCATCGTGCGTAACAACGGGCTTTAATTGTCCCGCCAAGGGATCATTGCAATCCTCCATCCGTGCACGAGAAGAAGCAATAGCATTCGATAAAGCTCTTTTTTGTTCTTCGAGAACAGCATCCTCGAACCGTTCACAAGCACCTTCAAGCGTTGTTAATGGCACTTCCTCGGCGCTAGTCAATAGCAACTTTAACGCGCCCGTACTGGATAGCAAAGCCGGAATTGTTTCCACCAGCAAGGACAACTCAGCAGCCAATTCACGCCAGGCTACATTGGGCTTCAGCAAGACCGCATTGGCGAAAAGCGTTGCCTGATTATGAAAAGCACGACTCATGCGCCCAAAAATCAATTGTTGTTGGGCTTCGTGAACTTCGGTGGAGATACGCTCAATATTACGACCTTCTAGCGCTTTATCATAGGTTCGTAGCACACTGTAAAGCTGTGAACGCTGTTCGTCCGGGTCTGTATCTCCTTTCAGGATATCTATAGCTACCTGTCGCTGATAAGGTAAATCTACCCTATCCTGCCCCAGGAGCCAGGTAATATGGTGATCTAGCAATACCTTTTGTTCAAGCGTTTTGATTCCCTCAGATGATTCAAGGGCTACCCGCTTAAGGAAAGTTGAAAACAAGTTGCCACTATCCAGGATAGGGCCGTCCAACATCCTATGTAAGAGGTCTCGTTCAGGTTTTGAAAATGAACTGTAGAGATCAGCTACTTTGGCTAATGCCTGACGCTTAGATAAACCCTGCCAAAGCAAAAAAAGATAACAGTGTCCCAATAGCAGTATATATTCGAATCCCTGCTGCTCTTTTGTCCTGGATGGCGGTATTGCCACGTCGCAGGCAATTGAAATGATTGCACCCGTAGCATCTATGTCGAGTAAGTACTCGTGAGCTTCCATAAAGTTGATAGCAAACTCACGCCCAGCCAACTTTTCATAGATGTCCTTAACTATTGGATCATCCTTGAAACGGGTCAACAGCAGTTTAAGTGCATTTTCACAAGCGTGTGCAGTCATTGAAACCCCTTGATCGGGATCATCAAATACAATGACTTGAGTATTCGCTAAGGGATGTTGTCCAAATCGGTAAACGCCCTTAGCTACACGCTTTCCAGTACCCCGTCGACCCAGCGAAGTTCCATTCTCTGTATTGATCAGTTCGACAATACGTAATGGGAAACTATCAATACTCATTCTTAACGTAGCCCTATAAACAAGAAGGACAATTTATTTTTGGCGAAACTTGACAATTCGCTCTAGCAAGAGCCCTGCATGATAAGCATCATCCGTTATTTGCTCCAATACGCCTAAAATCTCAGTCCAGTTATTTTCTTCGATCAATGAAAGCACCAGCACTCTTCGCTGTTTCTTCCGCCATTCATGATAGATCAAGTCCGCATTTTCTTCATGCTTTTTAAGTGTTTTAGTACACAGCTTTATACTTGCCAACTCAATATCTGGATAGTGTGCTATCTCAATCTGCAGTGTTTCAATCATTGATACGAGTGTTGCTAGAATCTCATAAGCGGCATTCTCGATCTGCCTTGGATGACAGATATCAATCAGCCTGGCCGTGTCATTCATCCCATCGACGATATCATCCAGGCGTTTAGTTAACTGCTCGGTGATATAAATATATTCGGAGTAAGTCAGCAATTCAAGACTGCTGTAGGCTTCTGCTGTCAGTTTATCGCCTAACTCTTCCAGGTTTTTAACCTTCGAAATAAAATGATCAGGATCCGCAAGATTCAAGAAAAGCTCGTTAAGAGCCTTGCCGCATTCAAGGGTATTATCGAGATGCTCTTTAAAGATAACTTCAAGGGGGCGTATATTTTGTTGATCAATATTATCTATACTCATAGTGCTCTCGTTAAGTTTAATACTATAAAATCACCACCATCTAAAGCTAGTGACCTTAAATTACTGACTCAAAGCTATATCAAATCTAAGGTATGGCGAGCGATCATTTGATTTTCATCGGTCGCGACCACCCAGGCAGACACTTTTGAAGCCACGGTTGAAATACATGTATCACCCAATTCATTAGCAGAAGCATTAAGCTCTAAACCTAGCCAGGCGGCCTGATTACAAACTCTCGCACGAATAACGGCAGATTTCTCTCCAATCCCACCCGTAAATACCAGCGCATCCAGGCCACCTAAGGCAGCGGCTAGAGAACCTATTTCACGTCCAATACGATAAACAAATAAAGCAATCGCCTCCTCTGCCTGAGGATCTCGACTAGCAAGTAACTGACGCATGTCGCTTGAAATTCCTGAAACGCCCAATAAACCCGATTCATGATAGAGTAACTGTTCGATAGCGCGTACATCCATCGCGTGATACGCCATCAGATACAGCAACACCCCCGGATCAATACTGCCACAGCGAGTCCCCATCACCAAGCCATCTAATGGCGAGAACCCCATTGTCGTTGCCACGCTACGTCCATCATCAACCGCACATAAACTAGCACCATTCCCTAAGTGAGCGATAATAATCTTCGTCTTAGTAAGGCAAGGCTGAAGATCAGGCAAAATGGATACAATATATTCATAAGACAAACCATGAAATCCGTACCGACGGATACCCTCATGAGTCAATTCTTGAGGTATTGCAAAACATTGCGCAACAGCCGATTGTGTATGATGATAGGCCGTATCAAAGCACGCCACTTGAGGCAATGAAGGCATCATTTTCAAAAGTTCACGTATAATCGCAAGATTGTGTGGTTGATGGAGTGGCGCTAAAGGAATAAGCTTTTCTAATTCAATAAGCACATTTTTATCAATTAACACCGGTGCAAAATAATGCTGCCCACCATGCACAACACGATGCCCCACCGCAAGCAATGTTCCCTTCGCAAAATAATTCTGTAACCAGCCCATCATCAAAGCAATGGCGGCTTTATGATCATGCGCACCGCACGCTGACTGGTCAGGCGCACTGAGCAGTGAGCCATCTACATTTTTTACTACAAAATTTAACTGAGTGTTAATACCATCAATTTGCCCGGTAGCTTCGGCGATTTGTTGCTCTGATAAGTAATCTACTGTGTAAACAGTAAATTTGATACTTGAAGAACCTGCGTTAATCACCAGTAAATAGCTATTCATAAATCTGATTATCTTTCTCTGAACGTGATGCGTCTGTAAGCTCTTATTAGATAGAGCTTACAGTCACAACTCCTCAATAACGCCTTAATGGTAGCTTAGTAAGGCCATTGCCAGTGATCATCTTCTGGTCTATCGATGCCGTGTTCATAAGCATAATTCCGACATTCAATTTGCTGATTACGGAGCTTTTCTTTAACATGAGCGCCAGAAACCTGTAACGACGAAATACGATCAATTGCATCTATCGCCAGACTAAAGCGGTCGGTTTCATTTTGAATGGCTAGCTCCAAGGGGGTATTAATACTGCCTTTTTCTTTATAACCACGGACATGGAAATTCTTGTGGTTATTACGACGATAAGCCAGACGATGAATGAGCCAGGGATAACCATGGAAGTTGAAAATCACCGGTTTATCCAGGGTGAACAAGCTGTCAAAATCACGATCCGAAAGACCATGCGGATGTTCACTGCTGGGTACCAACTTATAAAGATCTACGACATTGATAAAGCGAATTTTAAGCGTCGGAAAGTTCTCGCGTAACAATACAGTTGCTGCCAGCGCCTCTTTTGTCGGAATATCGCCAGCACTGGCCATAACCAGATCAGGCTCAAAGCCAGCATCGTTACTCGCCCACTCCCAGATACTAATGCCTTTTGTACAATGCTTAATAGCGGAATCCATATCAAGGTATTGCAGATGCTTCTGTTTGTCGCAAACAATAACATTGATATTATCTGTACTTTTAAGGCAATGGTTAGCGACTGATAACAAACAATTCACATCGGGCGGCAAATAAATACGGGTCACTGAGGGGCTTTTATTCACCACAAGATCAAGAAAGCCCGGATCTTGATGCGTAAAACCATTGTGATCCTGACGCCAGACAGTCGAAGTAATCAACAGATTAAGCGAAGAAACAGAAGCTCGCCAAGGAACGGCTTTAGACATTGCTAACCATTTGGCATGTTGATTAAACATAGAGTCGATAACATGTACAAACGCCTCATAAGTTGAAAAGAAGCCATGCCGACCTGTCAATAAATAACCTTCTAACCAACCTTCGAGGGTATGTTCGGACAACATTTCCATCACCCGGCCAAAGGGTGATAACTCGCCGCCATCCGCATCTTCAACAAATGACTCAGCCATCCAGGTTTTCTTACTGACCTCATAAATGCTATCAAGCTTGTTTGAACTATTTTCATCCGGCCCAAAGACCCTAAAATTATGCATGTTCGAATGCATAATATCCCGTAAGAACTTTCCCAACGGTGGCGTATTTTCGACACTCATTTTCCCAGGCCCTTCAAGCGCTAAGGCATAATACCGAAAATCAGGCATCCGTAAGGCTTTGCGCAGTAAGCCGCCATTAGCATTGGGATTTGCACTCATCCGGCGATTTCCTTTAGGCGCCAACAATTTAAGTTCAGGAATTAATCTCCCCTGCTCATCAAAAAGTTCTTCTGGTTTGTAACTACGCAACCAGTCTTCCAGCATTTTCAGGTGAGCCGGGTTTTGTTTCACATTCGTCAGTGGGACTTGATGAGCTCGCCAAAATCCTTCCACTTTATGCCCGTCTACCTCTTTCGGGCCTGTCCAGCCTTTCGGACTTCGTAACACAATCATAGGCCAATACGGGCGTACTGGAATACCCGTACTTCGCGCCTCATGTTGAATACGTTTAATCTCAAGAATACATTCTTCAAGGACACCGGCCATTTGCTGATGCATAGCTTCAGGATCACTGCCTTCAACAAAGTAAGGCGTGTAACCATAGCCCTGAAACAGTTGCTTTAATTCATCATGGGGTATACGGGATAGAAAAGTCGGATTGTTTATTTTATAGCCATTCAGATGCAATATAGGTAATACTGCGCCATCACAAATCGGATTAAGGAACTTATTGGAATGCCACGACGTAGCTAATGGCCCTGTTTCCGCTTCACCATCACCCACAACCACAGCGACTACTAAATCAGGATTATCAAAAGCTGCCCCGTAAGCATGCGAGATACTATAGCCAAGTTCTCCACCTTCATGGATAGAACCGGGAGTTTCTGGTGTACAGTGGCTACCAATCCCGCCCGGAAAAGAAAACTCTTTAAAAAACTGCAACAAGCCCTCTTCATCTTCACCTTTATTGGGATAAATCTCTGCGTAAGTACCTTCAAGATAAACCGGTGCTAAAACCCCCGGCGCACCGTGTCCCGGACCCGCTAAAAATATAGCATTCAGCCCATATTTATTAATCATTCTATTCAAATGAATATAAATAAAACTTAAGCCCGGACTTGAACCCCAATGCCCTAACAGCCGGTTCTTAATATGTTCTGGCTTTAGCGGTTCTTTCAGTAAAGGATTATCCTGCAGATAAATCATACCCGCTGCTAAATAAGTTGTTGCTCGCCAGTAGGCGTTAATGTGATTTAACTCTTCTACACTTAATGGTGTAGTAACAGTAGATTGTTCAGATAGTGTCATTAGAGTATAACTCACATAAGGGGTTGATGGATTTAAAGTCATGCTATGAAATTCAACATGGAAATTATTTCTGCAATTTTTCTTCCAATTTCAAGATCCGTATATCTTCACCGTTTATCATATAAACTAAATGCTCGGCGATATAACAGGCATGATCCCCTATTCTTTCCAATGCGCGAATGATCTCAAGCACTTCTAAAGACCGGGTGATATTTCTTGGATCTTCCATCATTCTAGAAATCAATTGTCTAAGTATACTATCATATTCCCTGTCAACCAGTAGATCACGTTCAGCAATTGTTGACACATCATCCAGGGTCATTCTGGCAAAACCATGCAGATCATCATGTAACATTCCCTTCACCAACTCAGCCATATGTTCTAATTCATAATGAAAACGTAAGTTGTTAAGACGCTCTAACTTTATGGCCAATTCTGCAATACTTGCAGCTTTGTTACCTATTCTTTCAAGTTCATGTATGGTTTTGATAACGCCTATCAAAAACCTTAAATCAAAAGCTCTGGGCTGTCTTAACGCTAGAATCGTCATACACTCCTGATCGATAGACCGCTCCAAAGCATCGATCTGATAATCACGCTTGATAACCCGTTCTGCTATTTCCATATTCCACGTCACGATGGACTGTATAGCCAGCTCAAGTTGCCGCTCAACCAAGCCACCCATGGACAACACATTATTGTGTATATCCACCAGTTCTTTATTAAATTTCTCTGAGATGTGATGCACTATTTTACTGTTATCCATTATTCGCTCCTGATAATGCATGCAAAAAATAATGCTCCATTGATAGATATATACCGCATCGACAATCTTTGTTTTTATCGGCTTTATGGTTTGAATCGAGTATCTTTTTTTGGGTCCCACATAGCATAGTTTTTTAACTCATATAACTGAACAATTCATTAAGTCGATATTACTTAATAAATGTGACAGCTTGATGATTGTTAGAAATAGGATTCCTATAGGGGATGAAACTGTAAGGTATGTATCAGTTTACCTGGCATAAACGGAACTACTTTACCTTCTTGCCAAAACGGTTGTTGATCCCGGTAATGTTTTGAAAACGGATTACCCGATTGACCGCCCGGCATTTCCAATATGCCACTTTCTGGATGATCAGGCGCCAGCACTAATCTTTCACTCGCGCCATGTTCATGTGACATAACCCTAACACAGACACTCGCACAGCCCGAACTTTCAAAATCGGCAATATCCAAAAAGTTTGCCAGAATGGGGAAACTTTTACTGAAAGGATGATGCTGAGTAATCCGGTTAACAGTCCCCCAATTGAGATCTGCAAGCTCAATTTCAGGATACTCGTTTTGCAAATCGTTTGCCGCCGCACTCAAGGTATCCAAAATGAATACCTGCCAATTGTCCTTAAACTCCGCAGGAATAACGCCATTAGGACGTTCCGTTAATAACTGTCGGAGCGGGGTTTCCATTTCTCGCCAGGCATAATTAAAGTGAGGGTCAAATTGTTTACAACGAGCCACGACTTTAGCAAACAAGGCTTCAGCCAGTTTTGTTCGAAACGTCTTTAACAGCGCGGCGCCTTTACTTTCAGCATCCATATGCCCATCCCAGGCCAGCAACGTTTGCCCTTTTTCATTTAGCTTACCGTCCTTGTCCTTAAAAGGCTGTAAAGCCTTTAAAGCGAGTTGCTGATAAAACTCATAAAACTCACTGCGAGAATCGAGCTGTATATTTAACATAGACTGTTCGGTAAGACTGTTAGACTCCTTCAGTAATTCTGAGATGCGATAAGCACGATAGCCTAAAGCCCAATTATGACCCAACACATAAGGATAATCACGACCCAAGGTGCGATTATTGGCAGTAACAATAAAGCCTTCTGACGGATCGTATAAGCGGGGTAACTGTTCTGCTGGTATAAACCCATCCCAAGCCCTCGAAGCATCGGCCCATGACCGGCTGACCATACCGTTAAAGCCTTTTCGATTAGGAATACGCCCCATATAAGTCCAACCGATATGCCCCGCCCGATCCGCAAACACGACATTTTGCGGGGGACCCCCTGCCTGATTAATCACCGTCATCGCTTCTTTGACAGTAGCCACTTTATCCATGTCAAGCATTCCTATATCAATTGCTGCCGCTTCCAGCGCAATCCATTTTATCGCTACAGAATGGCCTAACAAGGGGATTGATGAGACAGGACCCCAAATCGTAGAGCGTAATGCGATAGGAATATCAGCTGCGTCTTTGACCTTAATAATCTCAGACTTATTAGTAAAAGGAATCCAGCCTTTTGGCGTTAAATATGCTTGCGGGTTATCAGATTTTATCTCAAGCGTAATTAAATCCAGTAAGTCGGCGGTTGCATTGGTAAATCCCCAGGCAACATTTTTATTTCCACCCACAATGACCAACGGCAACCCGGGTAAAGTAACCCCGTTAAGCATGTTATCGGTATAACGTAATTCAGCCCGATACCAAATATTCGGCGAATTTAAGCCCAAATGCATATCGTTGGCTATCATCGCACGGCCTTCGAGGGTCTTCTTACCGGCTACCACCCAATTATTTGATCCTGCGATACTGCTATCCACATTAACTGAACCTTTAGCCAATTTGACAGATGACTCATCCAGAGAAGCAAAGGCACTGGCAGGAATTGGCTTTGCTGGTCGGTGCGACTCTGATCCACCCAATAATACAGTGGCATACTTATCCGTATCGGGCGTCAGAAAATCCACTAATTCTTTTGGCAAGGCTTTTTCCATCACCGTCACCATACGCTCATCGTCTTCTTCACCATTGAGGTTCTGAAACATGCCCAAAGCCACCAGTATGCTGTCCTCAGCACGCCAGGGTTCAGGACGAAAATCTAGAGCAAGAAACTCAGGTGGTAACATTTTAACCTGATTAATAAAGGCATTGATACCTAATACATAGGCATCCAGTACCTGTTTCTGGTCTACAGGCAAAGCAGCAACTACATTTTTGGCCACTTGCTCAAACTGGTAATCACGCTGACTCTTATCCAGTTCAACGGCCTTTGGACCGAAGACTTCTGATAACCGACCCGCACTTTTACGGCGCATCAATTCCATTTGAAACAATCGATCGCGGGCATGTAAAAATCCCAGCACCTGAAAAGCATCATTGCGACTTACCGCGTTAATGGCGGGAAGACCAAGACTATCCGCACCGACAGTTACGGGATTTTTTAAATCTGCAAGAGCTATCTCACCGTCTTCAGTACCTAATGACGTATTGAGAAAATAAAAGCCCGTCGTTGCAACAATAAGCAACAGCGCGAAGAGTAAGCTAAAAGCGTATTTAAATTTCTTGGCAAGCACAGTAGAACTCAAGTGAACAGACTATTAACAATTGACCTAAACTTTACGCTAAAAGATTTAACAGGGTCAAGTTAACGTTAAGTAGTGAATAACTCACTAAAGGAATTGATAAAACAGGTCAGGTATTAGTAGCACTTGTTGAGGTGCTGTGAGTGGTTATACCGATGCTGAACAAGCTAGCAATGCGCTCACTAGCGCCAGCGGGCCAAAAAGACAGCGCGTAAAGGTATTAAAAGCCACTGCAAAGCTATTGCCGTTATTCATAGCCTGGCTGAAGCAGTTAATGCTGATTCAGAGGGCCATTGTTGGCATATTAATCATCTAATTGCTCAGTAATCCTGGCCAAAAGAGGTGTAACCACTGCCAGTAGAGGTTCAATCCTTGTCAGCACCTCTACAAAGTTCGCTAGCCAAAGCTATTTATACACCCGCAACACGTTGGAGTCTCTCTGTCTAAAGACACCCTAAGCCAATGGTTACCTAATATTAACGACGCGCTACCTAATATAACTCAGTTAAACGCTTATCCTGGCTAGCCAAACGCCTCAAGCGACTCTCAAAGCAGCAATAGGCTCCAAGCGCTCGCTTAAGTCAGCCAGTCGTTCTTGTGTCATTGAAATTAAAACCGTTATCTTGTTAGAGCGTGCGTGTAAGTAAGATTCTGTCATGAAAAGATAGCTCACAGTCTTACTTACTCGCCATTCTCAACAAATCAAACACCACTCTGGCGAAATCAGCGGCCTTATCCGGGTTGGATAATAACTGCATCATCTGATTATTATGCGCATCGCTGCTATCAAGCACGGCATCGTCAACAGCTTTGCTAAAATCGCCCAACATAGCTTGCTCAGCCGTGTTATTGGCTAGTTGATTCATCACCAAAACATTCTCACTCACCTTATCCCGGATGGTATAAGCGTAATTAACCAGATCACTCTCAGTTAAATGATCCGTAACAAAAAGCTCATTCAAGCGAGTGATGATCTCAGAGATAAAAGCCTGCTGATTATGCTTGGCTTTAGCGGTGCCCAAGCCATCACCCGGTTCAAGTTTATACCCAGGCGAATCTTCTTGTAGCTTTAAGTCCTGCTTTCGAATAACAGAAAGACGATAATGGCTCAGTATCACGTTATCTAAATCAATATCCTCTTCTTCGATCACTGTTTCACGTAACATGGGACGTAAATTACGGGCGTATAGACTCAGTTTCTCCAAACCCTTATCATCATAATCCACTATCTGTGACATAAACTCATAGAACCGGACAAAAGTGCCCAGATCCTTTTTAAAAATCTCCAGCGCATCCTTTTCTTTCTTGCACTCCTTGAAGCTATTTTCTGCATTAGCGATCAACACCGCATCAGCTGTTTTCTGAGTGCGCTCAAAGATTACCTTGGCCTGTTGATAAACTTCAACGGCTGATTTGTAACGCTTCTGCCAGCGCTCTACAGCAGGCTTACAAATATTAGCAATGGCCGCATTACTTTTAGATTTTACATAATAGGCCACACAAAACTGTTCGACCTCTTGCCAGGTAAAAACGCCTGCTGCTCTTAACTTTTCAAATAAATCAAAAATTAAATCCGGGTCTGAGACATCCGCTAATTCGGCTGTCTGATAATAAGGCTGAAACGCTTTCAGGATATCGTCTGGATCATTAAAAAAGTCCAGGATAAACGTACCCATTTCGGCTTTTCCGGGATACGTCCGGTTTAATCGTGATAAGGTTTGCACGCATTCCACGCCACCGAGTTTTTTATCCACATACATAGCGCAAAGCTTGGGCTGATCGAATCCGGTTTGAAATTTGTTTGCCACAATCATGATCTGAAAATCATCGGTATCAAATGCCTTTTGCAGCTTGCGGCCTTTGAGATTTGGATTCATATTGCCATCTACATGTTCAAATTGATAGATGGTATCTTGCAACTGATCATCTAATACTGTTCTATCGGTAACAATAATGACCGAATTAAACTGCTTGTTGCCGTGTTGATCATAAATAATCGGTGGCATATTGATTAATATCGTCGGGCACATCGTTTCCAGCACCTCCTGCTTGCGTGCCTTTATTAAAGGGCAAAAACACCGTCTCTTCACCTTCTAAACGGGTCGCCATAAAAACCTCATATTGGCTAACCGCAAAATGTACCAACGCACCGCGCTTAAAGGTTAATAAAGGCTCTGGCTTTTTAGTGGCAGGATCGACAGGAAAACGAGTGGTTTTATATTGTTTGATGGCATTGTGTACCGCCTGCTTAAACTCCGACTTTAACTCTAAAGTTGCAACAGGTAAGCCATTCACAAACAACACTAAATCAATACGCCACGGCTTGGCTTTTTTACCGGTTTCAAGTCGTTGTGCTTCGGTAGCCCACGGACTATAGACTAACTCAGGCACGACTTTAGGTCCCCCTCACAAAATTTTCCAATTTCAGAACCTCATAAACACCCACTACGTCATCTCATCTAAACACATATGTCACAAGCTTTGTTTTCCTTAACCGTATCCCCCACACCACAACCTTGTTACACAGTGCAATTTATGCTTAAAACGGCTTTAACACTATCTTTACAGAGGTTATTAAAGAGTGTATAAGCTCAATGAGTCTATTAACACTTGGGAATGAAATAATGAATGAAGATTCACCTAAAAATGTGAAGCTGATAGATTGCCCTAACTGTGGTACTCCTATAGCAAAGACGGCTCGGACATGTCCAAAATGTGGGCAAGAAAAACCAAAACAAAAAGCATCCTTTGAGTGGGTGGTATATCTGCTACTTATAGCAATAGTCTGGGATAACCACTTCAATAACCACGGATTCTTCGCTCCACTAATTTCATCGCTGATTGGTGAGAATTCAGTAACAGACTTACCAGCCCAAAAAGATAACCTAAATGAACAAGATATAAAGAAAACAATTGTTACGTTAAGAGAGTATCAAGAAGTGTCTACTGGTATGTCCTACCAGGAAGTTGCTAGAATTATAGGCACCGAAGGGGTGGAGTTGTTCCGCACTACAAGTGGGTCTCTTGAAACTGTGATATATCAGTGGAGTAACGAAGGCATGGGCAGTATGAGCGCAACGTTCAACAACGATAAGCTTGACAGTAAAGGCCAGTACGGACTGCAATGAAACGAGACCCTATAACAACCAATACAACTACAATTATGAAATTAACAAGAACTTTAAAATACGGTCTCAGTTATTTCCTTTTTCTGCATCTGACAGGGTGTGGTCAGGTAACAGACTACGTAAATAGCTTAGACCATGAATTTAAGCTATGCG
>CAIPPE010000121.1 GCA_903866825.1 uncultured Methylococcaceae bacterium
AGATGAGATGCGAGCAATGCCAAAAACAATTCGCTATAAATTTCCCCGATATGCAATACCAGAATTGGCTGAAATTGTACTTCTATTTTGAGCATGAACTCTCCGAAGGTGAAATAACAGAAGCCACTTATGAAAAGATGATTGATTGCCTCATGTCTGTAAAAAGTACGTTACTAGCAGAAAAGGAGTAAACAAGATGGAAAAGACAGACAATCTCGGTAGAATCACAGGCGCAAAGCAAATGATAGGCAATTTTAATATTCCCGCCAAATGTAAATTCTGTGGCAAAATTATCTTCCTTCCAACTATGCCTCCTAAAGGATTTGAAACAATTTGTGTGGTTTGCGCCATAAGAGAAATAAATCAATCTTCCGAACTTCACCCCGATGCAATGAAAGATATGGTTTTGGATGGTTATATGAAAATGCAGAAGGCAGGATTTTAAGATGGAAAAGACGTTGAGGGAAGAACTAGCTGAAAAACTGGTAAAACACAATATAAGACCTCAAAGGTTAAAGCAAAAATTCAGCGATATGCCTGTAGGTGTACAGGATTATTATCTTGAGGAAGCCGACTTCATTATTTCTACCCTAAAGGTACGCATTAAGGCAAAGACACTGACGGATGAACAGCAAGATGCCTGTACCCCAACACAAAAAGAAGTCGAGGCTTACATTAACACTCCCGATGATGCAGTAGCGGCAAAAATCAGAAAGGAATACCCTAGTTCTTTCAAAATTATAGCGGCAAGTGTTTTATATGGACAAAAAATAGCCGCCGCCCAGCTTCAGGCTGTATTAAGGGAATTGGAATGAATAAACCTCGATTACTGGATTTGTTTTGCGGAGCTGGTGGATGCTCTGTAGGCTATGCCAGAGAGGGCTTTGAAGTAGTGGGCGTGGATATCAACCCCCAGCCGCATTATCCCTTTGAATTTCACCAGGCTGATGCGCTGACCTATCCTTTGGAAGGCTTTGACTGTTACCATGCAAGCCCGCCGTGCCAGGATTCGAGCCGAGCATCAATTCAATGGCGTAAGGCTGGAAAGGTTTATCACCAAGATATTCCGGCAACCCGTAAACGATTAATTGCATCGGGTAAACCATGGGTTATGGAAAATGTAGTAGGCGCACCTTTACTTAATCCAGTTTTACTGAACGGCGCAATGTTCCAAATGAAAATACGCCGAAATCGTTTATTTGAAACTTCGTTTGAAATGCCCCTTGTTTTACTTCCAAAAGAACAAGCTGCCCATTTTCCGAAAATGGGCAGACCGATAATCGAAGGGGATATTTTAACACCTGTAGGACACTTCTCAAACGTACCTTATGCCCGCCGGCAAATGGGGATAGATTGGATGAATCAAGCCGAATTAGCCCAAGCCATCCCTCCCGCCTATACCGAATACATCGGCAAGTATTTAATGCAAGCTGTTCTTGACTCCCTAAATGTCAAAGGAATTGAGTAAATGAATTACGACGAAGCCATCAAAATATTAGAAACCATCGCGGGACCGTCTACTCAGGAAAGCCGGGACGCGGTTACGGATGCGTTCGGGGGAGATGAAAAATTATTTAATATCGCGTTAGTTTGGGCCGCGCACCATGCGGTTGTCGGTTTTTCAGACGGCGACCTTGTTGTGGCGTTTTGCACGGCCGTCGATTTGGGGGTGAGAATTGGAACCAAAAAGTCACATTGAAACCATCGAAGTCCCGGATAGTGAAGATTGGTGGACGTTAACTCCGGAACCACTGGCTAAAAGAATGGCGTTAATGTTTCATAACATCAAGGGAATAAAAGCTATGCACATCAGGGTCGAGAAACCGGTAGAACTTGAGATAGAGGTATTCGATGAAAAAGAAAACCGTAAAACGTAAAGCGTTAAAAAAGTCGTCCAAGGGTCTGATTATCGCAT
The DNA here is from genome assembly GCA_903866825.1 of uncultured Methylococcaceae bacterium. Lineage (GTDB taxonomy): Bacteria > Pseudomonadota > Gammaproteobacteria > Methylococcales > Methylomonadaceae > Methylobacter_C. The sequence goes on from CAIPPE010000121.1 coordinate 1,916, forward strand.
CAGTCGAAGATATGCGTTACTTGAAGAAACAGCTCAAGGAAAGACCCTTCCACCCGGTCCCGAAGCCGGAGCCACGGCGAAAACAATCGACCAGTTACGCGGCCAGGGAGCGGGTCCTTCACCAGCTCGTCAATTATCTCAAAGTCGAAAGAGCGCACTATGTTTGCGAGATATGCGGCGGCAGGATTCATCTAACCGGCGCGCACATCATAAAGCGCGCTCAAGGGCGCCTGGACCATATCGGCAATATCATCATCGGTTGCGAATTATGCCACAATCACGAACAGTACGGGGACAACGGATTAGCGGTCAGTACCGAAGTCGCTCAGAAAATCGTCCGGGACCGTAATGACGATATCGGCCTGGAGCAGATAGAGATTACAGAAAGTTATTGCATCCTAAAAAGAAACGGTGTGAAGTTTAACGTAATGGAGCTGGACGAGTATGATATCTGAAAAAGACTTTGCCAGCCAGGTTGAGGATTTGTTTGACATCTATCATTGGGTATGGGCGCATTTCAGGCCGGCCAGAACATCCAAAGGGTGGCGAACGGCCATGTCTGGAACCAAAGGCTTTCCGGATTATGTGGCCGCAAGAATTTATAACGGTCAGCGGCAGATACTCTTCATTGAACTGAAAGCCGAAGACGGAACATTGACTTTTGAACAAGGTAAATGGGCTAATCTGCTCGGCGGTTATATTTGGAAACCGTCGATGCTGGAACAGATAGTAAAAATATTAAAGGATGGTAAATGATGGAAGGAACAGCACTATTAAGAATCGACCCACGTCAAGATGCTATCGTTATAGGATTCTATGACGAAGCGAAGAAGCTACTGGACTATGCCAACGCCCGGGTGATTATGTCACTCGATGACGCAAAACTGGCGGCAGACGACCTTTCGATGATTGCGAAATTAAAGAAGGCCATGGAGTCAAAACGGAAAGACTACCTGCAACCGTTTCAGGACCATGTAAAAGAAGTCAACGAAATTTA
>CAIPPE010000122.1 GCA_903866825.1 uncultured Methylococcaceae bacterium
ATTGGTGACACTGATGTTTGCAGTATCACTCCCATAGGTAGAGCTGAGATCCCAGCGACCATTATCTAAAAGTATGCCCTTTACACCTGCCGTCACCCCAAAGTCCGTTTCATCAAGATTTTCTGCAGGTGCATAACCATTGGGATAAACAGCCGGATTATTAGTCGGGTTTCTGTAGTTTTGACGCGCACTCGAGTTACGATGTCCCGCCGTACCGAAAGCATAGATATCAATGTCTTTAGTTGCCTTAAAACCGGTATTAAAGCCTAGGTCATATAAGTCATAAGACGGTTGACCAGCAATGACATTCGTCCAGCCAGGCGTGCCATGTCCGTTTGCATTAGGGTTTATGCCTGAGTCGTTAGTATGGTTTTGATCCGTCCATTCAGCGCTTAAGTTCAGGAAGCCTTGGTCGAGTTTGGGTATTTTAAACCCGTTATTCGCAGTAAGATTATAGGTATCGCCATTAACACTCGTATTCGGGTTATTGCTGGGTTCATAGCGACCGTAACTAGCGGATGCTGTACCGCCATTGTCGGCTGCTTTTAAGATAATATTTACCACCCCCGCAATCGCATCAGAGCCATATTGTGCGGCGGCTCCATCTTTCAATACTTCGATTCGATCAATTGCAGACACCGGTATCTGGGCTAAATCGACCCCGGTAGCACCCGCAAAAGCACCGCTGGCATTAACAACGGCAGTACTGTGTCGGCGTTTACCGTTAATCAGTACCAGGGTCTCATTAGGGCCTAATTGGCGAAGTTGTACTTGCCGGGTAATATTACCGAGATCACCACTGCGTGCTGGTACATAAAATGACGTGTCAACTTTGCTAAGCGCGTCAATTAAATTGGGTTGGCCGGTTGCCTTAAGGGTATTGGCCGATATAACGACAACGGGTGAGGAGCTTTGACGGGTTTTAATGCCCGTTTGCCTGCTACCGGTGACTATTACCTCACCCAGGTTGTCCTCGGCTTTATTCTCAGCTAGTTCAGCGGCTTTTGTTGCTGAACTAGCTGCTGATGCAGACTGCACCTTCGAATTAGTTGCCGGTAACTTACTCTCAGTTTGCACTGCCGGTTTCTGGTCTGTTATTTCACTTTTTTGAGGCTGATTATTATTTTGCGTTTTCTTGGTTGTTATCGTTTTAACACTTTGGGCTTTATTTTTTGAACCCTTTTTGGTTGCCGCCTCGACGTCATCAATCGTTATCATGGAAACGCTGGCGACTAAAGCCGCCACACACACAGGAAGCCTGCTTTTGCAGCTAACCGAAGAGGAGCCGACCTCTTTGGGGTTAATGTCATTCGAAAGCCCTGAAAAAGCATTTGCTTTACTGTATTTCATATAATATCCCTCTGAATTAAAAAGCCAAAACTTTAGTACCGCATTGCATTTAGATTCGTATGGCTAGTTTTGAATAAGTTAACGCTATTAATCTTTTAGGTAACCGATTGATAACGTCATGGTTTATCCTGAAATTTCAGGCTTACTAGGGGATAACGCAATGTCTGTGCCAAAAACAGGGCTGCTAGGGCTATTCGTTAATAGATAGATAAAAAAATAAGATATTACAAGAGCTTAAAATCATATAAATAGATTTTAATGCACAAACAGACGCTCATTGATTAATGCTTAACAACCTAAATCGTTTGCAGCTGTTTGTCATGGGACACTAGTTGCTGATAGGCTGTTAAGTTGCTGTTATTAAAGTGTTTTTGTGGGGTTTGTTTGTAAGCATGTTAAACGCAGGGTAGCAACACCTGATCAACAACTTAACGCATAGCCTCGATTTCTGCACAAACAGCCGCTAGCATCTCTTGTAGCGAAGCAAAGTCAGTTACCAGTTCGGTAGCGGGTACACCGTCATGAAGCTTCTTTTCAAGTGTGTAGGCCAGCGCTCTTAAAGGCTCCATTCCCAGTGTAGCCGCAATGCCTTTTAGGGAATGGGCGATGCGTTCCGCACTGGCGAGGTCACCCGCAGCTAATGCGCTTTGTATCTTGTCTACGTCAGTCAGGTGAGTCTCTGCAAACTTGGACAGAAAGCGCCGATAGCTGGCAAGATTACCGTTCAGGAATTTCAAGCCCAGTGTCTGGTTAATCAGATAACCGTCAGCACCCTGGTTAAGGGTGAACGGACTGTCTAATACTTGGGTTTTAATAGGGGGAGGAGAGCTTTCTTGAGGAAGCCAACGTGTTAGCACTTTATAAAAATGATCAGGATCGATGGGTTTTGCAATAAAATCATTCATCCCTGCTTCTTGGCAACGCAAGCGGTCTTCTACAAAGGCATTGGCGGTTAAGGCTATAATAGGTAGGTTCTGACCAATAGATAATTGCCTGATTTTGCGAGTTGCTTCGAGGCCATCCATAACCGGCATCTGCAAGTCCATCAGCACCAGATCATAGGATTTTTGCTGAATCATTGCCAAAGCTTCCTCGCCATGTTCAGCTATTTCAACAGTTATGCCATAAGTTTTAAGAATTTCTTGAGCCACCACCTGGTTAATTTCATTGTCTTCAACTAATAGAACTGAGGCGCCCGTTTTTAGTTTTGTTGCTTCTGAAATAACCGGCTCTTTTGATATTGCAGCCTTGTCACTGTGTTTTAACTGGACAGTAAACCAAAAGGTGCTACCTTCACCTGGTTGACTAATAACCCCGATTTCACCCCCCATGAACTCGACGAGTTTTTTGGAAATCGCAAGTCCAAGGCCCGTGCCGCCATATTTTCGGGTTGTAGAGGCTTCGGCCTGTTCAAAGTTATTAAACAATTTGCTTTGTTGTAATTCGCTAAGACCAATGCCAGTATCCTGTACCTCAAAACGTAAGGCTACATGGGCCGGATTTTCGGAAACTACAATAGCCCGTAGGGTAATTTTACCCCGATCGGTAAACTTGATTGCGTTACCCAGCAGATTAATCAGAATCTGGTTAAGACGAAACGGATCGCCTAACACCGGTAACTCTTTCAGGCGTGGATCGATGTCTTCAATGAGTGTTAGTGCTTTCTCATTAACACGATCAATCAAGATGCTAGAGACTTGATTCAAGGTTGTAGCAACCAGAAACGTAGTTTCTTCCAGGGTAAGGTGATTGGCCTCGATTTTGGATAAGTCGAGAATGTCATCGATGATGCTTAATAGATGTTTACTCAATTTTCCGATCTTGCTGAGTGTTACTTTTTGGGTCGGTTCTTCGATCTGTTCTTGTAATAAATACACAAAGCCGTTAATACCGTTCATTGGGGTGCGAATTTCATGGCTCATATTGGCCAGAAAATTACTCTTGACCTGATTGGCTAATTCTGCACGCTCCTTGGCCTGGCGTAGTTCAAATTCCATTTGCTTGCGCTGCGTCAGGTCGGTATTGGAACCCACTGCACGCAAGGGATGACCATGCTCATCTCGCGCAACCAGCTTGACCCGGCTCAGGATCCATTGGTAGTCGCCCTGTTTGGTGCGCAGGCGAAATTCTTTCTTATAGGCCCCCGTTTTTTCGAGTGAATCTTTAGCTAAGGCAAGGAAATTGTCACTATCCTCAGGATGAAGCAAGTCCAACAGGTGGCTCTTGATGTCTTCCCCCAGTTCCCCAGGCTTATAGCCCAACATAGTGCAGTAAGCGGGGTTGATGTAGGCTTTGTCAGTTTTGATATCCCAGTCCCAGAGGCCGTCTTTGGTGGCTTCCTGAGCGAAGTTTAAACGTTCTACAACGCTCCTGGTTTTTTCCATTGCTGCCGAGAGCGCCCGGGTCCTTTGTTTGACTTGCTCTTCCAACTGATTTCGATAGCTTTCCTGCTCAATTTCACGCTGTTTTCGTTCATTAATATCTTTGAACAGGATGCCTACCTGCCGTTGTTCAGGTTGCCCTATACGGAAGGCATAAACCTCATACCAGGAACCCATTTGAGTGACTTCGTTCTCAAAACGTCTGGATTGTCCGGTTAAGGCGATATCTCCGTAAACCTGAAACCAAAACTCTTCGAGTTGAGGGAGCAGGTCTCTGATTCGCTTGCCTTTTGCATTCACTAGTCCGGTCTGTTTTTCAAAGGCGGTATTGATCTCCAGGAATCGATAATCCGTTGGGGTGGCGTTTTCGTCAAAAATAACTTCAATAATGCAAAAGCTATCTTCGAGCTCATTGAATAATGTCTCAAATCGATTCTCGGATAATACCAGGCGTTCCTTGGTTGTGGCGTACTCTTCATTGTTCCAGTTGGTTCCAACCATCCGAACCTGCTTACCGTCATTATCCTCGAACACTTTGGCAAGGCCCTTTAGGTGGTGTATTTCACCATTGGGCCAGACTATTCTAAAATCAGAGTAAAAGTCTTTTTTCAACTCTATGGCTTCCTGAATGGCTGCTTCGGCGGCTGCCAGATCATCAGGGTGCAACCGTGTCGCCCATGCGTCATAAGCACCAGAGAAATCTTCCCTATTGATGCCATAAAGAGAAAGCATAATGTCGTCCCAGATCAGTTCATTATTCTGAAAGTTGAAATCCCATATCCCGACATGACCAGAAACCGTAGCCAGCTTTAGGCGTTCTTCGCTTTCTTTTACTTTCCGTAGGGCCAAATTCCGTTCATCGGAGGCCAGGTCTTTTGCGTATTGATGTAACCTGGAGACGACAAATCCGATTAAGGTTGCTGAGAGCAGGAAAGTGGAGGTATAAATAATCGGTGCATAGGCCAGTTTGAATGACCAGAACGGAGATGAAAAAACATAATATGAAGTTGCCGCAGACAGGATCGTCATGACAACCCCGGGGCCCCGACCAAAAAGATAGAAGCCGATGACGATTGAGGGGTAAAAAGTCAGGAATCCGGCGCCGAATTCAACCGGCAATAACATAAAGCGCAGCAGAAACGCGAAAAGAAAAGTGACAACTGCAAGTACATACCGATAGGGTGCAGGCAGTTTTTCATGAATTTGATTGATAGTCATATTGCTCGTGTCGGGTAAAAATGGGATTCAGCTTGATTTATAGCTCTATCAGGTTTTTACCTGTTGTTAACTGATGTTATTCAGCCATCTCTGAAAAAGTAACGTATTCCAGGATGGAAAATATTCAGACATTATACACTGACTGACTCAGATACCCCGTGATTGCTTAATTTGTCTGATGCGTCTGTAATATAGTTGTCTGTATGTGAGGTTCTCTTCATGGCGGCTGAAATATAGTTGGCTATGTATGAAGCCTCCTTAATGGCGTCTGGAATATAGTTGGCTATGTATGAAGCATCCTCAATGGCGGCTGGAACAAGTTGGTTGTATATAAAGCATCCTTCATGGCGGGTGGAATATAGTTGGTTATATATAAAGCATCCTTCATGGCGGCTGGAATATAGTTGGCTGTATATATTGCCGTTAGAAGCAGGGTAAGTTATTTATTCAGCACAGCATGGATTTATAGGATAGTCTAACGCACCAAAAGCAGTTACTTAGATTTAAATTTATATAGGTTGACACTGCGCTTAAAGTAAGAGTAGCTTATGTCTTGGAATATATAGGTTAATAACCTGTGTTTTCTAGTAACTCATCTCAACATTGATTACCTATGATGTTGTGCAGGCAGCTTAACTTAGCCGAAGATCATTTATTATGCCTTTTAATGCTTATTTTCCATCCACTCATGACCAGCAAATTGTCTGGCTTTCTCATTACCAATTAAAATTACCGATTAATGGCCCTGTTTGTGGTATCAGTGATCAAGAGATTAATGATACCCAAACAGATCTTACTTATTACATCTGGATTCTGCAACATTGGCATCCCAGCGTGCAACGGGATGCGAAAGAGTCTACGGCCTATAAAGCCTTGATATTATCGGGTTCTGGCACAGAAACTATTAATTACCCGCTACCCACGGTATTTTCAAATGCTCCACCGGCGCCAACGCCGGGTATTCATAAACGTTTATTAAGTCAGGTTAGCCGCATTAAAGTGAGTATTAAATACACAGATGCGATTGGACATGATTTAGGTATTATTGCCTCAGCCAATACAACTGAACATTTAGTCCCCGTTCCTAATGTGTTAGTCGAATTAGGTACTTCTGGACAACGGGGCTCGATCTATTTTAATAAATATGGTCATGACGGGGTTTGGATAGAAAGTCGAACCAATGGCGGTGACTGGGTTTTTCTGGCTATTGCTACCCTGACGCATTATTACGATGAAAGCCCGCTGGCAGCGGGTAATGTCCATGAAACCCGCGATTATCGTTTACGTTGGTGGGATAAAAGTGTCGCCCACGGTGAATGGAGTAGCGTGCAAACCGTTTTGATAGGCGTTTAAACGCGATTGTTTAATAAGGTCAGATAAACCGAAAGTTGTTCGATTTATCTGATTTTATCTCAGAGTATTTAAAATCATATCCGTAGTCCATGCTCCCCTGCAATCATAAAGCACAGCAGATTAAGAATTGAGCCGTTATAATGAGGCCATCATCACCATACTATAGCCTTTGTTCGAGATTTTACTCATGTCAGCCAAAGAAGCCACTGCCCGCATCAAGATTAATAAATTACTCGAAGCAGCGGGTTGGCGTTTTTTTGCAGAAGGAAATAAACCGGCTAACATCCAATTAGAACCCAGTGTTACCATCAAAACCCAAGACCTGGATGCACTCGGTCAGGATTTTGAAAAGTCCTCAAAAGGCTATATCGATTTTCTGTTACTCAACGATAAAGGCTTTCCCTTTATCGTCCTTGAAGCCAAAGCAGAAAATAAAAGCCCTTTAATCGGTAAAGAACAGGCCCGCGCTTATGCCAAGTCCCAAAACTGTCGCTTCGTGATATTATCGAATGGCAATCTTCATTACTTTTGGGATCTTAAAAGCGGCAACCCGCATATCATTACGCACTTTCCAACGCCTCAGTCGGTTTTGGGCTATCAAAAAAGTGTACCCGATCCAGCCCGTCTGATTGCAGAACCCATCAACGATGATTTTGTCGCCCTGACTCAACGACCGCTTTATGCTGAAGAGGCCGGCTGGAAAAATGACCTGGAACGTCAAAGTTTTATTGACTCTAATGATCTGCGCTTCCTGCGGCCTTATCAAAGGAATGCACTGTTAGCCTTACAGCAAGCCGTTAAAGACGGCAAAGACCGTTTTCTCTTTGAAATGGCAACGGGCACCGGTAAAACTTTAACCTCAGCGGCGGTGATTAAACTTTTCTTACGCACTGGCAATGCGCGGCGTGTGCTGTTTTTAGTCGATCGATTAGAGTTAGAAGATCAAGCCGCAAAAGCGTTTGGAAAAGTACTTGCCAATGATTACAAGACCGTCATCTACAAAGAGAATCGTGATGACTGGCGTCGTGCTGAAATCGTCGTTACCACCGTGCAATCCTTATTGTTTAACAACAAATACCAGCGCTTATTCTCTCCGACTGATTTTGATTTAGTCATCTCAGACGAAGCGCATCGTTCGATTGGTGGCAATGCCCGGGCGGTGTTTGATTTCTTTATCGGTTATAAATTAGGCTTAACCGCCACTCCACGCGATTATCTTAAAAAGTTTGATAAAGACAAACCCACCAGCAAAGATCCACGAGAAACTGAACAACGCTTGTTGCTGGATACTTATCGTACCTTTGGTTGTGCAGACAGTCAGCCCACCTTTCGCTATTCTTTATTAGACGGTGTTAAAGATGGCTTTTTGATTAACCCCACCATTGTTGATGCACGTAGTGACGTGACCACTAAGCTGCTATCTAAAGATGGTTTTGTGGTTGAGTTTAAAGACGACCAAGGCGGTGAGCAACAAGAAACCTTTAAACAACGCGAGTTTGAGAAACGCTTCTTTTCAGAAGCCACCAATCAACTGTTCTGTAAGCTGTTTTTAGAACATGCCCTGCGTGATCCGATCAGTGGAGAAGTGGGTAAATCGATTATCTTTGCGGTCAGTCAAAACCATGCGGGTAAACTGGTGCAAATTCTTAATCAGATGGCAGACCGGCTATTTCCGGGGAAATATCAGTCTGATTTTGCCGTGCAAGTCACCTCCTTAATTCCAGACGCCCAACAATTTACCATCAACTTTACCAATAATAACTTACTGGGTTCGGCTAATTTTCTACCCACCTATAAAACCAGTAAGGCCAGAATCTGTGTGACTGTCGGGATGATGACCACCGGTTATGATTGTCCTGACTTGCTGAATCTGGGCCTGTTTCGGCCTATCTTTTCACCCACTGATTTTATTCAGATTAAAGGCCGTGGCACCCGTAAACATAACTTTTTAGCACAACTGTTTGATCAGGCCCTTAAAGACTTCATCACTCAGCCACATAAGACTGCGTTTAAGTTATTCGATTTCTTCGCTAACTGTGAATACTTTGAAGAAACCTTTAATTACGATGAAGTCCTGGAACTCCCTAAAGGTCAGGGTAAAGCAGACGGCGGTGGCACTACATCGCCACCCGGTAAACCCTACAATCATTTAGGTGCTGATATCCTGGGCTCGATTAAACAGGAA
>CAIPPE010000123.1 GCA_903866825.1 uncultured Methylococcaceae bacterium
ACTGCTCCAACAGGATCATCCCAGATATTTACGATTAACGTGCCTAATCCGCAATAAATAAGTTTGATAGGTGGCGATAAAAATGCGGTTATGTGAATCCTGTACGCTTTTGCTGGTTAGAATAGTGATGGGCGCTGACAGAAATTCACTGTAAGTATTTTTAGCCTGTTTGCGTAACTCCCGACGATCGCAAACAAACAAGACCCGCTTGACCCAACCGGCTTGCATACACACATCAGTCAGCGCAATCGATAAGCGCGTTTTGCCTGTACCGGTCGCTTGCACGGCGAGTGCTTTACGTTGTTTGGTTTCAAAGCGTTCGCAGATTCGTTTTAACGCTTCATGTTGATATAGGCGATTACCCAAGATTTCAGTTTTAGCCGAAACACTATTAAGCGGTTTACGCTCTGTGCGTTGACGGACTTGATATTGCAAACTGGACTTGGAATAAAAGCCATAAAGTTTACGCGGAGGGTAATTTTGCTCTTGATGGTCATCCCAAATCCAGATGTCGTGACCATTGGTATAAAAAATAACCGGACGTTGTCCATGCATTTTTTCTAAACCATCGGCATAAAACCTCGCTTGGTGGCGGCCTGTTTCTGCATCAACAGCGGTCTTTTTTGCTTCAACCACGGCCAGTGGTTTACCGTTATCATCCCATAATACATAGTCAGCATAACCCTCCCCTGTTTGCGTGGGCTGATAGTGGACTTTTTCTTCTAGCGTGACTTGATGAGTGTTCTCTAATTCCCAACCGGCCTCAGCCAATTGTAAGTCGATCAAATGTTTACGAGTAGTTGCTTCATCAAAATGCAACTCATTAACCACTTGCTGACCTTTATAAGCGGCCTTTTGCTTAAGTTGTGTCAACTCTGCTTCGGTGTGTTCTCGTTGAGTCGCCTTTTCGCGCTCCGCAGTTAGTTCGGCTAGTAAAGCCTGCATCTGTGCTTCCTGTTTGGCATATTGCTCCAACAGGGCTTTACGTTCATTTTTATAATCGGCTTTAGCGGATTGCGGTGGCTTCGGTTGTTCAAAAGCCTTGATGGTGGCGATATCACCGTTGTTATAAGTAATAAACAGCCAGCGGCTTAGGTCAAAGGCTTCTTTTAATAACCATTGCGCACTTTGTTCGGTGACTGGATCACCATGAGCGGCTTTATTACCATGAATACGAATCGCATGCAGTTTATCAATCACTACTTTGGGCGTAACGGCTGCAAAAGCATCGTTACTCAGCAACTCTATGAATTTGGACAGCGGCGTCCGAGGTAAACTCAGTTCACTATAAACGATGTCCACACAGCGTTCTGCAAAATTACGCAATTTAGTGTGTGCACTTTGCGGATCAGCCTGAACATACCGTTCTGCAAAACCCGCTAAACTAGCTAGTTCTGGCCAAGTGTCTCTAAGAAATTCAAAGTTTTGTGATTGCATAATATCTATTCTGTCCATAGCATTCTTCTAGGCGAAGAGTGTGCCAATTTTTATTGAACATCCAGTTTGATAAGGTCTGATAGTTAAGGAAGTTATTATTTTTTTGCTCAAGGTTATAGGTAACCAGAAGACATATCAATATAAAAATATGATTCTTTATTGATTTAGATCATTTTTTTATCTTGCCATAATGGTCATTTGAAAATGTTACTTGAGACACAGAGAGAATATATTCACTAACGGGTGTTAAACCTACAATTTTGGTGATTATTTCTTAATTTCTGTGTGTTCTTGGTGTTTTCGTAGGAGGAACAGGTGTTTTACATACGAAAACACCTGTTCCTCCTGGTTAAACACCTGTTTTACTGACTAAACCAGCTGTTATTTTATCTTAACCACCTGTTCTACTTAATAAATCACCTGTTCCTCTATCTTAACTGCCTGTTTCATTTACTAAACCAGTTGTTCCTCTATCTTAACCACCTTTTTCACTTACTTAACCAGTTGTTCCTCTGTCTTAACTACCTGTTCTATTTAATAAACCACCTGTTCCTCACACTAAAACACCTGTAACAGATAAATTAACAGAATAACCACTAAGATATCACCAAAGAACTGGCTTTAAACACAATCAACGCCAATATCTTTAAGTAAACCGCCTGTTATTTAAGTTCAAACCATAATAAGACTATCTTTATTATTAAATGAGCCTATAGTCAATTCTTAGTTGATTATTAATCTAAGGAAAACTGCATGAAGCAAACTAAAGTACTACTCAATTTTTTTAAGTTCCCCATCCCAATCAGAATTATCTTTTATCGTAGCATCATCAGTCATTTAACGGGCAATGCTAATTTCTTAGTGCCTTCAGTTTCTTTAGATTTAGCAACCGCCGCTGTAGATGCGCTTGCGCAGTGCAGTGTCGCAGCCAAAGATGGCGCGCATATAACCCTGGCTAATCGAAATGATGCCGAAAAAGTGGCCGATGCAATATTTCGGAATTTAGCCAGTTATGTAGAATTTATTGCTTTGGGGGATGACACAATTATTATCAGCAGCGGTTTTTCGCCCACTAAACAACCCGCACCACACCATAAAAGCATCTTAAGGGTTGTGCATAGTTCACATTCTGGCGGCCTTAAGTTTTCGACCGTGAAAGGGCCTAGATCTCATGCGTGTATGTGGCGATTTCGTAAAGTATCCACGAATGGTATTGAAAATCCATGGATTGCTGTCGCCACTACGACACAAACCACGTATGAGGTCACCGGTCTTGAGGTCGGTGTGGCTTATGAAGTCTCAGTCGCAGATGTAACCCCAGAAGGCATCTCTGATTATTGCCAGCCTGTCACCATTATCGTCATTTAAAGTTTTGCTAAGTTTCAAACCTTTAAATCATCTCATTATCTCGGGTGACGAAGGAAAAAATATAGAGGCGTATGAATGATCACATACAATCAGTTAAACCTTTTACTCGTGTATAATAATCGTTTACAGTTTAAATGCTTACAAATGTTGTTATGTATAAATACGATGGCCTGCTTATTCATGAAAGCCACGATGATGAAGGGATTTTAGAGGTTATTGATAATAAAGGGGTCAGATCGCTACACTTTGGCTCTCACCCCAAACAGAGTAGCATGTTAATAGCTGATCCTAACAAACTGGTTTTAGATTATGTGAGAGCAATGACCAGTTGGTTATTATTCAAACCCTCATTCGAGGATAATGCCCTACTTATAGGCTTGGGCGGTGGCTCTCTAACAAAACACCTTTTGTATCATTTCCCCAATAGCCGTTTAAAAGCAGTAGAACTTAGAAAGAGTGTCGTAAAAATTGCCCGCAGTCATTTTGGACTCCCCTTAGATCACCGATTAAAAATAATCATTGACGATGGTGGCGATTATATTCGCCAACGAACAGAATCCTATCATGAACATTACAGCCTGTTGTTTGTTGACGCTTTTGATCATGAAGGATTAGCTGCCTCCATTTGTTGCGAGGCTTTTTTTGATGCTTGCAAAACTTTATTGAAACCCAATGGGATTTTAGTCATTAATCTTTGGGGTGGTGCACATAATCCAGAGTTCCAACAAGTTTCTTTGTGGTTAAACCGAGGGGTTAATTGGCAAACCTTGTTCCTTCCGGTTCGTGATAGAGGCAATATCATAGCTCTAGCATTTAACAACTATACCCCGATCTATTCAATAAAAGACTTAAGATCTAACGCATTGGAGCTTGAACATCTCTATGATATTGAGTTCCCCTCATTTTTAAGAGACCTGAAAAAACATAATGCTAACACCTTTAACCAATTGATTAAGACATGATTTCCAACCCTTTAGCACCCACACCCAATATCTTCAACAACCGCAAATATTGGGCACATCGTTTTGGTGTGGCACCGGTATTACCCATGAGCCAAACAGAAATGGATGAGCTTGGCTGGGATAGTTGCGATATTATTTTAGTCACCGGAGATGCCTATATTGATCATCCTAGCTTTGGCATGGCATTAATCGGACGCTTGCTAGAAGCACAAGGGTTCAGGGTTGGCATTATTTCTCAACCAGACTGGACCAGCGCCAAAGATTTTACCAAGCTCGGTAGGCCAAACCTGTTCTTTGGAGTAACAGGGGGAAACATGGACTCTATGGTTAACCGCTATACGTCTGACAAAAAAATCCGCTCTAATGATGCCTATACGGCCAATGGTGAAGCGGGAAAACGACCAGATCGCGCGGTAAATGTTTACTCTCATCGTTGTCGTGAAGCCTATAAAGACATACCTATTATTATTGGTGGGATTGAAGCGAGCTTACGACGCATAGCACATTATGATTATTGGTCCGATAAAGTACGTAAATCTGTGTTACTAGATTCTAAAGCAGATCTGTTGGTGTATGGTAATGCTGAACGTCAGATCGTTGAAATTGCTCACCGTTTAGCACAAGGTGAAGCCATATCAGATCTCAAAGGGATTCGAGGCACTGTCCACTTTGTTAAACAAATACCTGAAGGCTGGCGTGTTAAAGACTCCACTGATATTGATAAACCGGGTGCAATTAGCCCTATTCAAAATCCTTATCAAGAAGAACCTGCTTGCGATACAAAGCCAGATGATTCTTTATCGACTTCTGGAGAGATCTCAATCCCACTAACGAGTGTTGGCTCAATCAAGCAATTAATGCGAGATTCTCGCTCACAAACCGTTATTCGCTTACCGGCTTATGAAAGTGTAAAAGATGACCCCATCTTATATGCCCACGCTTCACGCGTCATGCACGGTGAAACCAATCCCGGGAATGCCAGACCACTGATTCAGCAGCATGGAACAAGACAGGTTTGGATTAATCCACCGCCGATTCCATTAACCACTAAAGAAATGGATGGCGTCTTTGACCTACCCTATTCTCGCGTGCCGCATAAAGCCTACGGTAACGCAAACGTACCGGCCTTCGAAATGATTCAACATTCAGTCAACATTATGCGTGGCTGTTTTGGTGGATGTACCTTCTGTTCCATTACTGAGCATGAAGGCCGTATTATCCAAAGTCGTTCTGAAGATTCTATTATTAAAGAAATTGAGGCGATCCGTGATACCTCACCTAACTTTACCGGTCATATTTCCGATTTAGGGGGTCCCACTGCCAATATGTATCGGCTGGCCTGTAAAGATCCAAAAATTGAGGCCGCCTGTCGTAAGCCATCCTGTGTGTATCCTGGCATTTGCCCTAATCTCGATACTAACCATACTCCTTTAATCAAACTCTATCGGAGAGCGAGAGCTTTGCCGGGTATCAAGAAGATTTTTATCGCGTCCGGTTTACGTTACGACTTGGCCGTTGAATCCCCCGAATATGTCAAAGAATTAGTCACTCATCATGTCGGAGGTTATCTTAAAATTGCCCCCGAACATACCGAACAAGGGCCTTTATCAAAAATGATGAAACCTGGAATGGGCACTTACGATCGTTTTAAAGAGATGTTTGACAAGTATTCCAAAGAGGCGGGTAAAGAACAGTATTTAATACCTTATTTTATAGCAGCCCATCCAGGTACGACAGATCTTGATATGCTTAACTTAGCTTTATGGCTTAAAAGTCATGGCTTTAGAGCAGATCAGGTTCAGGCATTTTTGCCATCCCCGATGTCTATCGCGACAGCCATGTATCATTCAGGAAAAGATACCCTGCATAAAGTGAGTCGTAAAGCGGCGGACATATCTATCCCTAAATCGATCAAACAACGCCGCTTGCATAAGGCATTTTTACGCTATCATGACCCTAAGAACTGGCTGTTATTACGTGATGCTTTAAACGAAATGGGCCGTAATGATTTAATAGGTAACGGCAAGCATCACTTGATTCCTTCTTACCAACCGAAAGGCACTGCAATTACGCCCAACAAGGCCCAACAGTTTAAAACCAAATTTACAGGATTTGATAACAAACCCGCTAAAAAAGGTTTGGGTCATCATAAAAAAAACCAATAACTTATAAAAACACTTTCAAAATAAATATAATCTTGTATAATTGCGGTTTATTCGCTGGTTTAGCTCAGTCGGTAGAGCAGCTGATTTGTAATCAGCCGGTCAGGAGTTCGAATCCCCTAACCAGCTCCAAGTTTTAAAATATAAAAATAAGAAATATTTGCTGGTTTAGCTCAGTCGGTAGAGCAGCTGATTTGTAATCAGCCGGTCAGGAGTTCGAATCCCCTAACCAGCTCCAATAAATCAAAGGCCTGAATGATTTTTCATTCAGGCCTTTTTTATTGCCCGCTAACTAGTTTTAGAATGAATACACAAAATACACCCCTCCTAAAAATACTCCTCGAATTAAACCATCCCTCGCTTAATGCTTTATGGATATTGATGATGAAGAGTGAAGTGGTGAAATTAAATTTTTTGCACCATCTACTTTGGTGGTTTTAAACCCATTCCAACTTGCTCGTGCCCCAACCTATTGATTTTATGATTGCGAATTATTGGCATTAACTTTGCAATATTACTGAGTTGAATACCCCTTACTTACTCAACTCAGCAACAAGCAGAATTTATATGTTGATAAAAACGATCACTAAAGCATCTGTAGTTCTCAGCTTAATCGCTACTTTATTAAGTGGCTGTAATCAAGCAGAAACGGAAAAACATGAAGAAGTACTCACCCTGGAGGCAACCACACCGTTTCGTGAAGATACCTCGGTCACAAAAGAATATGTCTGCCAGATCCATGCTATCAGACACATTGAGATAAGGGCCCTGGAACGAGGCTACTTACAGAATATCTTTGTGGATGAAGGGCAAATGATGACTAAGGGGCAACCCATGTTCAAAATCATGCCTAACATCTATCAGGCAGAACTCCTAAAAGAGCAAGCCGAAGCCAGTACCATGAATATTGAGTACCTCAATACGAAAGGTCTGGCTGATCAAAAAATCGTATCGGCCAATGAATTGGCTTTAGCTAAAGCCAAACTAGACAAAGCTAATGCGGAAGTAAAAATGGCAGAAACCCACTTGGGATTTACCGACATCAATGCGCCTTTTGATGGCATTATGGACCTTTTAGCTGTTAGAAACGGCAGCCTTCTTGATGAAGGCTCGGTATTAACCACATTGTCTGACATTAGCAAACTATGGGTCTATTTCAACGTCCCTGAGGCTGAATATCTGGATTATAAAATGCACAGTTCTGGTGATGATCGCACCAAAAAAGTACAGATAAGGATGGCTAATGGCCAGATTTTCAATCAAACAGGTGTGATTGAAACAATAGAAGCTGATTTTGATAATACTGCCGGCAATATTCAATTCCGCGCCACCTTCCCCAATCCTGACAAACTGCTTAGGCATGGCGAGACCGGAACGATTTTAATGCTCAAACCTTACAATAACGCTTTGCTCATCCCCCAAAAAGCGGTATTCGAAATTATGGACAAAAACTATGTCTATATCATCAACAAAGAAGGCAAACTTGAACAACGCATGATCAAGATTGAAGCCGAAATACCGCATCTATTTATCGTGAATGAAGGCTTGCAGGAAGATGACAAGATCTTGATCGAAGGTTTACGCAAAGTACATTCCGGAGAAGATGTAAAAATCGATTTAAAGTCACCCGAAAAGGTTCGCTCAGAGCTTGAATTATATACAGAGTAACCTTTTAATCAGAGACTAAATTATGTTTAATATATTTATCAAAAGACCCGTAATGGCGATCGTTTTATCGCTGGTGTTTCTGTTTATGGGGGCATTAGCGATCCGAACCTTACCGATTGCCCAGTTTCCTGATATTGCGCCACCACGAGTGACGGTTGCCTTATCTTTCCCCGGCGCCAGCGCAGATGTTTTGGTGAAATCATCCCTGATTATGATCGAACGCGCTATTAACGGCGTACCTGGGATGAGATATATCACTTCGGATGCGACCAGTGCCGGTGAATCGACTATTCAGGTTTATTTCAATCTGGGAGTTGATCCAAATATCGCCATGGTCAATGTCAAGACCCGTGTGGATCAGATGATGAGCAGACTGCCAGATCTGGTGCGATTGGAAGGTGTGATTGTTAACTTCGTACAGCCCAGCATGCTGATGTATGTGAATCTATACAGTAAAGACAAAAACGCAGATCAGAAGCTTTTATTCAATTACGCTTACGTCAATGTACTTCCGGAAATTCAGCGCATATTTGGTATCGCCCAGGCAACCATATTAGGCGCTCGCCAATATGCAATGCGGATTTGGCTGAATCCTGACCGGATGCGGGCCTATAGCGTTTCGGTAGATGAAGTGATGGATGCCATTTCAAGTCAAAGTATTATTGGGCGGGCGGGTCGACTAGGCCAAAGTACCGGTATGGCTGCCCAATCCAAAGAATATGTGCTGATATATAAAGGCCGCTTCAGCAAACCGGAAGAATATGAGGACATTATTATCCGGGCTAACCCGAATGGCGAGATCTTACGCATTAAAGACATTGGAAAGGTCGATTTAAACAGTGAGTTCTATAATATTTATTCTGATAAGGATTCATTCCCTTCTGCTTCAATTGTACTTAAACAGAATTACGGTACTAATGCCAGCAAGGTTATAGAAGACGTTAAAGAAAAACTGAAAGAATTGAAAAAAACTTTCCCGGAAGGTATGGACTACGAAATCAACTACGATGTATCCCGGTTCGTGGATGCATCTATTGAAAAAGTTCTGCACACCTTGGCTGAAGCTTTCGTACTGGTCTCCCTGGTCGTGTTTGTTTTCCTGGGCGACTGGCGCTCCACCTTGATCCCGATCCTCGCAGTACCCGTTTCGCTGGTCGGAGCCTTCGCTGTCATGTCAGCGTTCGGACTTTCGATCAACCTGATTACTTTATTTGCCTTGGTGCTGGCCATCGGTATCGTGGTAGATGATGCAATTGTAGTGGTCGAGGCCGTACATGCAAAAATGGAAGCTGAAAACGTGACCCCTTATGTCGCTTCGAAAAAAGTATTGGGCGAAATCGGCGGTGCCATTGTTGCTATAACCTTAGTTATGGTATCCGTGTTTATTCCTATTGCCTTTATGTCAGGACCGGTGGGGGTATTTTATCGGCAGTTCGCTATCGCCATGTCGTCTTCTATTGTTATTTCGGCGGTTGTGGCCTTATCACTTTCTCCTGTGTTATGTGCGATGATCCTTAAAAACACACATGGACACCACAAACGCAGAACACCAATCAGCATGTTCATCGATGCCTTCAACACCGTTTTTGAAAAGGTCACGGGGCGATACATTAAAATCCTTAACTTCGTCATTATGCGGCGTTTGGTAACTTTTTTGGTTTTGGGTGGGTTTTGCTTTGGTATTTATTCGGTCAGTCTAACCCTACCTTCCGGTTTTATTCCCGGCGAAGACCAAGGTATGATTTATGCGATTATCCAGACACCGCCCGGCTCAACCATAGAGGTGACCAACAAAGTGGCACGCGAGCTGGAGGTAATAGCCGAAAAAATTGACGGCGTGCAATCGGTTTCTTCCTTGGCTGGTTATGAGGTCCTCACCGAAGGACGGGGTTCGAATGCCGGCACCTGTATCATCAACTTGAAAGACTGGTCAGAGCGTAAACATTCCGTTCTGGATGTAATTCATGAACTCGAAGAAAAAACCCATGATATGGGCGCAGTCATCGAGTACTTTCAACCCCCTGCAGTACCGGGTTATGGGGCGGCTTCCGGTTTAGCCTTTCGGTTATTGGATAAAACCATAGACACGGATTATTTCGAGTTCGATAAAATTAACCATACGCTCATGGATGCGCTCCGCAAACGCAAGGAGCTGACCGGTTTATTTACTTTTTATGCAGCCAATTATCCACAATACGAACTCAAAATCGATAATAAACTGGCCATGCAAAAAGGGGTTTCTATCGAAAAGGCCATGAATAATTTGGACATCATGATCGGTAGTACTTACGAGCAAGGTTTCATTCGCTTCAATAACTTCTTTAAGGTGTATGCACAAGCGCTGCCTGAATTCCGACGCTTTCCTGAGGACGTGTTGAATTATTATGTAAAAAATGACAAAGGCGACATGGTTCCGTACTCAGCCTTTATGACCATGGAGAAAAAACAGGGACCTAACGAAATCACTCGCTATAACCTCTATAACTCGGCCGCTATCCGTGCCGAGCCAGCTACCGGTTATACCACTGGCGACGCCATCAAGGCGATACAGGAAGTCGCTGCTGAAGTGTTACCTAAAGGCTTTGATATCGCCTGGGAAGGCTTGTCGTTTGATGAAGCTAAAAGGGGGACTGAAGCGATCGAGATCTTCGTGGTTGTTATCCTGTTTGTGTATCTGGTGTTAGCCGCACAATACGAAAGCTTTATCTTGCCGTTAATTGTTCTATTTTCGCTGCCTCCCGGAATTTTCGGGGCTTTCTTCCTGCTGAAAACATTGGGCCTTGCCAACGATGTCTATTCCCAGTTGGGGATGGTAATGCTCATTGGTTTACTTGGCAAGAATGCAGTTTTGATTGTTGAATTCGCCGTACAAAAACAAGGCCAAGGCATGTCCGTTAAAGATGCGGCAATTGCCGGAGCAAAAGCACGGTTTCGTCCAATTTTGATGACCTCCTTTGCTTTTATTGCCGGTCTGGTACCCTTGGCAATGGCAACGGGTGCCGGCGCTGTCGGTAATAGAACGATAGGCACCTCTTCCTTGGGCGGAATGCTATTCGGTACCGTATTTGGGGTCGTCCTTATTCCAGGACTTTATTATATTTTTGCGAAAATGATAGAAGGTAAATCCTTAGTTAAAAATGAAGATCTTGATCCTTTAACAGAAACTTATCACTACGCTTCAGGGGATGAAAACGATTATGACTAAAATGTTTCATATTGTGTTATTAGGTGTAATGGGGATTATTTTACAAGCCTGCGGTATCCCGGAATTGACTCAAAAAAATGCAGACACTCATCTTCCTGATAGCTTTAAATCGGCCCTTTCAGATCAGACCAATTCGGCCAAGGTAAAGTGGAAAGAATTTTTCGAAGATCCACATTTATCAAGCTTGATTGATACGGCGGTCGCCAACAACAAAGAAGTCAATATGATGATGCAGCGTATTAGCGTTGCAGAAAATGAGATTCAGGCACGTAAAGGTGCGTATTTACCCTTTGTTAATTTTGGCACCGGTGCAGGTGGTGATAAAACCGCGATGTATACCCGAAATGGTGCCGTTGAGAATAGCCTGCAATTACCCAATGGTCAGGCATTCCCTACTATGTTGGGTGATTATCAGTTTGGACTCTTTTCAACCTGGGAAATTGATATCTGGAAGAAGCTGAGAAATGCAAAGCAAGTAGCTGTGCTGGAATACATGGCCTCCACTGAAGGTAAGAACTTTTTAATCACTAATCTGGTTGCTGAAGTTGCACGCTCGTACTATGAACTCATAGCTTTGGACAATCAGCTTGAGAATTTAAATCAAAATATTAGCATTCAGCAAAATGGCTTGGAGATGGTAAAGCAATTATTGCTGTTTGCAAGAACAACAACCCTAGCTGTCAAACGTTACGAAGCGGAAGTAGCTAAAAACCAGAGCAGAAAATTTGAAATACTGCAACAGATTACGGTGACAGAAAATCGAATCAACTATCTGTTAGGACGGACACCACAGCCTATCCAGCGAGCTACCTCTGGTTTTATGGATATCAAACCTAAAGTTATCCAGGCAGGTATTCCATCACAACTGCTACAAAACAGGCCAGATATCAGGAAAGCCGAGCTTGAACTATCGGCGGCAAAATTAAATATTGACGTAGCCAGAGCTAACTTCTATCCCTCCCTTGGCATAAAAGCTGGAGTAGGATTTGAATCTTTCGCACTTAAATATCTGATCAATACTCCTGAGTCCTTAGCTGCTTCAATAGCGGGGGATTTAGTAGCTCCACTAGTCAATAAAAACGCCATCATTGCAGAGTATAAGAACTCAAATGTTAAGCAGATTCAGGCGGCTTATGAATACGAGCAAAGCATTATTAACGCTTATGCTGAAGTGGCCAACCAACTTTCAAATATAGATAACCTGGATAAAAACTATGGCCTTAAGAGAAAGCAGGTAGACACTCTCGTTCAATCCATCGATGTAGCTAACCAGTTATTCAAATCCGCTCGTGCCGACTATCTGGAAGTGTTATTAACTCAACGGGATGCATTAGAAGCTAAACGAGAGCTCATTGAAACCAAACAGAAACAGGTTATTGCGATGGTGGATCTATATAAATCTCTGGGGGGTGGGTGGCAGTAGCTTAGCTCTAAACTGATCAGATCTCAGATTAGCTAGCCATTTTTATGGGTGTTGTAAGACACCCATAAAAACTTTGCTGTTACTTTTTAGTTACCTGTCAAACTCCCAAATCGGGTTGACCATAACCTTTAGGGGGGCCTTCAATTTCGTAGTTTATTTGACTACCTTTCTCCCCATTTTTGTAAAATATTTCACTCTCTTTCCTACCGTCTTCTTGCCACTCTGTTGCTAATCCGTTTTTCTGGTCATCGACATAAGTTATTTCACTTTCTTTACTTCCATCTTCATACCACTCAGTAGCCAATCCATTTTTCTTACCATCGATATAATTTATTTCACTTTCCTTCACTCCGTTTTCATACCAACGAGTGGCTAATCCATTTTCCTTTCCATCTTTAAACGTTATTTCGCTTTCCTTATTTCCATTCTCATACCATTCGATAGCTAATCCGATCTGATTGTCATCTTTGTAATTTATTTCACTCTCTTTATTTCCACTTGCATACCACCGAGTAGTCAAGCCACTGACCTTATCATCTTCATAATTGGTATCACTTTCTTTTGCCCCGTTTTGGTCCCATTCAGTCGTTATACCGTTACGTTTTCCATCTTTGTAACGGGTATTATTAGCTTTCTGTCCATTCTCATACCACCCTGTTGAAAGCCCGTCCTCCTTACCCTTTTTAAAACTTATTTCACTCTCTTTCTGACCATTCGGATAAAAAGTTTGGTATTTACCTGTAAAAGGTTCCTCACTATTAGGGATGTAAACAAGCTCATTCCTCTTTTGAATAACCGTTGTTATTTGTTCTTTAAAACCTATTTTTTCTAATAAACCATCACTATCACAGCCAGAAATAAATAAAACCATAACCAAAATACTTATTATAATTTTCATATTCTTTGCCTTATTTAAATTCACCCCATGAGAATAGACCCGGTTTCATGTCATTACGACTTACTTTAGCATTGCTAGCTATCGCCGCAGTTGCGAAAAATAGGGATGAAATAATAAATTCACCTGAAATAAACCCAACCAGACCCATTACAAATAGTCCCCCAATAAAAATATCTTTAGATAAATCGCTCATAGCTTAAGTCCTCATAAAATGGAATGTACAGGGCCTTAACAATACTGATGTGGCCTTACATGAAAAGAAAGCCAGTTTTATGCCATAATTAAAAATTATTTTATTTTCAATAGATTACGCCAATACAGGCCAAACAATAACCGTATTTATCACGATTAAAAGGTTCTAAAAAACCAATTTAAAGGCTTTATTTCAACCTTAGGTTCTTTTCGATCAGGACCTTTTATCAAATCATGTATAATCACTTCCAAAAGCCATTGGCATTTTTACTATTTTTTCAAAATGGGTTCTTGTTTGAGTGCAATAGATATTTTTCCCTGGAACGATAATTTCAATATAGGTATTGAAATTATCGATGAGCAACATAAGGTACTGGTTAAGATATTAAACCAATTAGCCAGCCATATTGCTTTCCAGACTGATTTCCCAGCATTAAATAATATATTGGATGAGTTGGTCGACTATACTGTTTTCCATTTTCAGGCAGAGGAAAGTGTTTGGCACCAATACCTTCCTCAGGACCGTCTTGAACTAGAGCACAAAAAATCGCATGACAGTTTTGTAGAAACGATTTCTCAAACCAAAGAACAAATTGCTTCAGGATCTGAAGACAACATTATCGAAGGGTTACTTTCTTTTCTTACCCAATGGCTTGCAATTCACATCCTTGAAAATGACCGTTATATGGCGGCTGTTCTTTTTTTTGTTAAATCCGGGCTGTCAATTGAAGATGCAAAAACTAAAGGCAAGGAACGCTTGGGAGGTGAAACAAAAGTATTAGTCGACCTGATACTCGCTCTTTATGAAAAGCTTTCTGTGAATACAGTAAACTTGATGCGTGAGCTCAAGTATAGAAAAGAACAGGAAGAATTAATTAAGCAATATACATCCCAACTGGAAATCATGTTCATGAGGACAGTGGGCTTAGCGACTACCCTCAGTGAAATGCGTGACCCCTATACTGTAGGGCATGAAGAGCGGGTTGCTGAAATTTCTGTGGCGATTGGAACTGAAATGGGACTGGATTCTCATTGTATTGAAGGCTTAAAAGTAGGTGGACACCTACATGATTTGGGCAAGATGAGCATTCCACTTGAGATTCTTGGTAAACCCGGAAAACTGAGTCCTATTGAGTTCATGTTAATTAAACAGCACCCTAAAGCTGGCTATGATGTCCTGAAAGAT
This sequence comes from uncultured Methylococcaceae bacterium, assembly GCA_903866825.1. Classification (GTDB taxonomy): domain Bacteria; phylum Pseudomonadota; class Gammaproteobacteria; order Methylococcales; family Methylomonadaceae; genus Methylobacter_C. Next base: position 14,502 of record CAIPPE010000123.1, read on the forward strand.
GTTGGATTTCCATGGCCGGTTGCGCAGATAGCATTGCAACATCATGAGCGCATTGATGGCTCAGGTTATCCAAATGGATTGATAGGTGATGAAATTCTTTTGGAAGCACGCATAGTCGCAGTGGCCGATGTTATTGAATCTATGTCATCGCACCGCCCCTATCGACCTGGACGGGGACTTGAGGCCGCACTCGCTGAAATCGAAAGAGGTATTGATACAGCCTACGACCGGGATGTGGTTAATTGTTGTTTGCGATTATTCAGGGATAAAGGTTTCAAGTTACCCGTCTAATCTTGTAACTGGCAGAATACCCTAGACTATCTCCTTAGCCTACGGACAGTCTGCCAGTATTGAAACTGACAGACTGTATTAAAAAAATTAATTATTTCCTGGCTATTACTTTATAGCTCCAGCCCTTGCACCCGCTGCGGGGTCAGGGGTATCCAGAATGCGATTTAACAGATTGGTCTGTTGGGACACTCTATCAGCCTGTGTTAAATCTATCATTCCTTTAAGTTCTGTAAAACGCTTTTCGGCTTGAACAAGTTGTTCAGATGCCAAATTTAAATCCCCCCCTTGAACAGAGGTCCGGGCTTTTTTCAAATAATCGTTTGCACGGTTACGATTACGATCGAGTTTATCGTTGGCGTTGATTTCTTTTGTTAACTTTAATGCTTCCTTGATATAACCGATGATAATCTCATCCCCCCCTTCGCCATGATGTGCTGCGCCGCCTGTATTAATTAACTGAATTTCTTTTAATGCCGCAGTAATTTGACCAATAGTGGCATCAATACCTTGAACAGGCGTCATTCTGTTATACATACAGGCCATACCTAAACAGACTTCGGCTGAGGCTGGAAAGGAACCTAAACACAAAGTCAAGGTTGTCGCTGCAACAGCGCTTTTTAATAATTTCATTAATGTAATCCTCGTTATAGTTATTATTTTTTATTCTTATTAGACCTGCAACTGCCTAGATATTAAGCCTATTTAATTAGCTACATGACCTAGGCAACTTTAACATAACTATTGAGTAGATTAAATCAATAAGGTTAAAAGCTTACTTTTACACCACCATAACCAGCCACACCGGATGTGCCATAACCATAAACATCTTCATATTGCTTATTTAAAACGTTATCAATACGACTAAACACTTGTAAGTTTTTATTAATATCATAACTCCCCGCAAGATTAACTAGCGTATAACCCGCAACGGCCACCGGCACCGATGCATAAGATATATATGCCGTATCCGCTTTCTGGCCCACCATTAACACATTCAAATGAACATGGGCCTTTTCAAGAAATTGATAATCTGCATCAAAACTCGCCTTATCTCTAGGCCTATGCAATAACTGATTCCCTGTGTTCATATTAAGGGTTTGCTGATAGGTATAAGCCCCTCTTAATGTCAGATCAGTTAAGGGATGCACTTCCATAAATGTTTCCAGTCCGCTTGTTTTAGCCCGACTGACATTACTGTTTGTATAAGGCGGCACACTCAGATACTGGATTAAATTATTAAAGTTATTATTGAAATAACTAACACCGGTTATCACCTTTTTTCGAAAAAAATCCTGTTCCACCCCTGCATCCCAGTTAACACTGGTCTCGGGCTTTAAATTGGGATTACCAGCCCCATAAATGGTGTCATAAAGTTGATTCAGTGTAGGGGCCTTAAAACCAGTCCCATAATTGCCTTTTAATCGAGTCCCTGTCTCTTTAAGCACATAGAGTTCATTAACCCGCCAGGTTTCATGACCACCAAAACGATTGTTATCATCATGCCTGACACCCAGGGTTGTAAAAGACCGATCAAACAGCTTTATCTGGTCCTGTAAATAGCCACTGATTGTATTCATGGTCTTCAGTGGAATCGATGCATTGTATCCGTAAGGATCAGGAGATGCCGACGAAGTGCTTAAACTATCCGCCTCTTCTTCTACACCCAACGTTAGCGTATTGGATTTATGAACATTAAACACATTCTGATAATCCAATTTAACCTTTTCACCCAAATTAGCCGAAGTACTATTAAAACTGTTCGGTGCAGCAAAACTAAACACATTGACATTATTTCTATCTGTACGACTGTAAGCTGCACCCACGGTTTGCTCCCAAAGACCATCAAACAATTTAAGATGCCCGAAACCGCGAGTAAATAACTCATTGAAGGTATTATGATTAGCCGTATTATCACAATTAACACCGCCACAATCATCATACGATGTTTTACCCTCGTTATAACGAAGTGTGACACCTAAATCCAGATTATCGGTGACTTTAACACCTGAACGACCACTCACCGTGGTATTGGTATGTCCATTGGGATTAAGATTACCCATATTCTTATCGGCGCTAGAAAATCCAGCCGTCTCCAACCTTGAGGCATCCAGACTGTAATTAACACGCTCAGTACTACCGGAAACTGCACCCGTGGTTTTCCAGGTATCATAAGAACCGCCTTCGGCAGTGCCTGTATATTTAGCTGCGCCTTTACCTTTTTTGGTAATCACATTGATAACCCCTCCTATTGCATCGGAGCCATAAGCCGCACTGGCCGCACCGCGAACCACCTCAATCCGTTCTATGTTATCTGTCTGAAGGTTTCCAAAATCAAAAGCACCGTCCGGACTCGAAGGATCATTCATCTCTACACCATCGACCAGCACCAAGGTGTGATTGGCATTTGCACCGCGAAGATAAACTGCTGTCGGCTGCCCAGGTCCACCGGATCTAATCACATCGATACCGGGAACAGTCCTTAAGGCATCGGCTGCAGTCGTCAGATGTTTAGCCGCAATATCCTCCGCTGTTATCACAGTAATGGCACTCGCCACTTCGGTTTCAGGCGTCTCTGTTCGCGTGGCTGTCACCACCATATTGGGAAGTTCGAGGGTATTATCTGGAATGTTATCTTGAGCCTGTAACGGGGTATTAAAACCCGCAAGCAATAGGGAGCTTATTAAAACTTTTTGCATAGTGTCCTCTGCGCCGCCCGCGCATAGAGTTTAAGAATAACAACAGAGGACAATAGAAGATGAGACGCACGACCGCACGCAAACACACCGCCAAACAGCCCTCCGCTGTTGCGAATATGCTGACGGGCCGGTCTCCGGGCTTATAAGTGGCGTTAACCTGAATCATCACCTTCCCATGTTTATACACAGTGGCGTAACGATGATCCTTTACTTATATACCGTTGCGGGGGCAGCGTCGGACTCGGTTAAAACCTTACCGACTTCCCGTTTAACCATTAGATTTAACTATCTGATGGAACCTGAAAGCAGCTTTCAATTATAGGGATATGGATGAATAAAGCAAGCAAGAATAAAAACATGAAACGGTCTTCACGCTTAACTATTTGTTTAATTAACCCATTTACTATAAAGGGACTATACCTGTTAGGATTACCGAATATAGACCTTAAGTAAATCAATGATCAGTTTTTAGTGCGATTGCTTTTAGAAATCCATGAATATAATTCGAAGGCAGATCAATAGATTCGTAATTCTGCTCTCCGGAAGTTAAAAAGAGTTTCAGGCCGACGGCACCCGCATTTTCTAAATCAGATCGAGATAACTTTATACTAAACCGATCTCGATACAAGCAGGACGATATCAAACTGTTGTAGATCTTGCATTGTTCAGTATCATGTTGGTAATTAATAATTTCATGCGTTGACCCATCAGATAATCTGGCGAAAGTATAATGTCGAACGTTGCCACCATATTTGGCTTCGATCAATAAGCGGAAACCGTCGTTCATCTGTTTTTTTGTATCTTCCGATCCAGCCAAACGATATTCAACCGTGTCGTAACCATAAAATAAAGTACGATAATTACTCACCTTTAATTCGGGAGCAAACCAGGTCAAATTCTGTTTATCGGGTATTGAAATATGTTTTATGCTACCTGCGATAGTATCGGATGACGCCTCCCGAATATTTTCAACACATCCTGAAACTTGAATAATCACAGCAAGAAAAGCAATATTACAAACAGTTCGAATAACACTATTTTTCATGAGCCTGGCCTTTTATTCACGGGCATAAGGATAACGTTTATAGCCTTTCTTCTTCAACAGAAAGAGCTTCTAACTCATCAAAAACTTCTTGAACTGTTTTTCTGGTTAAAGCAACAGCGGCAATTTCCTCAAACCAGACGTTAATAATATCAGCGCCTGAATTTAACATATTCTGAATCATCTCAATTGATGGCTCGGTATTTTCAACATCAATGGCATGATGAAATTGAATGTTTCTATCGGGCAGTACAATCAAACCACCAATAAATGATTGACGGTTAATTAAATTGAGTAATTCAATACAATCCTTTAGCTTGCTTGGGTTTACTTTAAAGGGAAAAGATAAAAACAAATTTAACCAGTCTTTTTTCTCATCTGTTTCGATCCACAAATCAAATAATTGATCATTGATACCATAACGGATATTTAATTGTGATAATTGCTCAGCTTCATTATAGTCTATTTGATCCTCCCAACCATTCGTGTCTAACCATTCCTGAACTTTATCTGCAAGTCTCATGCTTCCTCTCCCTCTTTAATTTCTGATGTTTTATCCAGTTCATCGAATACTTCTTGAGCCGTTTTATTAGTCAGTGCAATCGAAGAAATTTCATTAAACCAGGTTTCATAAAGCTTAATGGCTTGACCCAGCATATTATCAATCATGTCAACTGAAGGCTGAGTGTTTTCAACATCGACAGTATGGCGAAATACAATACGACCATCATCCAATAAGCAAATGGCACCAAAACGACGACTCGCGTTAATACGATTAAATAATTGAATACCGTCTTCAAATTTGTGTGATAAAGCTTGAAACGGCGCATAAAGAAATAAACGTAACCACTCTTTCTTTTCATCTGTTTCAAACCAGAGGTTAAAGCCTTGATCTTTAATGGACAGAATAACGTTCAGCGAAGAAGTCTGGTTTTCTTCATCCTGCTTAACGGTATCATCCCACTCTAGTCTGTTGAGCCATTCTTGCACTACATCTGCCAATTTCATTAATCGTTACTCTCAATTTATTTAAGTTAAATTCATTATGCTATTGGTGATAAGAGTATTCAAGCTTTTTGCCCCTAAAATAGCTAACATGCTCTAGAATCGGCAACGCTAATAGCATAAAAATGATTCCAGTAGCATCGAGTGGTGTAAAGATTATACAATTCTAAATTAATACAACGTTAGCAGATCATCTATGTAGGAGTTTAGCCTTTGCTCTCGCAGCCCAACCACCACGATAGTCCGTTCCCCTTTTTTTATGTTAATTCTGCATTCTCTGAAGAGCAGTGTGCAGCGCTTGAGGCTTTATTTTTGCTAGAGGGTGAGTGGCAACATCGGGATGGTGCATTTTATCGGTGCTCACTTCGGGACGTGACCGAGAATATTCCAGCAACGTTTCAGATGGAAGTGCTCGGTAGAATGCGCGAGATGACAGGTTTGCCACTTGTGAATCGTGTTTTGGTCACAGCTCAACACATGCTACCAGGACAAGTCATTGGTATACACAGCGACCGGCCACTATTGGGCTATGAGCTTGTTCGACTGGTTGTGCAGCTCAATAAGGAATGGCAAGCTGAACATGGTGGTGTTCTGGAATTATTCTCATCGCCGATGAGTGAAGTGGTTTTCAGTGTTAATCCTGAATACAACAAAGCCTTTGGCTTTATACTGCACGTCGATTCATATCATGGCGTTACTGAGGTGACCCAGCTGAGACAAACAGTGGTCTTTAACTTCTGGCATGCGGCGAATACACCAGAACTAGCTGCGCACATTCAAGCGTTGTTTACCAACGTTAAATTTTCCGAGTTGCCTACAACACTCGATCCTATTGCTTCGGCTGCAGAATTGAGTCTGCCCGAAGATACCACATTACGGGCTGGCACAGCAGCGGTTGCATTACATCGCTGGGGCTATGATGAGGCCATTATTGAAGCCGGGTATCTGCACAGTGCAGGTCTTTCTATCTGCGATTCTAATGATGCCGAGACTTACGCCGCAGTGTTATTGGCGGATTGGGTTGCGTATTTGTATCGGGATTCGTTTGATCTGGCACGGTGGAATTTCTTGCGTCGCGAACTTGAAGGAATAGAAATTTTTACACGCCTTAAGCCCACATGGGAACTTTGTCTGCCGGAATAGTTTTTACTGCCGATTCTAGGGTGTTACCTCATCGCCATCACTGAGAAAAGATAACACCCTGATAGACTTATAGTTATCATATCTTGAGCAACTGCTGAACAACTCAATAGTGCCATACAAAAAATCAAGATGCGATATATCATCATTAGTCCTAATAAAATGCTACAAATCCATCAATCGCGACTGGCTGCTCATGGCACAAATCTATCATTCGACAATACCATTTAATGACTTATTCGGTATTTAAAATTGGTAACTAAGGTAAATTTTGAGAGGTCAATTCCTTAACACGCAACATCAATTTAGCTTCTTTTTCAGCTAAAAGAATGACCATCATGCTGAGCGTATCCTCCCATGAGCGTTCTGATTGAATACGATGCTCAGTTATCAGATGTCTAATCGTTACATTATTGGCTGCCAAAGATTCGATTTTTGAACGTAGGTTATGCGTTTGCTCAGTAGTCATTTTTAAATCCTAATTAATTTTATAAAAAATCTATTATTGGATGTTATCTTCATAATATAAGTTTTATAGCCACTACACACCTCCGCGTAACGCGATAATCTTAAAGGGACAGCATGATCACCGTTGAACTCAAAAGCCAAGTCGATAAAATATGGGAAACATTTTGGACAGGGGGCATTAGTAATCCACTCACCGTTATTGAGCAATTCACCTTTCTACTCTTCTTACGCAGACTCGATGAACAACAACTGTTAGCCGAAAAGAAAGCCAATCTAGTGGGAGTTAGTATCCAAAATCCTATTTTCATGGAAGAACACAACAAGTTTCGCTGATACGATTTAATGTGAAGTTTAAAAAACGCGGAATATTAAGTCGGTTTACTTTCGTTTTAAATCTTGGTAGAAATTTTCATGAGTGGCAATCGCTTCAAGATAAACAAAGCGAACAGCATCATCAAGCGTATAACCTAAAAGATATAATTGATTTTGGCTGTGGAATTTATAGACATAAAGATTAGCAAGCTCACCTTTCTTTTTTTCACCTAACAACGGATTGTTGGCTACTTCACTGACCGCACCATCAACATCGCATGCAACATTATGCTGTAGTTTTTTTGTATTGCCTGCCAAATCTCGTAGTCTGGAAGACTTGGTAGGTCATATTAATCAATTTGTTTTACTACGAGGCACAAAAGGCGTGGCTTGATTTCTGGGTTCTGCCATTGAGATTAAAGACTCAGCGATAAAACTAACCGGTAGATCTGGATTATCAAGTGCGGCACGACCGACTTTTGCCCAGAACTCAATTTGACCGGCTATTGTTCTATGTTCAGCCTGAGCCTCATTTTTGGCAGCGACATAAAGCGCTTCGTCAATTCTTACAGGTATTGTCATATTAATACTCCACTTTACTACAATTGTAGTCATGATAAAGTAGTATGCCAATTAGTCAACAAGGATTTTAATGGGCATAAACCCTCATGTAATGGCACAATACACCTTATAGCCACTACACACCTCCGCGTAACGCGATAATCTTAAAGGGACAGCATGATCACCGGTGAACTCAGAAGCCAAGTCGATAAAATATGGGAAGCATTTTGGACAGGGGGCATTAGTAATCCACTCACCGTAATTGAGCAATTTACCTTTCTACTCTTTCTACGCAGACTTGATGAACAACAACTGTTAGCCGAAAAGAAAGCCAATCTTATCGGAACCAGCCTACAAAACCCTATTTATACAGAAGCCCATAAAAAGTTTCGCTGGCATACCTTTAAGCACCTAGACCCAGAATCCTTATTCGCGCTGTTTACCCAACCGCAAGCCGATAGCGAAAATCTCACCACCTTTGAACACATGAAACAGCTCGGTAGCGACGTCGGTGTGTTTGCTCGCTTCATGAAAGGGGCGACCTTTATGATTCCCACGCCTAGATTGTTAGATCAAGTCGTGCAGATGATCGATAAAATCCAGATGGATGATAGAGATACCAAAGGCGATCTTTATGAATATCTGCTGTCTAAAATAGCCACCGCCGGTACTAACGGCCAATTTAGAACCCCACGGCATATCATTAAAATGATGGTCGATATCATGCAACCGACTCAAGAAGATACCGTGTGTGATCCGGCCTGCGGCAGTGCCGGCTTTCTGGTGGCAACGGGTGAGTATGTGCATGAGAAACACCCCGACTGGTTTAATGATCAAACTTTTAGAACCCACTACAACAATGCTATGTTTACGGGCCTAGAATTTGATAGCACCATGTTACGCATCGGTGCCATGAACTTACAACTGCATGGCATTGAAAACCCAAACTTAATGGGTCGGGATGCCCTAAGTGAAGCCAATGCCGAACTGCGCGATCAATACAGTTTGATACTAGCCAATCCGCCCTTTAAAGGCTCTCTGGATTATGACAGCGTAGAAAGCTCGTTACTGAAAACCGTTAAAACCAAAAAGACCGAATTATTGTTTCTGGCCTTAATACTGCGCATGTTAAAGATAGGCGGTCGCTGTGCGGTGATTATTCCTGATGGCGTGCTGTTTGGTTCATCCAATGCGCATAAACAATTACGCGAAACGGTGCTCAGTAAACACAAACTTGAGGCGATTATCTCCATGCCCAGTGGTGTGTTTAAACCCTATGCGGGTGTGAGTACCGCTATTGTGGTTTTCACCAAGACCAATAACGGCGGCACGGATAAAGTCTGGTTTTATGACATGCAGGCCGATGGTTATAGCCTGGATGATAAACGTAGTCCCATTGCCGCGAGTAATATACCGGATATTGTGAGCCGTTTTGCTCAGCGTGAGTTAGAGCAAGATCGTGCGCGGACTGAGAAAAGCTTCTTAGTGCCACTGGCAGAGATTAAAGCCAATGACTGGGATTTGAGTATTAATCGCTATAAAGAAATTGTTTATGAAGAAGTGGGGTATGAGGCACCGGCGAAGATCATTGCAGATATTGAGCGGTTGGATTTGGAAAGAGGGCAGGCTTTAAAGGTATTGAAGGAGTTGTTGGGATGAGTTCAACCTCAACTTTAAAAAGTATTTCTGAATTTATTCGAACAGGTAAGACGCCACCAACTCAAGAGGTTAAATACTTTAACGGTAAAGTCCAATGGTTTACCCCAGGAGATCTTGATAAAGAAAAATATTTAGGAATATCTAATAGAAGCTTAACAGAATTAGCATTTATAGATAAAAAAGCCACTTACTTTCCTGCCGGAACGCTTTTGGTTGCATGTATAGGCGATATTGGAAAGTTAGGTATTACAACGCAAGATTGTTCTGCTAATCAACAAATCACTGGAATTAAGCCAAACAGTACTACAGATGTTAATTTCTTATATTATTGGTTTAGACATAATAAAATGGTTATACAGCATTTTGCTAACAATGCTGTTGTACCAATTATCAACAATGGGACTCTTGAGAAAATTAAAATCCCTCTGCCACCTCTACCAGAACAGCAAAAGATTGCCAGTATATTAGATGCAGCAGACAACCTAAGACAAAAAGACCAACAACTGATTGAAAAATACTCTGTCCTTAGCCAGTCTTTGTTTTTGGAAATGTTCGGTGATCCGGTTGCTAATCCACATAACTTTCCAATATCTAAGCTTAGCACTGCATATATAAATATTAAGGAAGGTACAAAATGCGGTCCATTTGGAAGTGCTTTAAAAAAGTTTGAATATATCGATCAAGGGGTACCTGTTTGGATTATGGATAATATTCAAAATTCCAGTTTTGTTTATGATAAATGTCTTTTTATTACCGAAGAAAAATATTTATCTCTTCAGATTTACTCAACTCTAAGTGGTGACATTATCATTTCTAGGGCGGGGACAGTTGGCAAAATGTGCGTTGTTCCAGATAGCTACAAAAAGGCTATTATAAGTACAAACTTGATCAGATTAAGATTAGATAAAAATATAGTGTTACCAATATTTTTTGTATTACTAATGAAATATTTTGCTAGTAAGGTCGGGCGAATAAAAACAGGATCTGATGGTTCATTTACTCATATGAATACAGGTGTTCTAAATGATTTAGAATTTCCATTTCCACCCATTAGCCTACAAAACCAATTTGCGGAACGCATTCAAGACATAGAAGCCCAAAAACAACTAGCAGTAGCCAGCCTAGATAAGTCAGAAGCATTATTTAACAGCCTGCTCCAGCGAGCTTTTAAAGGCGAGTTAACCACTTAACAGCTTTATGTTATATTCTACGCACACTTAAACTATTACTAGAGTAAGCACATGCCCACCTTATCCGTTTATGGCGATGTCCACATACCTGAAAATCTGATTCATGCGCTGGGTTTAAAACCAGGTACTGAATTGGCTTTTGAACGCCAAGGCGATGCAATCATCATGCGGCCTGTAAAAACAAATAAAGTCTCACAAGTTGACGCAGGTCCAAAAATCTTAGCTTATACAGGATCGACCGTAACCTTAGAAGAGATGGACGAGGCTATAGCCAAGGGCGCGGCGCAATCTTTATGAAATCGGTCGATACTAATATCTTAGTACGCTACTATGCTCAAGACGATGTTTTGCAATCGCCCCTCGCTTTGCGGCTATTAAGAGATGAGCCTAAGCTGTTTGTAACAAAAACGGTGCTCTTTGAGCTTTTTTGGGTTTTAACACAATCCGATAAGTTTAGCTTTTTACCTGAACAAGTCATGACTGTTTTTGAACATCTACAAGGCTTACCCAATATTATTATTGAGGATGAATTTTCGCTCCAAACTGCTATCGCATGGTGCCGTGCGGGCCTTGAGTTTCCTGATGCATTACATTTAGCAGCATCTAGCGCTTGCAGTACTTTTTTGACATTTGATGATCGAAGATTTGCGCGTCGCGCTCAACGTCTTAACTTGATGCCTATTTGTGAAGTTCCGGCATAAATCAATTCCTTGTGAAAATATAGAGAGGAGAATCAAATGATTGCAGATTATCAAGTGCTTAGCATTGAACAAGTGAGCCAAATTGATGATTACAAGCTAAAGTTGGTGTTTAATGACCAATCCAGTCAGGTGGTTGACTTCAAACCATTTCTTACAAAGTCACTTAACCCATTAATCAGAAAGTATTTGGCACCTGAAGAATTTGCGAAGTTTGAAGTCGATGGCGGTGATTTAGAATGGAATGATTATGATCTATGCTTCCCTATCGCTGATTTGTATGAAAATAGAATTTAATTGGCTTAATAAATAGAGGTAACCCAAAGTGAATATTGCAGAAAGAATTTATGAAGCAGTTAAAGCGCTACCCGAACAAACTGCTTGCGAAGTGTTTAGTTTTGCTGAAAGTTTAATAGCTAAACAAGTCTAAGAAGAACGAATACGTCGTGAAATTGCCCTAGTTACGTTGACAAAATATCGTGGCCGTTTCAAAGCAGACAAATTTGTCCGCGAAGACTGTTATGAGAGCTAGAGTATTTGCATATACCAATTTGATTGAATAACATGCGTCCTTCAACAGCTTTAAATACATACCGCGAGCAAATTAAAGCCATTGTTTTAGCTCACCATACAACCAACGCACGAGTGTTTGGTTCAGTCATCCGTAATGAAGACACTGAAACCAGTGACCTTGATTTATTGGTAGAACCTACACCCTACACATCCTTAATGGATATAGGTGCAATCCGTCTTGAGTTAAAAAATCTGCTAGGTATTAATGTCGATGTGGTCACGCCCAATGCCTTGCCTGACTCATTCCGAGACCAAGTCCTGAATGAATCAATTCCTTTATGAGCAAAGATAAACAAAGGTTAATTGATTACCTTAAGCATATTTTAGAGGCCATTAGTCGTATACAGCGATATATCGAAGATATTGATGAAATTGCCTTTTTGGGTAATGCACTTGCTCATGGATATTTCAAGGTCGATCTGGAAATCGTATGGAGAACGATTGAGCGTGATTTACCGGAACTTGAGGTAATGATTGAGTCCTTACTGTCTGAGTTTCATTAATTTATTATCAACACACTATGTCAGATCAATAAAGGTTAAACTTCATGAGCAACTTCGACTTCATTAAAGTGGATTTCCCTCAGCTATTCACAGATGCTATGGAAGCTGAGAAGTTGACCTTTATCTCTCCCACTTCAACGGCGGTATTGTGCCGAAGCACCTTTGAAAACGGGGTGAACTGGCTTTATGATCATGAGGCCAAGCTATCCCGCCCTTGGCGTTCTGATTTAAGCACCTTGATTCATGAGCCGGCCTTTAGTGCTCTCTTTAATCGAACCCTTTTTTCCGAACTTAATTTAATTCGTAAAACCGGTAATGCTGCTGCACATGGCACCAGGATTAGTGAACAGGATGCGTTAGCCTGTTTAAAGTACTTATTTCGATTCTTACGTTTCTTAGCCATTTACTACGGTAAAACCACGCCAGAGACGCAGGTGTTTGATGAAGCCTTAATTCCAACGCTTCAAACATCGACGCCCGATCAGCAACAGTCTCTTCAACAACTCATCATTGATTTAGAGCTCAAGAACAAAGCCTTTCGTGAGGCAGAACAGGCTCAAATCCAGTTAGCCAAAGAAAACACCGCACTCAAAGCCGAACTTGAACAACAACGGCTGGACATCGCCAAACGAAAAGCCGAACGAGAAAAATCGCTGGATGTCGGCACGGCTATTCCTCTACTTGTTTCAGAAGCAGAAACCCGCCGCCGTTATATCGATTTATCGTTAAAAGAATGTGGCTGGACCCATCTACAAGAGGGTCGTGACTTAGAATATGAAGTAACCGATATGCCACTCAGTACCAACCCAAGTGGTAAGGGCTATGTGGATTATGTGTTGTGGGGGGATAACGGTTTGCCGTTGGCGGTCGTTGAAGCCAAGAAGACGATGAGCAGTCCTAAAAAGGGTAAGCATCAGGCCGAACTGTATGCCAATTGTTTAGAAGCTATGCACGGGCAACGACCTATTATTTTTTACAGCAATGGTTTTGAAACCTACTTGTGGGATGATTTATTTTCACCTGAACGCGAGGTGCAGGGCTTTTACAGCAAAGATGAATTGCAGTTATTGATTAACCGAAGAGCCACACGGACTAATTTACGTGAGTTTAAAGTCAATACGGCTATTGCGGGGCGGGCATATCAATTAGAAGCCATTAAGCGGGTGGCTGAGAATACGGTCAGCATTAATAAACAAGGTCAATTGCGCAGTCGAGCCCGACAAAGTTTGTTAGTGATGGCGACCGGTAGCGGTAAAACTCGCACGGCGGCGGCGCTGGTGGATATGTTGGTTAAGTGTCACTGGGTTAAGCGGGTTTTGTTTTTAGCGGATCGTAATGCGTTGGTGACACAGGCTAAAAATGCGTTTAATGAGTATTTACCGCATTTAACCTCGATTGATTTAACGGAACAAAAGGAAGATGACGGTACTCGTTTAGTGTTTTCAACCTACCCGACTATTATGAATCGGATTGATGGCAGGGTAACGGAGGATCAACGCTTTTATGGGGTAGGTCATTTCGATTTGATTATTATTGATGAGGCGCATCGGTCTATCTATCAAAAGTATAGGGCTATTTTTGAGTATTTTGATGCGCTATTAATCGGCTTAACGGCGACACCAAAAACCGAGGTCGATCACAATACCTACAGTTTGTTTGGTATTGAAGATCATAATCCGACCTTTGCTTATGAGTTGGATACCGCAGTGGCAGAACATTATCTGGTGCCTTTTAAAGCCCAGTCGGTGCCGTTAAAGTTTATGCGGGAAGGCATTAAATATAATGATTTATCAGACACTGAGAAAGCCGAATATGAATTAAAGTTTGGTGATCCTACCAGTGGTGAAGCGCCTGAAGAGATTTCCAGTTCGGCGTTAAATGCGTGGCTGTTTAATACGGATACCGTGGACAAGGTGTTGAACCATTTAATGGCCGCAGGTATTAAGGTGCAAGGCGGTGATAAGTTGGGTAAGACTATTATCTTTGCCAAGAATCATGAACATGCGCTATTTATTGAGCAGCGCTTTAATAAGAATTACCCTGAATATGCCGGTAAGTTTCTTCGGGTCATTGATAATTATGAGACTAAAGCGAAGAGTTTGTTAGCACTGTTTGCGGATAAATATGAAGAACTGGACCCTCAAATCGCAGTGTCTGTGGATATGATGGATACCGGAGTGGATGCGCCCAGAGTGGTTAATCTGGTTTTCTTTAAGCAAGTTAAATCCTTAACCAAGTTTTGGCAGATGATTGGCCGTGGGACGCGCTTATGTCTTGGTTTGTTTGGGCCGGGTTTGCATAAGAAAGAATTTGCGATCTTTGATTATTGTCAGAACTTTGAGTTCTTTGGTGAGAACCCTGAGGGCATCGAAGGCAATGGGGTGAGAAGCTTAACCCAGCAAGTGTTTGAAGCAAAGTTAGAAGTCGCTTATTTGATCCGTGCAAAAGCGGACAGTACCGATGAACAGCGTATCCTTGCAGAAGCGTACTTAACTGATTTACAGCAGTTGGTGTCGGGTTTGGATACTAATCGTTTTGTGGTTAAAGCTAAATTGCGAGCAGTGATTGAATACAGTGATCAAGCGCGGTGGGCCAATCTGTCTAAAACTGATTTAGTGGATTTGAATACCCAAGTCTCCAGCTTGATCTTACCCGATAAAAACGATGATGAACTGGCCAGACGTTTTGATGTGTTAATTTTAACCTACCAACTGGCCTTGTTAACGGCGGCGTATCGTACCGATAGTTATGTGAATAAAATCAGCAGTACCGCGAAGGCATTGCTGAAGAAACAGAATATTCCAGCGGTTGCCTTACAGGTGACGTTGTTGAATGAGTTACAAACGGAACCGTTCTGGCAAGCCATTACTATTAATCGCTTGGATAAGGTGCGGGTCGCGTTACGTGATTTAATCAAATATCTGGATAAGGATAAACAGGTTAATGTCATTACTTCATTTGAAGATGTGCTGGATTTAAGCAATATCAGCGACCATGATTTAACCCCGTCTTACAGTCGGCTACAAAGTTATAAAGATAGAGTGGAGTCTTATATTCGGAATCATAATGAACATTTGGTGATCCATAAACTCAACACGAATAAACCGATTACTGAGACCGAGATTAACGCTTTAGAAGATATTCTGTTCGATGGTGAAACAATCGGTACTCGTCAGGATTATATTGATCACTATGGCGATAAGCCCTTAGGGGAGTTTATTCGTAGTATTGTGGGTTTAGAGATTAGCGCGGCTCAGGCAGCCTTTGCTGATTTTATCCAGACTGGTTATTTACGCGCGGATCAACTGACCTTTATGAATAGCATTATCAGTTATTTGACCCGTAACGGTACGATTGATAAAAAAATGTTATTCGAACCGCCCTTTACCCATATTCATGATCAAGGTTTATTGGGGGTGTTTGATGAGATCGCAGCGGTTAAGGTGATTAAGTTAATCGATGAGGTGAATCAAAATGCTTTGGTGGCAAGAAGTGTGGCTTGACGCCAATTTTTATCTTTCGATAAGATGAACGTATATTTTCTATCGGGATAAATTAAAAATACCGACTGCTGATCACTGGTTACATTGGCTGAACAAAGTTGAAGTCTAGGTTTTTTCTCTGAATTAACTTCAACTCTGCCCAGTGATTGGTTCTATCTTGGCGAATGCACTTGTTTCATGACACCATTGACATAATCATGTGCTGCTCCGTGTGTCTGGATACTACTAGAATTAGCAAACAGAGCAGCACTGTGATCACCTTGTCCACCCGCAAGATCCGATTCGGTCTTGGCAACAGTAAACAGAAATCCGGGTAAATTTCCTCCATTGATTGCCTTGTCTGGGTCAATCGCTGCCGTTGGCGGTGCAACCCTGGCGGTTGGTGACGAAGCAGCCTCTGCTGGACTGGGTAATACTTCTGGCGTATCTAAACGCGGTGCAGCCAATGAAAGCAAGGAGGTCAGATTATTGGCATGGGCATCCCGGTCGGTCAGTGCAGGTAATCCCGTAAGGGCTTCCAGGGTAGCGGGAATTGATGAATGATCATAAACCCGGTGATCTATGATATTCTTTGGAATATAAGGAGATACGATAACGGCAGGTACACGCACACCCAATCGCTCAAAATTAAATTTGTTCACCGAATATTCGGTGGAATCGCCCGGCGCTACCGCAACAGGTGGCTCAACATGATCATAAAAACCACCGTGCTCATCATAGGTAATGATCAACACACTATTTTCCCATAAAGATGATTTTCTGATAGTTTCATACACCTCCTTGATTAAAGCCTCGCCATTTCTAACATCATCCAAGGGGTGCTGAGACTGACCGTCCACATAAGAATTATTAGTAATGTGTCCATAGTTAGGCTCGATAAAAGTGTAGAAATAAGGATAATCACCGCTTATATCCTCTGCAAACTTTTCAAATCCATGCCAATCGTCTAAATCGATATTGTGCAAGGCAGCAACGCTTGGGATAGACCCTGATAGGGGATCAGTCTTGCCGCCATAAATTCTCCAAGGCTTATCAAGCCCAGCCTTATCTGACAGAGCATCAAAAATACTGCCATTTTCATATCGAAAACCATATAAACTTTGCCATAGCGCTATATGCTCTGTAGTCGGACTATCGTCTAAACCATTTGAAGAGGCGCCGTGCACAAAAAACCGGTTTGGCCAAGTCGGCCCAGGCAGCGAGGAGAACCAATGATCACAAACCGCAAACTCTTTCGCTAAGGTATATAAAACAGGTAATTGCGTGGCGGTATCGTAGCATTTCATCACCTCGCCAAAATTAGCGGATGCCTTTCCTTCTCCGGTACTGGGGGAAATCACATAATCCAGGACAAACCCTGAGTTATCGATGGGCGGGTAAACCCCATCTGCACCGTAGGCATCTTTGCCCTTTTCTCCAGTCAATTGATAAAGCGCATCTACAAATTCGTGTCCCGGGCCTACCGTCATCGACCAATCAGCGGGACTGATTGCTGGATAAGGAACACCTTCATAGCTGTTAGTATGATTAGGGTCAAGACCTTCTATAGCTGTTGGTTTTCCATGTTCGGCATCAGTACCGGTAATCTTTGAAAAACCCAGCATATGATCAAAGGATCGATTTTCTAACACCAACACAAAAACATGCTTGATAGCCGCGTCTGGATTAGCTTTATTTAAGGGTATGGTCTTGGTCATGGTCCTGTTCTACGCCTGGGTTGAATTTGCTGAGTCTGTTGAATCAGTTGGGTTTGTTGGGTCTTCTGAATCTTCTGGATTTGCAGGGCTTATAAAGCCGGTAATATTGGTGATTAAATCCGATACATTTGAAATCAACGCAGCAGTTGAATTGTTTTTAGAAATAATTGAATCCATGTCAGCATTAATTTTACCCAAAGTCTGTGCAGCCTTTTCTAGTTCAGCATCACTCCCAGTATCTTGGGAGGAAAACGAATTCTTGAGTGCTTTAAGTTCTGATCCCAAGGCTGCTAGCTTAATCACACTATCCCCATCACCCGCCTGTTGTGCTTTTTCAATCGACTCCTGAATTTTTTTATCTATCGCATCAAGATTTGCTCCTACCTTGCTAATTTGTGTTTGGAAACTTTTAATTGTATCAGGGGATAGCATTTTAATTACCTTTTTCAATAATCATTAAGGTGGACGCTTGTGCAGCAAAGTCTGAAGCCGTACTGATGGCATTCTCAAAATTAATATCCGGATTTTTAAGGCTTTTCAATAAGTCAGCGTGTGATGATTTCATTTTGACCAAGGCGCTGCCAATATCATTAGACGCAGTTTTATCATAGGCAATGGCATCATTCACGACATTTTGGGCCGCTGTATTAATATCCGAATAATTGCTGTTACTTTTGGTAAGAAGCGAAACTTGCGCCATCTCACTATAAATGATGTACTGCTGATCATTGAGAATTTCAGCTTGAAGATGCTCGGCTGACTTCTGTAATAAAGCAGTCTCTTTTTGTATGACTGGATCAGCTTTTTCAACAATTGCGACCAGGGTCTTGAGACGTTCCGCATCCGCTATTTCTCCAAACAACCAGGCAAAACCAATTGTTATACTATTCACAGCCGTCCCAGAACCTGGCATAGCTAATGATGAAACAGAGGCTATAGCAGATCCGGCTTTTGCTACTGCGGTTTTTAAGGCCGCTATATCCTGTGCAGTACTAATAGCAACAAGACCTTGACCGTAGGCGTCTAATGCTGAAATAAATGCCAATGATTGGGCCTCGTGATTTTTTACATTAGCCGCCAAATTACTACCACCCGGGTAATGAATGGTCCAGGAACAATCACCGGGGTTTGCATCTCTGGGAGGATTAGCCGTTATTGGACAGCCTGTAGGCGGACTCAGGAAAGTGCCCTGTTGTTTTATACTATTCGCTAAATTGTTAATAGCCGCATTATCTCTTGTCACTCTTAACGCATTAAATGCCGAATTAAGGTCAGATACACCTTGAGAGAATTGAGTAATTGGCTGCTGATAATTTAAAGTTGAGCAAGCTCCAACTCCGCTTAGCAGCAAAGTCACAATAAATCTGGAACGGTGTTGCATCATTAAAGTCTCCTATCGCCACTGGGGGTTAGTTGACAGAGTGCTTGCGGTTCAAGGAGGAAAAATCCGTATTGAGGGAACCACTCTTCAGCTTTTAATATAAAATCATTCCAAAGAGTTTGTCAACCAGTTGTTGATAAATTATTGACTATTAATTGATCTAAAGGACCAAAGATTTCTCACAACAGCAATAGCTTACTGGTCGTGTTAACTATTAGTACTCGGCATACCTTTCAGCAACCAGCTAATAAAGTTTTCGCGGTTACGTGAACAAATAACAACTTTGCCTCTGCCAGAAAATTTGAGTACCATACCCTCTCCACTGGTGACGCTATTGACAATTTGGCCTAAGAAGCCACTGGATTGTTGGGTAGCCACAGAGATTTCATGATGCAAGGCACTATCCCAGGCAACCACATGGGCGTTATCGATAATAATATCTTTACCCGGTTCAACATCCAGGACAAAACTGGAGCCAAAACCTGACACGGCCAATTTGCCAAAGCCAGTCGCTTCGCAGATAAAAAAACCGCCGGTTTGACCAAACATCGCAGACCCTAAGCTTTGAGTACGCACATTTAAGCTCACTCCACTTTCAGCGGCTACAAAAGCACCATCGGTTATTTTATAACTGGTTGTGCCGACCTCCAATACTTGTATAGCACCTGGGAGAGTCGGTGATAATAAACAATCACCATCCCCACTAACCGCCTCGATATGCTGCTGAAAAAAGGATTCTCCATTAGCAAAGCGGCGCATTAACGCACTACCTAAACCGCCAGTCATTTTCCCTTTAAGCTCTAAAGCACTTTCCATCATCACCATGGCGTTAGATTCGCAATAAATCTTTTCACCTCTGATTAAACTGACATGTAAAAAGGGATCAATCTCACCCGTCACTGTAAATTGTGCCATTGTTATCGCCTATTTTTCTTGTAAAAGTCCAGATGATAATGAATAAGGTAAAGTCATACAGTTACCCACAAATACTTATTGAGGGATTGTAATTAATATGTTACCACAATTAAAGCGAAAAACTCATCTCAAATATTACAAAAACAGATATAAGTCATTGATTCATAATTAACTTAACAAACTGTATAAGTATTAGACAATCTAAGTAATTTTAATGAAAATTAGGCAGTTAGAGGGTTACTCAACCGATAATCCACAAAGTTACCCACAGCTTCTGGGGATAACTTATAGAAGACTGAAAGGGTCAATAATGCCAGTATTATTGAGGCTAAATCAGCCCACAAGAACTTGAACGCATTGCCTGTTACCGACGCCCTAAAAGCGATTGATTTTACGGCATCGCATGTTGCCGACACTCCAAAAGCGATTGGTTTTACTGCATCGCATGTTGCCGATGCTCTAAAAGCGATTGGTTTTACTGCATCGCATGTTGCCGATGCTCTAAAAGCGATTGGTTTTGCTTCATCGCATGTTGCCGATGCTCTAAAAGCGATTGGTTTTGCTTCATCGCATGTTGCCGACACGCCAATAACAATCGCCTTTAGAACACCGGCAACAACCTTTAGAGCATGCCTCCCCTACTCTACTCCCTTATTGACCTCATCAGCTGTAATCTCAACTGCTTTCACGGCATTCTTCTCTGGGTAAAGAGTTTTTAAACACCGAACCGCTCGAACTGATTTTAACTCATGGTCTCTAACATTATATTTATAGTGTATTTGTTGAAAAGGGGGTCTATACTCAAACGGCTAACACTCAAATAGTACTGACTGTTGCAGGGATTTTGAACTGGACGTCAACAATTAATGCCCATTTACGGGCGCAATCGAGGGAATTATGAGAACACAAAAGGCAACCATCAGTGTTGGTAAGTTTAGGGATAATGAGCTAGTCAATTACGCTCAAAAAATCGTTCAGAAAATGACCGACAATCCCAACTTTACCGCGCCTCAACCTGATTTAGCAACGATTCAAAACGCTATTAATATTTATATGGCCGCCTTAATCAAGTCTAAAGATGGTACTAAAGAAGACACTGCGAATAAAAATGCGACTCGTCGAGTGCTAGAAAACCTTCTTAACAGCTTAGGCGGTCACGTTAATCAAGTTTCAGCAACCGACCTTGTCAAACTGGATAGCTCTGGGTTCAATATCTCAAAAACACCCACGGTGATTGGTATATTAGATGCCCCGACCTTTGACGTACATTACGGCAAGAACCCAGGAGAAATGATTGTTGAAATTGGCATTGTCCCTCATGTCACTGAGTATCTGGTACTCTTTACTCCGTTACCCGCACCCGCAGACGATGCAGAATGGTATACCAAATTATTTTCTAAAACCAAAGGTACGATATCGAATTTAACCAGCGGCATTAAATATAAATTTAAGGTCACAGCAACCAGTGCAGAAGCCAATAAAATGGGTATCTATAATTTCTCCGATCCCGTTGAGAAGTTTGTTCCGTAAGCTTAATTGACTTAGTGAGGGAGAGTCTTTATTCTTTTAGCTCTCCCAAGCTTATCGATAGCCAAAATCAATTCCGTTTATGTCCAATAAAAAATAGACGGTTAGCGCAAATCCGTAATGTCTGGACGCATCACTCATTATTCCAATATTTACCGCTCGTATCACGCAATGACTGCACTAACCAGCGACCATCTTTTACACTCAACGTCATAGCGCCTTTATCAGCCGTATTAAGCCACTGGCTATGATTATCCTTATACCTGGTCAGAATGTCTTGATGAGGATGTCCAAACTGATTTTTATATCCCGCAGAAATTAATACCATCTCCGGTTGAACCGCCTTGAGAAAAGCAACGGTCGAAGAGGTTTTACTGCCGTGATGTGGAGCAATTAAAACATCCGCTTTAAGTTGATCCCCATAAGTCTCAATTAACCAGGCCTCTGCCGAAGTCTCTATATCGCTGGGCAATAACACAGTCCCCTGCTCTGTTTGAACTTTTAAAACACAGGCATTATTATTGTCAGAAACAAAAGCCTGTTGGGGTGACAAAATGGTAAAACGGACCTTATCCCATTCCCATGTCTGTCCCGCTACACATTTAACCGGCGCATAAGCCTTTAATTGCTCCATGGCACTGGTTAACACCTGTTGTACCGGCAAGCCTTTTATTAAAGAAACAGCGCCACCAATATGATCATTATCCCCGTGACTGATGATTAATGTATCGATAGTCTCAGCACCTTGCTGACGTAAAAAAGGTAACAAGATACTCTTACCCATGTCACTTTCACCCGAAAACTTGGCTCCTGTATCATAAACCAGCCAATGGTTTTGGGTTTGCACAACTAACGATAAAGCTTGCCCGACATCCAATAGCGTCATTTTAATATTACCGACAGCAGGCTTTTCTGACTCAGTAAATATCAACGGTAAAAACAGCACTAAACTTAACCATCGACTCGGTATTCCTTGGGGCGCAAGCAGCCATAAAATACCAGGTACCGCAAAGAGTAATGACCACACAGAAGGCTGAGGATGATTAATCGTTGCGAAGGGTAATTCTGCCATATACCCTAAAAGCGTCACTAAGCCTTGTAAACTCAGATCGACTATAAAAAACAGTTTTGCGGCTATCAGAGGTAAACTAAACATTAACACCACACCCAGCAAAGCTAAAGGAACTGCAACAAAGCTAATGATGGGCACGGCTATAAAATTGGCAACCGGCGAAATCAGCGAGACTTGCTGAAAAAATAACAATAACAACGGCGCTAAGCCTATAGAAGTAGCCCAGTTGATCTTGATCATTTCTAACCAATAACCTGATGTACCTAAGCGTCCAGAAACAACATACACAATCAGGCTCACCGCCAGGAATGACAACCAAAAACCAGCGGATAAAACGGACAAGGGATCAAAAACCAGTACGGCAAATAAAGCGACAGCCAGGATATTAAAGGGACGACTATTCCGTTGTAGAATCAATGCCAACATGACCACACTTAACATCACCATCGACCGTTGTGTTGGCACTGAAAAACCGGCTAATCCTGAGTAAAATACCCCAACCAGTATCGCAACAAACGCTGAAACCTTGTAAGGTGCCCATCGAATCGACCCGAATCTAACCCAAACTTTAAAGACTAAAAAATAGGCAAGCCCGGCAATTAAGCCCACATGTGACCCTGAGATAACCACTAAATGTGTCGTACCTGTTTTTCGAAAAATATCCCAGTCATTGGAAGAGATTCCGCTCCCATCTCCAATCGTCAGCGCTTTGATTAAGCCTAAACTGGCACTATCAGATAATCTATTGGACAATTCATCCGCTATCCTTTGCCGCCATACTGCAATACTGCTCCAGGCTGATTCATGGCCTAATAATCTTGGTTTTGGACTGGGTCTGACATAACCAGTCGCACCAATGTTTTGAGTTAATAGCCAACGTTCATAATCGAAACCACCGGGGTTCAAACTGCCATGCGGACGCTTTAATTTAACCAGAAATGACCAATGCTGGCCTGACTTAATAGCTTGATCAGGAAAATACCAGCTTAATCTTAAAAGAGACGGTAACGGCTGGGTGGACTCTAGGACCTTAAAATCAAAGCGGGTTTGCTTTTCATTCTGCTCCGGTAAATCAACTACAATCCCTGTCACCGGGATATCAAAGCCTTCCAATGATTCAGGTAAACGCTCCGCTAATCGTGACATCGCAAACATGACTGCCCACAACAAACCGATGATGAAAAACACCCATCGCCAATACCGCAAGCATGCCATAATAATGGCAGTTATTGTTAGCATGATTAGCCATTGACTACCTGGCAGGACGGCAAACTGCTGTACAACTAAAAGTCCGGCCAGAAAGCACAAGGCAGATACAATCATTAAGCTCCTTAAACGTCCTCCGGCAATGAATAGACAAACGAGCCTAACTAACTTAGCTAGCCAACGATCAAACCATCTTCCATGTGCAAGACTTTACCAAGACGTGCTGCCAGATCATGATCATGAGTGACGACCAAAAAACTAACATTCAATTCTTGATTCAACTCTAGCATTAACTGATACACTTGATCAGCGGTTTTACTATCGAGGTTTCCAGTGGGTTCATCAGCCAGAACCAGACAGGGCTTATTAATTAACGCTCTAGCCACAGCCGCACGTTGCCTTTCACCGCCTGATAACTCACCAGGCTTGTGCTCAATACGATGCCCTAATCCGACCCGTTTAAGTAATTCAGTCGCTCGAACACTGGCTTGCTTTACCGACTCTCCGGCAATCAACAAAGGCATAGCTACATTTTCTAGCACTGAAAATTCGCCTAGCAAATGATGTGACTGGTAGATAAAACCCAGGGACTTGTTTCTTAACTTTGCTAACTTAGATCCGCTCACTTTGTTAATGTTAACGCCATCCAGAATGACTTCTCCACTACTGGCTTTTTCCAGTCCTCCCAACAAATGCAACAAGGTACTTTTTCCCGAACCCGAAGCGCCCATAATCGCAACACGTTCGCCAACAGTAATATCTAGATTAACACCTTTAAGTACGTCAACATCCAGACCACCTTGATCATAACGTTTCGTCAACTGCCGACAATTCAAAATACTGCTTTTATTCATATCTAAGCACTTCCGCTGGATTTATTCTGGATGCCTGCCAGGCAGGATAAATCGTTGCCAATAAGGATAAAAAGAAGGCCATACCAGCAATTGCGTAGACGTCTGACCATACCAGCTTTGAGGGTAACTCACTGATGTAATAAACATCGGCGGCCATAAACTGAACCTGAAATAACTTTTCAATCGCGGGTACGATGGTTTCAACATTTAACGCTAACAAAACCCCACCGACTGTTCCCAGGGCCGTTCCGACGATACCAATAATAGACCCTAACACCATAAAAATACCCATGATTGATGCTGAGGTTAGCCCCTGCGTTTTAAGAATCGCAATATCGCCTCGCTTATCCGTTACGACCATAACCAGTGTAGAAACAATGTTAAAGGCCGCAACGGCAACAATCAGCAACAGAATAATAAACATCACCCGTTTTTCTGTCTGAATGGCTTTAAAAAAGTTATTATGCGCTAAGGTCCAGTCACTCACCTGATACTCATCATAGAGCGCGGTTGCCAAGCCATGCGTAATTTTGGGCGCATTAAATAAATCATCCAGTTTTATACGTAATCCTGAAACGGCATTATCCATACGAAACAGCTTAGCGGCATCGTCAATATGAATCAGCGCCATATTTCGATCATATTCATACATGCCTACCTGAAAAATACCGACTACAGTAAACCGGCGCATTCTAGGCACAATACCCGCTGGTGTAGAATTAATTTGCGGACTGATAACAGTTATTTTATCGCTCAAAGTAACGCCTAAATAATTGGCTAACTCGCCCCCTAATACAATACCATATTCACCCGGTACCAAATCAGCAAGCTGGCCTAACTTCATTTTGTTGGCAACGTCAGACACTCTGGATTCATAATCAGGCAAGATGCCATTCAGCATAGTCCCGCTAACACGCCGATCCGCATTGATCATCACTTGTCCGGAGATAAAGGGCGCAGCGCCTTCAACATGTGGGTAATTTTTTAGCTTCTGATCAAGGGCTTGCCAATCATCTAACTGCCCAGATCTGCCTGTAGCCGTTGCATGGGCTGTCATACCCAAAATTCGTTCTCGCAACTCTGCTTCAAAACCGTTCATGACGGACAGCACCGTTATCAAGGCGGTTACCCCCAAAGCAATACCTAATACAGACGTTAAGGTTATAAAAGAAATAAACTGAGTGCGCCGTTTAGCCCGCGTATAACGCAAGCCAATATAAAAAACTAAAGGTTTAAACATGAAATCTATTAAGATTAAAAAAAATTAGGATGACTTACACTTTGGGCAAAATCCATATAGATAAAGACCATGATCGGTTAACTCATAGCCCAATTTTATTGCAACTTCTTTTTGTCTGGCCTCAATAAGTTCATCGGTAAACTCATCAACTTTTCCACATTTCATACAGAGAATATGATCATGATGGTCACCGGTATCCAATTCAAATATCGAATTGCCACCTTCAAAATGATGTCTCGTGACCAATCCTGCGGCTTCAAACTGAGTTAACACCCTATAAACTGTCGCCAATCCAATTTCTTCGCCTTCACTCAGCAGAATTTTATAAACCATCTCAGCCGTTAAATGCCGCTCATTAACTTGTTTTTCTAGAATTTGCAGAATTTTAACCCGAGGTATAGTAACCTTCAGGCCTGCACTCCTTATATTATCTGTTTCCAAAACTAATCTCCGGTTAAACTAAAATAGGGGTATTAAATACTTACTTAATGTTATTGTAGCCTTTTTAATAGACAAGAGCATGACAGTTTTATAGGATTATTATTTAACATCCTGTATGATTTGACATTTAAACACTTCCGCAGCCCGAAATGAGAAAATCGCTTTTTTCTTTAAGTCTATTAACCAGCCTGACCTTGGTCTCCTGCTCGACTATCCTGAACCATTTACCCGGTGTGTACAGCATCGATATTCAACAAGGGAATATCATTGAGCAGAGTATGATTGATCAACTCCGCCCCGGCATGAATAAACGTCAAGTCCAATTTATTATGGGATCGCCCATGATGGATGATATTTATCACAAAAATCGTTGGGATTACTTGCATTCTAATCATCCTAGTGGTGAAGACAAGGAACAAAAACAGGCGTCTCTGTTCTTTGAAAATGATCAACTAGTTGGAATCCAGGGAGATTTCAAGCCCGGTGCTATTCCTGCCATTAAACCTACAAACGAAACGACGGTTGATGTTCCGCCACGTGACCTTGATAAAACGCTATGGGAAAAAATTACCGGGCTTTTTAGTTTTCTAGATTCCAATACTGCAACTAAGGGGGGCAAACCTGAAGTCAAACCGGATCAATCAATCCTCGACAAACTGCCATTCTAAATCTATAGAGGCGACGATGGATAGACTAAAGTCGGTTCTATCCATCGGTTTAAACTTAGGCCCATATTAACGCTTTGCGGCTCTTTGTCTTCTGGCGTCTTTAGGATCATTAATTAAGGGACGATAAACCTCTATTCTATCTCCATCCCTTACTGGCTGTTCCAACTTGCACACACTTCCAAAGATACCTACGTTTAAATC
Organism: uncultured Methylococcaceae bacterium; assembly: GCA_903866825.1. Taxonomy (GTDB): domain Bacteria; phylum Pseudomonadota; class Gammaproteobacteria; order Methylococcales; family Methylomonadaceae; genus Methylobacter_C. The sequence goes on from CAIPPE010000123.1 coordinate 41,345, forward strand.
GCTTGCAGCTATCTCGGGAAATTGCTCAAGTAACCGCGATGCCTTAATCGTTTGTTCAACTGTAGTGTTTTCAGGCATGTATAAGGGGATTATGACTTGTTGATCTGGCTTAGCGTAAGCAACTTCAATCGCAATCAATTTCTCAACCATAGACTTGTTTGGCTCGACTGGTAAAAGAACTCACCATCGTATTGCATATCTGATTAAAAACAACACCAAAGGCAAGACTAGCCAATTTACCTGACATTTCAAATTCTAAATCCAAGGAAATTTTGCTGGCATCTTCTCGTAACGGCATAAAGCTCCAAACGCCTTCTAAATAAGAAAAAGGGCCATCTAATAGAGATACCGTTATTTTACCACCCTGGTCTATTCTATTACGGGTTGAAAAAGCCTTCTTAAAGCCACCTTTCGATATATGCAACTCTGCCTCAACGAAATCCTCTTCACGCTTAATAATCCGACTACCACTACACCAGGGCAAAAACTGCGGATAGTCTTCGATATTATTAACCAGATCAAACATTTGATGCGCTGAAAACTTAACCAATGCACTTTTTTGTACCACTGTCATTTAAAGTACTCCAATCACATGCAGAAATACTAAAAATACTGACCCTGGTGCTACATAACTGATTAATAGCCTCCATATCTGATAACTGGTCTCATTCGGCATATTGAGTTCTTGCTCAGTATGCTGCTTTTTCATAATCCAACCTGAAAAAACCGCAATACAAAAACCACCAATGGGCAGCATTAAATTCGCTGTCAAATAATCCAGCAATTGGAAAATGCTTCTGTCGAAGAACTTAACATTCGACCAGATATTAAAGGAGAATACCGTACCTAAGCCTAAAGTCCAAGTAGCTAATCCTGACCATACACAGGCTTTTTCACGAGAGAAGCCTTTATTCTCAACCAACCACGCAACCGCAGGTTCAATTAAAGAAATTGATGAGGTTAAAGCTGCAACCGCTAACATCACAAAAAACAATATCCCCATCAACCAGCCACCGGTCATGGCTCCAAAAGCAATAGGCAAAGTTTCAAAGATTAATCCTGGCCCGGAATTAGGGTGCAGGTTATTAGCAAAAACGATGGGGAAAATTGCAATGCCCGCAAGTAAAGCGATAATAGTATCAGCCCCTGCAATCAGAAATGCAGTCTTAGCAATCGAAATATTTTTAGATAAGTAGGAGCCATATACCATAATTGCGCCCATACCTAAACTGAGGGTAAAAAAAGCATGTCCCATTGCAGTCAATACGGAATTACTGGTTAATTTACTGAAGTCCGGCATAAACAAGAAATGTAAACCCTGAAAATAACTTCCTGTGGTCATGGCATAACCCACCAAGACAAAGATCAGCACAAACAAACTGGGCATTAAATACTGCGAGGCTTTTTCAAGTCCGTTGTTAACACCACGCACTACAATCAGCATAGTCGCCAACATGAACAACGAATGCCAAAATATCAATTGAATAGGGCTAGACACAAAATCATCAAAAATCTTTTTGATGGTGAGCGCATCCGCATCAAGGAAACTTCCAGTAAATGCCTTCAGGATATAGGCCGTAGCCCAACCTGCGATAACGCTGTAATACGATAAAATAAGCAAACCCGCTATTACACCCATCCAGCCTAAATAATGCCAGTTATGATCTGCACCCGCTTCTTCTGTCAAAATCTCCATAGTCTCTATGGGATTCTTTTGACTTCGGCGCCCCAGCATAGTTTCGGCAATCATAATTGGGATGCCAATTAATAACACACACAACAGATAAATAATAACAAAGGCACCACCACCATTTTCACCGGTTATGTACGGAAACTTCCAGATATTACCTAAACCAACTGCTGAACCTGTAGCCGCAAGAATAAATGCGAAGCGTGATGACCATGCACCATGAACTGTTTTTTTTGTGTCCGTCATTTTGAGCGCCTATTAAAAACTCACTTTATTAATTATATCGGGTAAAATAGCAAAAATATTCCGTTAAGTCAGTTTAAAATTCAAAAAACCTTCCTACTATGGCAGATAAAAAGGCCCAAAAAAATAAATCTCAGCAAAATGCAACCATTGCCGTTAATCGTCAGGCCAAGCATGAGTATTTTATAGAGGAGCGTTTTGAGGCAGGTATTGTATTAGAGGGATGGGAAGTTAAAAGCTTAAGGGAAGGTCGCGTTCAGCTCAAAGAAAGCTATGTGGTCTTAAAACGAGGTGAAGCCTGGCTATCTGGAGCCCATATTTCTGCTCTTCTCTCGGCCTCTACACATATTAAGCCAGATTCTATTCGTTCTAAAAAACTCTTATTAAACCGTCACGAACTTAATAAACTGATTGGATCGGTTGAACGAAAAGGTTACACCTTAATTCCACTCTCCATGTATTGGAAAAGTGGTCGCGCTAAACTGGAAATCGGCTTGGCAAAAGGCAAACAATTACACGATAAACGCGCTACTTCTAAAGATCGTGACTGGCAACGTGAAAAAGCCAGAATCATGAAAAAAGGTTAAAAAGCCAGCTATTACATAAAGCATTTCTATTTTTATTAACCCTATACTTATGTCACTTACCGTATTTCTTGAAAAAATCAGCAATAACGTTACTGTCAGCTTTAATGAAACAATTGAAGTAATCAATAAAAACTATAGGTATCAACCAACAGAATTTAGTAATGGTTTGGGAGCACAGTGCTTAATCAATAAAGCGGGTAGTAATGAGGGTTCATGCAAAATTTTTTCTTTTGCTAAAATTAATCAGCTTAATGAACAACAAACCTTAAACCTGTTTGGCGATTATTACCGACTCGATGTTTTAAATAATCCAACTGGAACAGATCACCAGAATATCAGGAACTTTATTAAATACGGATGGGCGGGGATTTCGTTTCCCTCCCCGGCTCTAACAGTGCTTCAGCCATAATTTCAGAGTAGAAAAACCGAACAACAGATACCTTAGTCTGGCTCATTGTTATCATTCAGCTTTGGATCTTTACTGTCTATAAAACTTTAGGATTAATTGACGTATGACTCCAGAAAAACGCTCTATACGCCGAAGAGGCATTTATTTATTACCTAATTTGTTTACCACGGGCGCTTTATTCTCTGGTTTTTACGCAATTACCTCTGCCATGGATGGACGCTTTGAAACGGCCGCAATTTCTATTTTTGTGGCAATGATTCTAGATGGGATGGATGGACGGGTTGCTCGCTTAACCAATACCCAAAGTGAATTTGGTGCCCAATACGACAGCCTGTCTGATATGGTTTCTTTTGGTGCTGCCCCCGCTCTGGTCATGTACCTTTGGTCATTTACCAGCTTAGGTAAATTGGGACTTTTTGCCGCTTTTGTACACATGGCGGGGGGTGCGCTAAGATTAGCCCGCTTTAATACCCAATTAACCTCTGCTGATAAACGTTATTTCCAGGGCTTACCCAGTCCTGCCGCTGCGGCGATTCTCGCGGGGTTTATCTGGATATCGCTTGAACACGATTATCCCGTCGAAATATCCAAGTATATAGGCATTGCGTTAACTATCAGCACGGGCTTGTTAATGGTCAGTAATTTTAGGTACTCAAGCTTTAAAGAAATTGATTTAAAGGGTAAAGTTCCCTTTTTTGTCGCGATAGCTGTTATGTTGGGAATTGCTTTTATCATGGCGCAACCCCAAACAATGCTGTTTTTATTGTTTTTAGCCTATGCGATATCTGGGCCAGTGGTTACGCTGGTTATGCGTAGACGAAGATTACATGGACGTAAGCCATAAAAACTCTTGAGAGCCGTTTATCAATAGCGTATAGTCATCACTATGATTATTAGACACTCGTTAAATCTCTCCAGGAAGTTAGTTACTGCAATCATTACTCAAGTTGATTTGCATGTAGCGCTTTGCCTAAATTTAAGACTATTGCCCTAATGGGCACATATATACTTTTCATTTCTTAGTTACCCCCCCTATTATCCAATTACATCAACCAGACAGTTGATATAACTCTTTGAATTGAGTTTTTATGAAAGACAAATTAATTATATTTGATACAACTTTGCGTGATGGCGAACAAAGCCCAGGCGCATCAATGACCCGCGAAGAGAAAATTAGAATAGCAAAAGCACTCGAACGCCTTAAAGTTGATGTTATCGAAGCGGGTTTTCCAGCGGCAAGCCCAGGTGACTTCGAGTCAGTACAGGCCGTTGCTAATGTCATCAAAGATAGCGTAGTCTGTGGCTTGGCAAGAGCCTTGGATAAAGACATTGATAGCGCAGGTACCGCACTTAAAGGCGCTAACCGGTCGCGTATCCATACCTTTATTGCGACCTCGCCTATCCACATGCAAATGAAATTGCAAATGTCGCCTGATCAAGTGATCGAATACGCAGTCAAAGCTGTTAAACGAGCGCGACAATATACTGATGATGTGGAGTTTTCACCGGAAGATGCCGGTCGTTCTGACGAAGACTTTTTATGTCGTATTCTTGAAGCCGTGATTGATGCAGGCGCCAGAACTCTGAATATACCTGACACCGTGGGCTATAGTGTGCCTCAACAGTTTGGAGCGACCATTGCGAATCTAATTAATCGCATACCCAATTCCGATAAGGCGATCTTTTCTGTGCATTGCCACAACGATTTGGGACTTGCAGTAGCTAATTCGTTATCCGCTGTGATGAATGGGGCTCGCCAGGTTGAATGTACCATTAACGGCCTCGGAGAACGTGCAGGTAATGCCTCACTTGAAGAAGTGGTGATGGCTGTGCGTACACGTCATGATATTTTCAACTGCCAGACTGGCATTGATACCCGTGAGATTTTGACCTGCTCTAAACTGGTTTCATCCATTACAGGCTTTCCGGTACAACCTAACAAAGCGATTGTCGGCGCTAATGCCTTTGCACATGAAGCCGGCATTCATCAGGATGGCGTCTTAAAAAACCGTGAAACTTATGAAATCATGCGTGCTGAAGATGTCGGCTGGACAACTAACCGTATGGTACTCGGCAAACATTCTGGAAGAAATGCTTTCAAAAGTCGAATTATAGAATTAGGCTTTGAGTTTACGACCGAAAAGGAACTCAACGACGCTTTCTCACGCTTCAAACAATTGGCCGATAAGAAGCATGAAATTTTTGATGAAGACTTACAGGCTTTGATTTCAGAAGCCGGTTTTGACGCAGAAGAAGAATATGTCAAACTGGTCGCATTAAAAGTTTGCTCAGAAACCGGTGAAACCCCGAATGCAACAGTGACTGTCCGCATAGACAATAAAGAAGTCTCTGGCAATTCTGAAGGCGGTGGTGCCGTAGACGCCAGTTTGAAAGCCATTGAAAAACTGGTGAACTCTAAGGCCACTTTAGAGTTGTATTCAGTCAATAACATCACCAATGGCACTGATGCCCAAGGTGAAGTCACTGTGCGTCTTGAAAAAGAAGGCCGAATTGTTAACGGCCTGGGAGCTGATACTGACATTGTGATTGCTTCTGCAAAAGCTTATATCAACGCAGTTAATAAGCTCAACAGCCCGAATCTGCGAAGACATCCTCAAAAAGGTGAAGTTTAAGCTATAAGCAACGATGACTTCTTTGTTTGGATATGTTTGGATATAAAGCGGAGATGAGTTGTGGACAATGAACTTCGCTTACAGTATTTAGAAGCGATGGGTATTGATGTCTGGTTATCCAGAACATCAATACCTGCTGCTTCCGAATCACCCACCCAAGCAGTCATCGATCATATTAACTTAGCACCATCATTGGATAACTGGACTCTCTTAGAAGCAGAAGTAACTAACTGTCAAAAATGTACTTTATGTACAACACGAAATAACACCGTGTTTGGCTCAGGAAATCAACAAGCGGACTGGATGATAATCGGTGAAGGACCCGGTCAACATGAAGATGAGCAAGGCCTGCCTTTTGTGGGAAATGCAGGCGGCTTATTGACTGAGATGTTACGTGCAATTGGCTTAACACGGGAAGAAGTCTTTATTGCCAATGTCATTAAGTGTCGCCCACCTAATAATCGAGATCCACACACAGAAGAAATAGAGCACTGTAGCGATTATTTATACAGACAACACCAACTGATTCAACCCAAAATGATCTTAGCGCTAGGTCGAATTGCGGCACAAACCTTATTGAAAACAAATGAACCTTTAGCAAAACTCAGAGGCAAGATCCATACGTTTAATAATACACCGGTTGTAGTCGCCTATCACCCGGCGTATTTACTCAGATTCTTGCCAGAAAAGGGCAAAGCCTGGGTAGATTTATTATATGCCCTACAAACATTTACAAAACTCGAAGGTGACTTATGAGGGGACTCATGGACAAAATAAAAAATTTGGTCATTTATGATGCCGACAAGGAATTCTACGCCAAGGTATTTCCTGATTCTGTCTCTAAAAAAGAGCTGCTAAGATTAAGGACCATGACGCATACGGATTTACCCCGTGTGCTTGAAATAGAACGAATCAACTATCAATTCCCTTGGCAAGAAGATATCTTCACCGATTGCTTTAAAGCGGGTTATAGTTGCTGGGTATGTGAATATGAAACGAAGATAGTAGGCTATAGCCTATTATCGATCGCGGTGGGCGAAGCCCATATACTTAATATATCTGTAGATCCAGCCGAACAAAAACAAGGCATTGGCCGTAGAATGCTTGAACATTTGATTGAGCACTCTAGAGGCCGGGCAGAAACCATTTTTTTAGAGGTTAGGCCCAGTAATACTCACGCTATTGCATTGTATGAGGATATTGGCTTTAATGAGATTGGCATCAGAAAGGGGTACTACCCTGCGGAGAATGGCCGTGAAGATGCGATTATGCTTGCACTAGAGCTGTTCTAGGAAAAGACCCTATCTTAACGCTTAGACATCCACATGACTCGCGGATGTCTAAGCCGGACATCTAAATATTTACTTTAAGTTTTCAGTCACATGTGGCTCGATCAGTTGATACATCAGTTGATGCATTTTGGGACTGCCCACAATCACATTTCCGGACTCCATGTATTTATCATTGAAAGAAAAATCGGTGACAACACCACCTGCTTCTTTAATAATCAAGATACCCGCAGCCATATCCCATTCCATGATCCCGATTTCCCAATAACCATCCAACCGTCCTGCTGCAACATAAGCAAGATCCAGAGCTGCCGAACCCGCTCTCCGAATGCCTGCACATTCGGTTGTTAATGCCTTAAACATACCCACATAGGCGTCAAGATGTTTATCGGTTTTAAAAGGGAACCCGGTTCCCAATAAAGCACCTTTTAAACCATTTTGATTAGTTACTCTTAGACGGCGATTATTTAACATAGCGCCACCACCGCGCTTGGCAGTAAATAATTCATCTCTTAAGGGATCATAAATAACACCGACTTCTAACCTGCCTTTGTGTTTTAAAGCAATTGAAACAGCATATTGTGGAAAACCATGTAAAAAATTCGTCGTTCCATCAAGAGGATCAATGACCCAGACAAAATCATTTCCTTTATGTTCACCACTTTCCTCTGCCAGGATAGCGTGATCTGGATAAGCTGCCTTAATAATATTAATAATTTCTCGTTCTGCCATACGATCAACTTCACTGGCATAATCATTTTTACACTTTTGATCAACAGTCAAACGACTCACATTATCAGCTGAACGAAGGATTAAGTCACCCGCGCTTCTGGCAGCACGGATGGCAATATTTAACATGGGTTGCATAGACAAATTTACAATGAGCAGATAAAACGTCAATGATAACAAATCTTTTGGTAAACTTGGCTTATTTTTAACAAAGGACGACACCCTTGCTGTCACATATTAAAATAATTTTAGTCGAAACGAGCCACCCAGGAAATATTGGCGCAGTGGCTCGGGCCATGAAAAACATGAGCATGACTGAGCTGCGCTTAGTTTCACCCAAGATATTCCCCAGCGCTGAGGCCACATCACGTGCCTCAGGTGCAGATGATATCCTGGCAAAAGCAACCGTATACTCAAGCTTGCGAGAAGCGATTAGTGATTGCGAACTCGTGCTAGGAACCAGCGCCAGATGCCGAACTATTAGCTGGCCAGAAATGACGCCAAAAGAATGTGCTGACAAAATTGTGAAAACGGATACTCATCAGAAAACAGCTATAATTTTCGGTCGTGAAAACTCCGGCTTAAAAAACCATGAATTAGACCTATGCCACTACTTGCTTCGAATACCCTGCAATAGCGAATATAGCTCTCTGAATATAGCCGCCGCTGTTCAAGTCGTTTGTTACGAGTTATTTGTTAGTGGGGGTAAACAAACACCCATTATTATTGGTGATAGAGGTAAAATCCCAAAAGCAACGACGTTACAAATGGAATCTTTTTACACCCATATGCATGAAACCTTAACTGATATTGGGTTTATACATCCTGACAAATCAAAATCCATCATGCGCCGGTTACGAAGAATTTTTAATCGTGTTAATTTAGATGTGAAGGAGTTGGACATTCTAAGGGGAATATTAAGGATGTCGCAAGCCAAGCAAAAGCATAAATAATAATTGCTTTTCCCATGTACATGGCAGGAAATAACCAAATACGATCGCTCAGATCGAGTACCCTGAAAAATAATAGTTGACTATTTAACTTGGTTAAGTATATTTATGCTAATATACTTATTTTTTTGAGGGATACTCTAATGCGTTTAACTACAAAAGGTCGTTATGCTGTCACTGCCATGCTTGACTTGGCATTTCATAGTCAAATAAAACCCGTAACGTTAACTGATATTGCGGCAAGACAAACAATCTCACTATCCTACCTTGAGCAATTATTTGCACGTCTACGCCGCGCAAATATGGTAAAAGGCATTCGTGGACCAGGCGGAGGTTATACACTGGCAGGCAATGCAATTAATATCAATATAGCAGATATTATTGCGGCAGTTGATGAGCCTATTGACGCAACTAAATGTGGTGGAGAAGGCAAGTGCCAAAATGAAAAAGCGTGTTTAACCCATGACCTTTGGATGGGTTTAAGTGATCAAATCAGAGAATATTTAAAAAGCATTACCCTAGGTCAATTACTTGAAAAGCACGAAATACAGGAAGCAGCTAAAAGACAAGAAGTGGACTCAGCTCAAGTTATTGAAATACATCGCAATGCAAACTTAAAAACTGCTGTGAATGATATATTTTGATCACAATGCAACAACGCCTGTCGATGTTAATGTTTTAGAAGCAATGCTGCCTTTTTTAAAGGATTTTTATGGCAATCCTTCGTCTTTATCTCGACCCGGTAGAATTGTTCACAGTGCAATTAATACTGCACGTGAACAAGTTGCTGCTTTAGTTGACGTATCTCCATCACAAGTCATTTTTACCAGTGGAGGGACTGAAGCCAATAATATGGCATTGGCCTCATTACCCCTCCGAGGAAAATTGGCAATTTCAAGCATAGAGCACCCTTCTATTACTGAACCAGCACTTCGCTTGAAAGACTCTGGCACCCCATTAGCCTTAATTAGCGTAAATCAAAGTGGCGTCATTACGCCACTTGCTATTAATGAGGCCATCAATAACAAACCCAACATGGTTTCAATCATGTTGGCAAACAATGAAACGGGGATTATTCAGGATGTAGCTTCGCTTACCCAAAAGCTAAAAGAAAATAACATTACCATTCATACAGATGCCGTGCAAGCTTTGGGAAAAATCCCCGTATCTTTTCGTCAACTAGGTGTTGATTTAATGTCACTATCTAGCCATAAGATCTATGGACCCAAAGGTTGTGGAGCATTAATATTTGATAAAAACACCCCAATAAGAGCTATCTTGTTAGGTGGGGGGCAAGAACAAAATCTTAGAGCGGGCACTGAGAATGTGGCGGCAATAGTTGGTTTTGGCAAAGCTGCGGAACTGGCTAAAAATGAACTTTCAAAACGGCATGAACATGTTGAAGGCTTAAAGAAAATCCTGGAAGCAGGATTAATGTCCATTACACATTTAACTATTTTTGCTCAGCAAGCCACAAGATTACCTAATACGACCCAATTTGGTATCCCAGGCATTGATGGTGAAATGCTGTTAATGAAACTGGATAAAAAAGGCTTTGCAGTCTCTAGTGGATCAGCTTGTGCCAGTGGCTCTGAAAGTTTTAGCCCTGTCTTGAGCGCCATGAAAATTGAAGAAGCCCTTGCTAAAAGTGCAATCCGTATAAGCCTTGGAATGCAAAATACAAAAAAAGAAATTATTGATTTTATCGAACTATTAAAAATAGTGGTTAACCAATTATAAGGGAGTGTTATGTCTGTCTCATTAACTGAAAATGCAGCGCGTCAAATCAAAAAACAATTGGCAAAACGAGGTAAAGGTATCGGCTTAAAATTAGGCGTTAAAAAATCAGGATGTTCTGGTTATGCTTATGTATTAGATTATGCAGACACCTTGAATGAAGATGATACTATATTTGAAAAATACGACGTTAAAGTCATCGTACCCAAAAACGATCTCGAATTCGTTAACGGAATTGAATTAGATTATCGAAGAGAAGGGATTAATGAAGCGTTTAAATTCAACAATCCAAATGTAAAAGGTACTTGTGGATGTGGAGAGAGCTTTTCGGTATAAAGCAAGCCGCCGCTTCAAGTTTAGCCTGTTCTAAACCTGATGCATAGGCAAAAGGTTTAGAACAGGCTAAATACTATCCCTACTGTTTAATCAAGCTTGCCGTGGCAATGCTTGTATTTTTTTCCAGAACCACAAGTACAGGGATCATTACGCCCAACTTTTTCACTGAGCCTGACAAAAGGCTGCTCTGAAATCGCTTTGTCTTCAGAACTGACTACAGAAGGCTCATTATTGTCAAAATTATCCAAAGCCGGTGCATCCGCATGCTCAAAGTGCATTTCTCTTGGAGCCTGCATTTGTTCATCAATGGCTTGAACATCCTCTTCTTCGCGCACCTGAACCTTAAATAGAATCCCGATCACCTCATATTTAATATGCTCTAATAAGCTGGTAAACATTTCAAAAGCTTCACGCTTATACTCTTGCTTAGGATCTTTTTGAGCATAGCCTCTAAAATGAATGCCCTGCCGTAAATAATCCATTGCTGCCAAGTGCTCTTTCCAACTAGTATCTAACACTTGTAACATGACCGACTTTTCAAAATGCTGCAAGACGTCTTTAGTAATCTGGACTTCTTTTTCTTTGTGGTTATTTTCCAGAATATCAATGATACGAGTTCGCAAAGAAGATTCCTGAAGACTATGATCTTCATCCAGCATTCTCTGAACAGGTATATAAACATTGAATTCGTGCTGTAAATGTTCTTCCAGCCCACTAATATCCCATTGCTCAGCCATCGTTTTGGCCGGAATATACTGGGTTATCACATCATTAACGACATCTTTACGAATGGCGGTGATGATCTCGGAAATATCTTTAGCCGCCATTAACTCATTACGCTGAGCATAGATAACTTTTCGTTGATCGTTAGCAACATCGTCATAGGCCAGAATTTCTTTACGAATATCAAAATTACGACCTTCAACTTTTCGCTGTGCATTTTCGATAGACCGCGTTACCCAAGGATGTTCTATAGCTTCACCATCGCCCATACCCAGTTTTTTCATCAAGCCAGCGACGCGATCAGAAGCAAAAATACGCATCAAGTCGTCTTGCAAAGATAAATAAAAACGAGTTGAACCTGGATCACCCTGACGACCTGATCGCCCTCTTAATTGATTGTCTATTCGACGTGATTCGTGACGCTCAGAGCCAATCACATGTAAACCACCGCTAGCAAGCACTTGGTTATGCCTTTCCAGCCAGACCGCCCTCACCCTATCTTTTTCTGCTTGGCTGGCATCTTCACCTAATAACTTTAATTCTGCTTCCAGGTTACCACCCAAGACAATATCGGTACCTCGACCTGCCATATTGGTCGCTATAGTGACCGCACCCGGCATACCGGCTTGCTCAATAATATGAGCTTCTCGCTCATGCTGTTTTGCATTAAGCACTTCGTGGTGGATACCCTGTTTCTTTAATAAAGCAGAAAGACGTTCAGAATTCTCAATAGAAGTAGTACCCACTAAAACGGGCTGTCCACGACTAACACAGTCTTTAATGTCCTTAGAAACGGCAATATACTTTTCATCTGTGGTCAAATAAACCAAGTCGCCTAAATCCTTACGTATTAAAGGACGATGAGTTGGAATCACCACCACTTCTAGACCATAAATTTTATTTAACTCAAATGCTTCCGTATCTGCAGTTCCAGTCATACCGGATAATTTATCGTATAAACGGAAATAATTCTGGAAAGTAATAGAAGCTAAAGTCTGATTCTCGCTATTAATTGCCACACCTTCTTTGGCTTCAATTGCTTGATGCAAACCTTCTGACCATCGACGACCCGGCATAATTCGGCCAGTAAACTCATCGACAATGATAACTTCATTATCAGCGACGATATAATCAACATCTTTCTTGAATAAGACGTGACCCCGTAAAGACGCATTAAGATAATGCATCAAACGGATATTTGCCGCATCATAAAGACTAGTGCCTTCTGGCATTAAACCACGCTCAAGCATTAAGCTTTCAATACGCTCATGACCCGCTTCGGTTAAATAGACCTGACGTATTTTTTCATCGACCGTATAGTCACCGGGCTGATCATCACTGTCTTGTCTGATCAGAAAAGGAATGACCTCATTGGCTTTAATATAGATTTCAGTACTTTCTTCGGTAGGGCCAGAAATAATCAACGGGGTTCTGGCTTCATCAATCAAAATAGAATCCACTTCGTCGACAATTGCAAAACTTAAATCACGCTGAACTTTTTGCTCAAGGCTAAAAGCCATGTTATCTCGAAGATAATCGAAGCCAAATTCGTTATTAGTACCGTAAGTAATATCCGCTGCATACGCTTCACGTCTAGCGGCTTGTTCCATCTGGCTAATGATAACCCCAGTGGTCATACCAAGGAATCCATAAAGCCGCCCCATCCATTCAGAGTCACGCTTGGCCAGATAATCATTCACGGTTACGACATGCACACCACGACCCGGTAAAGCGTTTAAATAAGCTGCCAAGGTAGCCATCAAAGTCTTACCTTCGCCTGTCTTCATTTCAGCAATTTTGCCATCATGAAGCATCATGCCGCCAATCAACTGCACGTCAAAATGCCGCATCCCGAAAACCCGGGAAGAGGCCTCTCTAACAGCTGCAAAAGCGTCTGGAATCAAATCATCCAGTTTCTCACCTCCTGCAAGACGATCACGAAACTCCTGAGTTTTTGCACTTAAGGCATCATCAGACAATTTTTCGTATTCCGAAGCCAAAGCATTGATCTTCTTGACCAGCTTCTTTTTCTTCTTAACCAGCCTATCGTTACGGCTCCCTACAACAAATTTAACTAGCTTACCCAGCATGCTTTTTTCCGGTGTGAATTTAGTAAAAGATTAACTCAAAGTGTTTGATTATATACCGTCTATTCATTAAGTTACAGATAAAAACAGCTCTTTCAACTTATTTATTGCACCAAACTGGCCAATAATGGCGTAGAAACCAAGTGCATCCTCTATAACTTATCTACCGCCATCGGCTCACTCGTTACCGTCACACTTGAAAGAAAACAACTACGATTCCTGGCCGAATGATGATTACCCTTTTACTTCTGAAGCTTCATAACCGCAAAAACTGCAAGAACAAGCATAACCAAACTAGGAATAAATGCCATTAAGGGTGGACTTAAGCCATAAATTAAACCCAGATGCCCGACGATTTTATCAATTATATTAAAGCTCATCCCGATAACAATGCCTATCATCATCCTTTCACCTACACTGACACCTCTTTTAACACCTATCACAAAAGGCGCTGATATCAGTAACATAATAAAAGTAACTAATGGATTAACAATTCGCCCCCAAAATGCCTGCTCAAAAGCATGCGACTTTTGATTATTTTTCTTTAAGAAATTAACATAGTCCGCTAAATCTAATAACGACAAATTATTCGGACTGACTGCAACAATCTTTAATAGATTAGGTGCGATTGTCGATGTCCATAATTGACTTTCAACTGAATTAGCTCTCATCTGCTGGATTGAGATATCAGATGACCTAATATGGCTGAGAGTCCATTGCTGGTTACCCTCAAAAATAGCCTGATCTGCATGCAAAGCCAGTTGTAAATGTTGCTGATCATCTAATTCATAAACCCGGACATCGGCTAAATTACCATCTTCAACAACCTGCCTGATATTAATAAACCGCTTACCCTCACGCAACCATAAACCGTATTTGAAATCCATATGGACCTGTTCGCCCTGAGCAGTCACTCTAACCATTTGGGCCATTCGTTGTGTAACTGGCGCAACAAACTCACCTACCAGCACTGAAATAATCGCCAAAACTGCTCCAGCCAGCATGACCGACCGAATAATTCCAAGCACTGACAACCCCGCCGCCCGCATAGCAATCAGCTCATGATTATTACCCATAGCCCCCAAAATAAACAAACTTCCCAATAGAGCCGAGGCCGGCACTAACTCATAAAAAACACTAGGGGTGGTTAATGCAAGATAATAAAAGATTTCTTTTAACCCATAACCGCCACCCATATCTTTTAACTCATCACTGAACGTAAATAAATTAAATAACGTCAACAGCAATAACAACGCGACTAATGAACCTTTTAAAACTTCCTTGACAATATAAACTGTTAAAACATTCACTTAAGCACCCATCCCCTTGCTTTTATTAACAACCATTGCCATCCATACAATCTTGCTAACATAAAACTCCCCACCAAAAGCAACAAAAGGTCAACACCTACCGCTCCAAGCCAGGATGGAATAGTCTGATTTATAACCCACCCTTCACTCACTCGAATCAGGTTTCCGTAACTAAAATAAATTAAAAAGCCCGCCAACATATTTCCATAAACACCCCCACGTGGAGAAATTTGCGCCAAGGGCACTGCAATAAAACTTAACAATAATGCACCTAAGGGAATAGAAAACCGACGTTGTAGCTCGGCTATAGCCACCCTTTCTGGAGACCCCCAAAGCACATCTACATTAAGAGATTGCCGATGAAAAATTGCAGCAGACACTTTCGCTTCTATTCTCACTGCGTATTCAGCAAACCGCTCAATCACATAATTTAAGGTACCGGGCTGCCCTTTGACTTGTTCCCCATTTTCAAAAAATATATATCGCCCATCAGCCAGGTCTTTAAATTGAGCAACTTTTGCATTAATTACAGCCACGTTACCATGCTGACTATTTTGCACGAATACTTTGTACATCTTTTTGTCTGCATCAATTTTTTCAACATAAAAAATCAAATCACCCTGACTAAATTCAGTAAACTTTCCTTCAGCAATACCTCTTTGATCAGCAGACTCTTCACTCTTTTGCATTAATATATCCACTTGTGACTCAGCCCATGGTGCGACATAAAGAGATAAGCCGACGGTTATTAGACTCAAGGGAAAAACCAGTAAAAACAGGGCTCGATAAAGTGTCCCAGCACCTCCACCTGCTGAAGAAATGGCCGCCATTTCATGATCCCTATACATCTTGCCCATTACCATTAAAACGGCCATGAACAAGGCTACTGGTAAAAACTCTACCGCTGCAACAATTGTCTTTAGGCCTAATATACTTATTAGGGTATCGTTAGAAACCTGACCGGAGACTGCATCATCAAGAATTCTAATAAATTTTCGACTGACAATAATAACGACGATAACTATCAAAACTGACAACAATGTCCTGATTAAATCTTTGATGATCATTTTATCCAAGACAGTCACAAGCTTACGTTGCCCTGGTTTATAGCCTTTTGGCCAATCAGCTTCCAAGCTCGCCTCCCCATATTAAGTCAGTAGAATTTAATGTAATAACCAAGAGTTATGTTCATCCACAATTTTATCACAACAGAAAAACCCAAAACCTATAAAGAAAATAATATCGAGTTCATGAGGTTGAAATGGGCATTTATAAATCAAGGTGCAAATAAACCAGTCACAGGTTCATTTACACCATTCACAACCAGTAAAACGCCTATTAAATAACTATACCCTTAATTTAAAACTGGAAAATCATAGTATTAAGGTAGATGCAATTCTTGGCATAGTAATCGCTTGTTTCTTTAAAGATTTTAAATACTTTTGTCAAAACCGAGGAATTTTATGAGTATAGCTTCATTGTCTACGTTGCCAAAAACCGGCTTGGAGGGATTAAAAGAAAACTGGCGCAGTGATTTATTGTCAGGATTTCTAGTCTTTCTGATCGCATTACCTCTCTGTCTTGGCATATCAGTAGCGTCAGGTTTTCCACCGTCTGCTGGTATTATCACAGCCATTATTGGAGGCATGTTAGTTTCCCGTATCAATGGTTCTTTTGTGACGATTAACGGGCCGGCAGCTGGACTTATTGTTGTTGTATTGGGAGCAGTAGAAGAATTAGGTAATGGCGACCCTATTGCAGGCTATCATTATGCGCTTGCAGCCATTGTTGTTGCGAGTGCTATCCAGGCTCTACTCGGCATATTTAAAGCGGGTCGATTAAGCTCGTTTTTTCCTGCATCTGTAGTGCATGGCATGTTAGCCGCCATTGGCATTATTATCATGGCAAAGCAAGTTCATACCATGCTAGGACAAGCACCTACAAAAGGCAGCAGCCTGTTATCTACCATTGCCCAAGTGCCTCACAGCATTTTGAATCCAAATTTTGAAATTGCTATTATTGGCCTTACTGGTTTAGCTATCTTGATTGCCTGGACATTCATAAAAAACCCAACTTTAAAAATGATTCCAGCCCCGCTTATCGTGGTATTGGTAGGTATTGGTTTAGCAAAATATTTTGGGCTTGATCAAGAACATACTTATACATTTTTTTCTGGCGCTCCTGAACAAAGTATTGGCCCAAAGTTTCTCGTCGCTATTTCAGATAACTTTACATCGAGCTTTGCGTTTCCAGATTTTTCAAAACTTCCTACACTTGAGTTTTGGGAAGCCGTCATCAGTATCAGCCTAGTCGGTAGCTTAGAAAGTTTATTAAGCGCAATGGCTGTTGATAAACTGGACCCCTATAAACGTCACGCCAACCTTGATCGTGACTTAACAGCAGTTGGTATTGGAAACCTGGTTTCTGGTTTAATCGGTGGCTTACCCATGATTGCTGAAATTGTCCGTAGTTCGGCTAATGTCAATAATGGTGCAAAAACGCAATGGGCTAACTTTTTCCACGGCACTTTTTTACTGTTATTCGTCGTTCTGTTTCCTCAAATAATTCACAGCATCCCTAATGCCGCACTTGCCGCATTATTAGTATTTACTGGTTTTCGTTTGGCATCACCTTCTTCATTTGCTCATGTTATGCATATCGGTAAAGAACAGTTCGTTTTGTTCGTTGTGACCATTATCGGCGTTTTGGCAACTGACCTGTTAGTCGGTGTTGCTATGGGTATTTTAGCGAAATTAATTATTCATATCATTCGTGGTGTTAAATTAAACAATCTGTTTAAAATTAACTTTGCAATAGAAGATAAAGCACCTAACACTATTATTGTCAGTGTCGATGGTGCAGCTGTTTTTTCTAACTTTTTAGCACTTAAATCCGGTTTGGCTGCCGTAGACCCAGGTAAGTCAATAATTTTTCAATTGCACAATGCCTATCTCATTGATCACTCTGTTATGGAGTATTTTCATGACTTTAAACATAATTATGAAGATAATGGTGGCACGGTCACTTTTGAAGGATTAGATAAACATGAAGCATTTTCGGAACATCCTTTGGCTGTTCGTAGAATAAAAGCCTAAAATTTATCAACTTCCTGTGAGCGGTCATAACCCATTTGACTGCTCACCTTTGTTAAGCAAGCCTAATAGAATGGATACTCCACCTTTAAATCAACTTTAATTATCAATAAGCGTTATAAGGGGACCGCTGATAACCATAATCTGAAAGCTGTTTTTAGTGATATAGTGTCAATTAAAATATAATTTTCTGATGTCATTACAACCGTAATCGACGGATTACTAATCTACCCACCTAAACAAATATGACTTTAATTTTCAGATTTAATAATGCAGTGAGGCAATCATGATCTTATTTTCAGCTTATCTTGCAGTACTACTAAGCTTTGCCTCAGGTTTATTAGCGCTGATTATTAAACAAAGGCAACTATTGCAATCTTTAAGCAATTATAGCTTTAATAATTTATTTAAAAACCAATTCCAACAACAGGCTTGGGTTGATAAAAACCTTGAAATTAAGCATTTCCCTGCATTTCTGAGACAGGCTGTTTTTATACTGCTGGGCTTATCAGGTTTATTTGCTGTCATTGCTGGCCTGGGAGTACTGTTAAGTAATCAAGTCATTACTGATCAAATTCCTTTAGGCTTACCCTGGTTACCTTGGCATATCCGTTTTGACTGCTTGTCTGGATTCTTTTTTCTGATCATAGGTATTGGCGTTTTCGCTGTCAGCCTCTATGGCCCAGGATATGTTCGTTCCTATAAAGAAGAACAACACCCCTTTGCAAGCTTGGGATTATTTACCGGCTTATTTGTCGCTGGCATGTTATTGGTACTCTTGGCAGACGACGCTTTCATGTTCATGATTGCGTGGGAACTCATGTCTGTTGCCAGTTATTTCCTCGTCGCATTTCAACATGAGCATGCAGCAAATCGCCGCGCAGCCTTCCTCTATTTGTTAATGGCTGAAGTCGGAGCCTTAGCGATTATTCTTGCGTTTGGCGTATTAGCAAGTTTTGCAGATGGCTTTACATTTGATGCGTTACGAGAATCCAAACTATCGGTGACTTGGTCTAGTATTGCTTTCATACTGGCTCTCTTAGGGTTCGGCATGAAGGCAGGTATAGCACCTATTCATGTCTGGTTACCCGAAGCACATCCAGTCGCTCCTTCCCATATTTCAGCACTGATGAGCGGTGTCATGCTCAAAGTGGCTATCTATGGTTTAATTCGTTTTTGCTTTGATTTACTCAGTGAAGTGCAATGGCAATGGGGCGTCGTGTTAATCATACTGGGTACCATATCGGCACTTGCAGGTATTTTGTATGCCATGATGCAACCTAACCTTAAACGATTATTAGCTTACAGTTCTGTTGAAAATATTGGCATTATTTTTATGGTGCTGGGTTTAACAATGATTTTTATGGCAACTGGCCATCCTCAATTAGCGGCCTTAGGTTTGCTGGCCGCTTTATTTCATGCGTTTAATCATGCTCTATTTAAGAATCTACTGTTTTTAGGTGCAGGTATACTTCAACATCAAACCCATGAACTGAATATTGACATGATGGGCGGATTGATTAAAAAAATGCCACAAACGAGTCTATTGTTTTTAGTGGGCTGTATGAGTATTTCATCGTTACCACTGTTTAACGGCTTTGTCTCCGAGTGGTTAGCTTTTCAAACTGCTCTTCAGGTTGATGTCCTGGATAACGGAGTATTACGCAGCTTAATTCCTGTTGCAGCCGCCGCTTTAGCTTTAACAGCCGCCTTGGCTGCTGCCTGTTTTGTTAAGGTCTTTGGACTTATTTTCCTGGGCCAACCCCGTTCACATCATAGTGAAAAAGCGCATGAAGTACAAAATAAATTCATGCTGGCTGGGCCTGCCTTACTCGCTGGTTTATGTTTCTTTGTCGGCATATTTCCCAGCACCATCATTCATTTAATCAATAATGCCTCTGGTCAACTACTAGGGCAAACCTTACCGAATAACAACGCACTTAGTTGGCTATGGCTTGCACCCGTTTCCGCTCAACAAGCGTCTTATTCTCCACCTCTGGTGCTTATCGCTGCCCTAATCGCAGCGGGTATTTGCTATGGCTATTTCCGTCGTAATCCTTTAACAACCGTCCGAAGAGCTGAAACTTGGGATTGTGGCTTTGGCGGCCTGACTCCGCGCATGCAATATACTTCCAGCGCTTTTACTATGCCGTTCCGCCGAATTTTCGAAAAGGTCTGGATCATTGATGAACAAATCCATAAAGATATGAAAGGCGCCATGAATCAGGACGTTTCTGCGGTGCATTATCAACTTCAAGTTCATGACCACAGTTGGCCGCACATCTACGCCCCTATTGCTCAGGGAGTTAATGACCTGGCAAGACAAGTAGGCCGTATTCAGACCGGTAATATTCGAACTTACCTGGGTTATTCATTTACCACTCTTGTGCTTTTATTATGGTTGATCAGTTGATGAATACCAAAACAACAATGATAAGGATTATTCAAATACCCATAAACGAGGGAGAAAACATATGAACTGGCTAATCGCCATTTTGCAAGGTGCGTTATTTATCGCCCTCGCACCCCTGTTAGCGGGTTGGCTTAAGTACTGTAAATGTCGCTTACAAAATCGTAAAGCGCCGTCATTACTTCAGCCTTATCGGGACTTAATCAAATTATCCAATAAAAAACCTGTTGTTTCAGATCACGCTTCCTGGTTATTTATTACCGCCCCTTATCTAATATTTTCTGCCACAGCTCTGGCAGCAACCGTTGTTCCGCTGGTCGTTGTAGATCTCCCCACCTCAGCTAGTGCGGATGTGATTGTGATGGTGGGTTTTTTTGCATTCGCCCGATTCTTTCTCGCTTTGGCAGGATTAGATATTGGCACCGCATTCGGAGGTATGGGTTCATCCAGAGAAATGACTATCTCCTCATTAGCTGAGCCAGCCATGTTAATGGCTATTTTTACGCTAACTATGACCGCCTCTACAACCAACCTATCAGGTGCTATAGCTCATGTTTTAAATGAAGGCCTCGTGTTGCGCCCCTCTTTCGTATTCGCACTGTTTGCACTTATCCTGGTTGCAGTCGCTGAAACTGGACGTATCCCCGTCGATAATCCAGCCACACATCTGGAATTAACCATGATCCATGAAGCGATGATCCTGGAATACAGTGGACGCTATTTAGCGTTGATTGAATGGGCAAGCCAACTTAAGCTCATGCTATATGGCGTATTAATCGCAAATATCTTTTTCCCTTGGGGAATTTCAGAAACCCTTAACCCTAAAGACCTTGGCTATGGACTAGTCGCAATTTTAGGAAAGCTAGCCTTACTCGCTATATTTCTAGCCATTGCAGAAACTCTAGTTGCAAAAATGCGTTTATTTCGAGTACAGGAGTATCTAAGTTTCGCCTATTTATTGGGCCTGCTGGGTATGTTGAGTCACATCATTTTAGAGGCATCTCGCTAATGAATATTGAACAAACCGACTTTTATACGCAGGCGATTTTATCAATGGCGGCTTTAATAGGGCTGACTTCATTTCTGATGCTCGGTCAAAGCCGCTTATTACGCCTAATCTTTGTATTTGCTTTACAAGGTTTTTTATTAACATTAACAACATCACTCGCCGCTCACAGCTTACATAACCCACATTTATACATTTCTGCAGCACTCACATTAATCCTGAAAGTCATTTTTATTCCCTGGATGTTAAGAAGAGAAGTCTTGCACATGAACATACATCGAGATGTTCAGACCCTAAAAAATAAAACATTTATAATGCTTGGCGGTGCTAGCTTAATGGTCTTTAGCTACTATGTTTTACACCCTATAGTTCAAACTACAGCACCGGTCATGTTAAATGCGCTCGCCGTTAGCCTATCAGTCGTGTTACTGGGTATGCTATTAATGATCTCACATCGCCAGGCGGTAGCGCATGTCGTCGGCTTTATGTCTATAGAAAATGGCTTGTTTTTCGCAGCAATCGTTGCAACTAAAGGCATGCCAATGGTTGTTGAGTTAGGCATTGCCTTCGATGTTTTAGTTGCCGCCGTACTGTTTGGTATCTTTTTCTTGCATATCAGAAGCAGCATCGACTCATTAGATGTCGACTTACTAAACCGCTTAAACGAGATTGAAAAATGATTGCCGCCTATTTAGTGTTGTTAATTCCATTGATTGGAATTATTTTTTTCGCGGTGGCTGATTCAAAATCAGACATGGGTAAAATCAATGTCTATTTTAATGCAATCTGTTTATTAGCTACTTTATGGTTAGCGATTAATGTTCTAAACCAGGGTACTATTTTATCCACCAGTAAAGCCTTTTTAGTTGATCCTTTTAATGTCTATTTGATTGTTCTTACCGCTTTTATTGGACTGACTACCTCTATTTTTTCTGCCCCTTATATGGCGCATGAAAAAGAAATAGGCAAATTAACCGACCGACGTTTAAAACTTTATTACACTATGTATCAAGGCTTTATGCTGGCCATGTACCTGGTATTAACCACCAACAATCTCGGAATCATGTGGGTTGCTATGGAGGGTGCAACCCTGGCGACTGTGTTATTAGTGAGTTTATACCGCACGCCAGAATCGATTGAAGCAGCCTGGAAATATTTCATTCTTTGTGGGGTCGGCATAGCACAAGCCTTATTTGGAACAATATTGCTGTATTACGCTGCAATGCAAATTGGCGATGGTAGTAATGCCTTGCTGTGGTCTGTTCTTTATACAAATGCCCAGCAATTAAATCCTGAAATACTTGAAATTGCTTTTGTGTTCCTGTTAATTGGTTATGGTACCAAAATTGGCTTGGTGCCCCTACATAACTGGCTACCTGACGCCCATTCAGAAGGCCCAACACCCATGTCGGCTGTACTATCAGGTCTATTATTAAATGATGCCTTATATGCTGTGGTAAGAAATAAAATGCTGGTTGATGGAGCGACTCACAGCAATATTGCAGGCTATTTAATGATGGGCTTTGGCTTACTGTCATTCCTGGTTGGTGCATTATTTTTACATCGACAAAAAGACATTAAACGCCTATTCAGTTATTCTTCAATCGAACATATGGGCATGATGACGTTTGCTTTCGGGATCGGTGGTTCGCTTGCAACCTACGCAGCATTACTGCACATGACGGTTCATTCCTTAACAAAATCGGCTATCTTTGTAACTGTTGGTCATGCCGCACAAATTGCAGGCACACAACGCATTGAAAAAATTCGTGGACTTATAAGAACTCAACCCCAAGTTGGCTGGGGCTTATTAATAGGTACGCTTGCCATTGCTGGCTTCCCACCCTTTGGCGTATTTACCAGTGAATTTCTGGTACTGCTTGCAACTATGCACAGTTATCCGTGGTTAGCGCCTTTAGTATTGTTAGGTATCGGCATTGCTTTCGCTGGCCTGTTCAGGCATATACAACCCATTGTTTATGGTGAAAAACCAGAAGGACAATTACCCGTAAAAGCTAACTTATGGCCAGTTATCATTCATTTAGGCCTGGTTTTATGGTTAGGTCTTTCAATACCAGGATTTCTTGCTCATTGGTTTTCTCAGGCAACCGTGTTAATTTCAGGGAGTGCGCCTTTATGAGATCTTCAAATTGGACATCGGACTTTTTAAATCAGCTAAACAAGGCTAATATTTCTGTTGTTACTTCGCCGCTTAATCAAATAAGCAAAATTGAACAATGGCAAATTCAAAGCTCGCATTGGAATGAAATTAGTCAACTAGCTGTTGAACAACAGCTTCGCTGGGTTTCAGGTTGGGCTGAACACATCGACAAACAGTTCTTTGTAAATGCCTGCTTTGAAAAAGCCGGTCTTTATATTGTCTTACGTACTCAGATTAATACGGATAACCCAGAACTACCGTCACAAGCCAGTGTCTATCCAGCCGCTAATCGTAGCGAACGGCATACTCAGGATATGTTTGGTATTCGCTTTATTGGCCACCCCGATAACCGCCGCTGGACTCGACATCAGGCTTGGGGCAAACACAGTTATCCTTTACGAAAAGATTTTTCCGTAGACGGTGAACCAGAAGCCATTACGCCTGCCGATAAAGACTACCCCTTTATTAAAGCCCAAGGAGCCGGAGTTTATGAAATTCCTGTCGGCCCTGTTCATGCAGGCATTATCGAGCCCGGCCATTTTCGCTTTTTAGCAGTCGGTGAACTGATATTAAATTTAGAAGAGCGCTTAGGCTATGTTCATAAAGGCATTGAAAAAATTGCTGAAGGCCGTTCACCCGAATCTTTAGCCCGTTTAGCGGGTCGAATCTCGGGGGATACAACCGTCGGGCACACTTGGGCCGCCTGCATGGCAATGGAACAAGCCGCCAATATTGAAATTCCACCACGTGCCGCATTAATCCGTGGTGTTTTAGCAGAACGTGAACGCATAGCTAATCATCTTGGCGATATGGGTGCCATCTGTAATGACGTTGCTTTTGTGTTTGCGCAAATGCAATTTACCCGCTTACGTGAGAACTGGTTACGCTCGAACGTGCTGGTCTTTGGTCATCGCCTGTTAATGGACATAATTGTGCCGGGCGGAGCCAAATCTGACATCTCTGCGGATTCGGTCGTGGTCATTAAAAAAGATATTAGCCGCTTGAAAAAAGAGCTGTCAGAAATTATGCCTATCATAGATCTTAACTCATCCCTTGAAGATCGACTGTATACAGCAGGTTATTTATCCCCTGAGACTGCCGCAGCTTTTGGCACCTTAGGCTATGTCGGCCGGGCTAGCGACCAGGATTATGATGCGCGTCGTGATGCAGCCTATCCACCTTATGACCAAGTAGAATTTAAAGTCGCTCTGGAAAATCAGGGTGATATTGCCTCACGCTTTTGGGTGCGCTACAAAGAAATCCAATCTTCTTTAAAACTGATAGATCAATTTATAAACCAGCTAACAGATGGCGAGATCTTGACAGCATGGCAAATCCCCAAACCGAACTCCGAAGGCTTGGGTATTATTGAAGGCTGGCGGGGTGAAATTACCAGCTTTGTACGCTTTGACGCTGAAAATAAAATTGCCCGATTTTATCCAAGAGACCCCAGTATTATCAACTGGCCTGCTTTGGAAAAACTTACGCTTAATAATATTGTCCCAGATTTCCCTGTCTGTAATAAATCTGTAAATGGCTCTTACTCAGGCAACGATTTATAGGATTCTGACATGCTAAAACTTTTACTTAAAACCCTAAAAACAGGCGTAGTTACTGAACGTTGTAAAGCACCTAAAGATAATGAACTGGAAGCCTTGGGTATAGAAATAAAACGCCACATCGATAAAAAGTTTTCTGGCAGCATTGCCATCAGACAAGTCGATGCTGGCTCATGCAATGGCTGTGAACTTGAAATACATGCCCTTAATAATCCATATTATGATATTGAGCGCTTTGGTATTCATTTTGTGGCCTCACCTAGACATGCCGACGTTTTGTTAGTGACAGGTCCGGTATCCCGGCACATGCAAACGGCTTTGTTGCGTACTTATGAATCAACTCCCGATCCAAAATGGGTTGTAGCAGTAGGTGACTGCGCGACCTGTGGCGGAGAATTTGGCGTTTCTTACGCCAGTTGCGGCGCTGTTTCCAATGTCATCCCGGTTGATCTAACCATTGCCGGTTGTCCACCCACCCCTATAGCATTAATGAAAGGATTGCTCGGATTGATTAACTTGCCAAAAGGAAACGTTTAAAGTAAAACTATTAGCCTAAACTTTTTGTTGTAAGCGGACATCAATTAATGGCTAACCATCAGCACTCTCATTGTGAACATCACCACCCGACCCCTCATCGACAAGGACGCACGTTTGGCATCGCCATTTTTTTAAATCTTAGCTATGTCGTCGTAGAATTTAGTTATGGTTTGCTAACCAACTCAACCGCGCTGATTGCCGATGCAGGCCACAATATCTCCGATGTATTAGGCTTACTGTTATCTTGGGGCGCCATCGTTCTGGCGCGTAAGAAACCCAGCGAACGCTATACTTACGGCTTACGTAGTACCTCTATTCTAGCGGCACTTGCCAACAGCATGCTTTTACTGGTTGCCTGTGGAGCTATTGCCTGGGAAGCAGCACACCGTTTTACAGCACCTCCTGAAATAGCCGGATTAACCGTATCAACCATTGCTGGCATAGGTATTTTTATCAATGGACTGTCTGCCTTGCTCTTAATGAAAGGCAGCAAAAATGATTTAAATCTGCGCAGTGCCTATTTACACATGGCGGCCGATACCGCAGTTTCTGCCTCTGTCGTTCTCGCTGGTTTTGCCATGCTGTACGGCAACTGGTATTGGTTAGATCCTGTAATGAGCTTGATCATTGTAACCGTGATTGTCATTGGTACTTGGAGCTTGTTACGTGAAGCCTTAAAACTTGCCTTAAGTGCAGTACCCACACACATTAATTTATCTGAAATTAATACGTATTTAAGTCAATTAGACGGCGTCACTGAGGTACATGACTTACATATCTGGGGTTTAAGCACCACAGAAAATGCGCTCACTGCCCACCTGGTCATCCCAAGCGGGCACCCTGGCGATCAGTTTCTTGATGAGATAGTCTTAACCTTAAAAGACCATTACGCAGTTCATCACAGCACCTTACAAATTGAATTGGAGTCAACAAACCACGCGTGTGCGTTAACTCAAATCCATCACACAGCACCTACCCACCACCATCATCACCATTAGAATTTAAATCCATGTCACGCTATGGAAATACCTTAAGCCAAATTCCAAAGAGTATTTGGGTATTAGGCTTCGTTAGCTTATTAATGGATATCTCATCTGAGATGATTCATAGTTTACTGCCCTTATTTATGGTGACTACCTTGGGCACCAGTGTTTTAGCCGTTGGTTTAATTGAAGGCTTAGCGGAGGCTACGGCTTTAATTGTCAAAGTATTCTCAGGTGTATTAAGTGATTATATTGGTAAACGTAAAAACCTGGCCCTGTTAGGTTACGCACTCGGTGCCTTAACCAAACCCTTGTTCGCAGTTGCATCCAGTAGCGGCCTTGTGCTTACCGCCCGCTTACTTGATAGATTAGGTAAAGGCATACGGGGTGCGCCACGAGATGCACTGGTTGCTGATATTGCACCTGCACATTTACGAGGCGCCGCCTTTGGGTTACGTCAGTCCTTAGATACCGTCGGTGCATTCTTAGGCCCACTTTTAGCCGTTGGACTTATGTTACTCTGGGCCAATGATTTTAGAGCCGTGTTTTGGGTCGCCGTTATCCCAGGCAGTCTTGCTGTCATATTACTCTTTTTGGGGATTAAAGAGCCCGACACTAAAAGCACTGAAAAAAGAACCAACCCCATTCGAAAAGAAAATTTAAAACGACTCAGTAAAGCTTATTGGTGGGTGGTCACACTGGGCGCCCTTTTTATGTTGGCTCGATTTAGCGAAGCCTTTTTAGTACTTCGTGGTTTACAGGCTGGAATCCCTATTGCCTACACGCCCTTAGTCATGGTTGCCATGAATATTATCTATGCAGCAACAGCATACCCTTTTGGTAAACTCTCTGACCGCATATCACACACTTACTTACTTTCACTTGGATTACTTGTATTAATAGCAGCTGATGTCGTGTTGGCGACTAGCAAGCACTGGAGCACGCTATTATTGGGCATTCTTTTGTGGGGAATACATATGGGAATAACCCAAGGATTACTCGCTGCAAAAGTAGCCGATACCGCCCCAGTCGACTTAAGGGGCACAGCTTATGGCTTATTTAACCTAGTGAGTGGGATTGCCTTATTAATTGCCAGTGGCTTGGCGGGCTGGATTTGGGATCAATATGGCGCAGCGTTTACCTTTTATACCGGCGCCGCCTTTTGTGTACTCACCTTAGTTTGCTTGCTTTGTTCGGATCAAAACAAAGTTTATACTTAAGTAAAGGCAAACATATCAAGCCATCAACGAGTTAAGAAAAAACAATTAACATAAATCAGAGGAGTTAGCTTGAGCATACTCTTAGGTCTTTATAATTGTTGATTTATCATCTCGTTTAAATTTTGGTCAAATTCGACAACTTTCTCAACTGGGCTGCTGTTCTTGTGACCAATTACGTTTGTATCGAATGACTACCGGAGATTTTTCTTTGACTGGCTTGACTGTTTTGGGGGGGTTAACTTGAAGTTTTGCTTGAAAATAAGCACTGTAATTGTTTGATGGTATCATGAATCTCTTTTTTTGAAATGGGTTGACATTAACTATGAATCTTTGAAAGCGAGTAAATTTGAAATTACTGAATAGAGGAACAGGACGAGAATCTAACGGGTAGACATCGAGTTGATAAATTAAAGTAACATCATATTTATCTAGCGGTTTCATTATAAGCCTATAACCACACTTGTCAATTTTATGAACATGGGACAAAAGTTGAATCTTTGCGCGTGCCCCGTCTTAAGTTGGAAATCCTTAACCCGACCGACACAAGCCTTCATCCGGAGACTCTGGATATTATTGCAACCTGGAGAATCATCAAGGCACAACTAACTGGAGTAAGTTCGATGAATCGCCCATTAAATGGCTACTCGGTATGGAATAACTTGCTCAGAAACCCGGTATCATTGTGTAGCTGTTCAATCCGCTTTTTTGCGGCGATACCGAATTGGGAATCCGGCTCTTTATGACTGAGTTGCTCAAGCACTGACAGGCTTTTTTTGTCCAATAACTCAATGGCATGAAGTCGGACTGCTGGATAATAAGCCCGCAGGGCAGCCAGCTCCCTAAGATAGGCATTCGCTTCATGCAATTGTTTGAGCATGACTCGCTCAGGATTTTCAGTAAAAAGATCGCGTAACAGATTGCCGTAATGCTCCTGCTCTCTTAATAATTCCCTAGGATCAATTTTACGGGGTTCGGTTGGATCGTCAC
>CAIPPE010000124.1 GCA_903866825.1 uncultured Methylococcaceae bacterium
CACTCGTTATATTGAAGCCGAAGTTGCCCGAAATAAAGCACAATCTAATACCATCGCAGCACATTACGATGCACTGAGTGCCGAAGCGGCTTTAAAAAAAGCCATCGGCGATTGGAAATAAAGGAAGTCTTATGTCACAAACCGAACACTCAAACGTCAATAAAATACTGTCTATCGCCGGTGCAGCTTTAGCCTTGATTCTTCTACTGCTTTATATGCAAGGCAGTTTTGTTAGCAAAGTTTCTCCGGGATTAATTCCTCTGAATGGCAAAGCAAAAGTGCCTGAGAATCAAACAGCCGTTGTTGAGAAAAAACAGGTTGACGATATTCTAACCTGGCCGGGTACTGTCAAATCAAGAACCGTCGCTAATATTGCTCCGAAGATAACGGCACGAATTTTAGATATAAAAGTTCATGTGAGTGATAAGGTTAAAAAAGGTGACCTGATGGCCCGTTTAGACGAGCGTGATATTAAGGCAGAAGAACAATCTGCTTTAGCAGCACTGGCGGGTGTAACTGCACAAGCGAATAGAGCGAAAGCCGATGAGCAGCGTATTGAGGGCTTGTACTATAAGGAAGCCGCCACCCGTGAAAACTTTGATGCCATCGTTGCCAAAGCCAAAGAAGCACAAGCGAGTGTGAGTCAGGCAAGCAGTCAAGTCAGCGAAATTAGAGCGCATTTATCAGACACCTTATTATTAGCCCCGTTTGATGGGGTCGTTGTTAAACGGCTTAAAGAACCGGGTGATATGGGCTTACCAGGCGTCCCCGTGGTTACGCTGCAAACATCTCAAGGCTTAAGACTTGAAGCGGATGTTCCCACCTCTTGTGCTGGACACTACCATACCGGAATGGCTGTTAAGGTACGAATTGATACCTTATCAAAAACAGTACCGGCTCAAATTGATGAAATCAGTCCTGATGTTGATCCGCAAACCCGAACCCAACTGATTAAAATTGCCCTGCCTGTGATGGAAGGCTTACAACCTGGTTATTTTGGCTGGCTGGAACAAGCTTGTGATCAACACGAAACACTATTAATTCCTAAGCGTGCTGTACAACATATTGGCCAATTGGAAGTGGTTAAGATTTTATCAGAAGGCCACTCGGTAATGCGTCATATTAGAACTGCCAAAACCTTCGGTGATCAGATTGAAGTTATTTCTGGTTTGCAGGCTGGTGAGACCCTTATCCTTAATTCAGAGCAGGCGCAGTAATGACTGAACAGGAAAATCAAAAG
Organism: uncultured Methylococcaceae bacterium; assembly: GCA_903866825.1. Lineage (GTDB taxonomy): Bacteria > Pseudomonadota > Gammaproteobacteria > Methylococcales > Methylomonadaceae > Methylobacter_C. The sequence goes on from CAIPPE010000124.1 coordinate 1,241, forward strand.
TCAAAACGCGGCTTGACGACTAAAATTGTTGAGATTTTTACCACCTCACAGCTGTCTATTTTATTTCTGATAATCTCACTGTTAGCCGGAGCTGCGGCGCTAACACTCACCCCGCGTGAAGAAGATCCTCAGATTGTTGTTCCTGTCATGGATGTAATGATTGAATATCCCGGGGCTTCGAGTGAAGAAGTAGAAAAGTTGGTAGCAACCCCCTTAGAGGTTCTATTAAAACAGATTGAAGGCGTGGAATACGTTTATTCCATTTCTAAG
>CAIPPE010000125.1 GCA_903866825.1 uncultured Methylococcaceae bacterium
CAGTCACCCTCGATCCAGACTGAAAGGACACCATACGACCCTCAATACCCATAGACCCGAAGCCCATCAGCACTATGGCAACTGGTCTCCTGAGCGATTCATCAACTGGGCCGAAAAAATAGGTTCGGCCACCCGACAGGTCATACAGGTGGTTCTTCAAAGACACCACTATCCTGAACAAGGCTATCGAAGTTGTCTGGGGATCTTACGACTGGCCAAGACCTACAGCGATGTTCGCCTGGAAGCGGCTTGTAAAAGGGCATTATTGTTAGGAACCTGCCGTTATAAAAGTATCGAGTCTATCCTGAAACATGGTCTGGATAGTCAGTCTGTTGTGGTAGATGAAGACTCAGAGCTGCCACAGCAACATGCGAATGTACGCGGTTCGGCCTATTACCACTAAGCAAAAGTAACCGAGTAGTCATTACTCCACGGCATTAACACGTTTAGCTTCCACAGGTTTTATCAAAACAGCATGAAAGAAACCTGCTGGAAGCTTTCATAAACACAAATAGAAACAGGACCGTATTTATGTTGAATCACCCTACACTCGACAAACTTAGGACGTTAAAGCTCTATGGCATGATTGACGGCTTACAGGATCAGACACAGCATCCTGCTATTGACTCAATGAACTTTGAAGAACGCTTGGGTTTATTAGTGGATAGAGAGATAACCAGTCGTTTTGATCGGCGACTTAAAAACCGGTTACAACAAGCCAAACTTAAGCAAAACGCCTGTTTGGAAGATGTTAATTATCAGGTCAATAGAGGTCTGGATAAGGTATTATTACAGAGTTTACAGGATTGCAGATGGATTAAGAATCATCTTAACATCCTCATAACGGGGCCTACCGGTGTCGGTAAATCCTGGATTGCCTGTGCCTTGGCACAAAAAGCCTGTCGAGAAGGCTACACCGCTATTTACCAGCGCATACCCCGGTTATTTCAGGAATTACCTTTGGCTAAAGGCGATGGCAGTTACAGCAAACTCCTCAATCGTTTAGGCAAAACAGATGTCTTGTTATTGGATGATTGGGGCTTGTCAAAACTGACTGCAGAGCAGCGACGGGATCTTCTGGAAATACTGGAAGACCGCCATGGCTCACGCTCGACCATTGTTACCAGTCAGCTACCACTGGATCAATGGCATGCCAGCATAGGCGATTCAACCATGGCCGATGCCATTATGGATCGTCTGGTACATAATGCTTACAAAATAAAATTGGAAGGAGAATCACTACGAAAAAAACAAACTCATTTGACGTCAATTAACAAGATAGAGTAATAATAAACCTCCCGCGTCGCTACGCTCCGATGGGGTGGCAACCTTCACCGGTTTAGGTGGCAGCTTTCCCGTGGACTGGGTGGCAACTTTCACTGGAATACGCAGTTTTTCGAGAGTGCCCCAGATTTCATTGTGTTTTATTCCGCCTATTTCATTTGCAATGGCCTCTAGGCAGGCTACCGCCATAATAATTGATTGCGCTCGCTCTTCATATATTTCATCAAGGACATGAGGCTGATTGCCCTGATGGTTTCTTGTAATTTCTTGAGACTTGTAGCAATGCTTGATGGCCGCTCTGTAAAAAATAGGGGCAATAAAGCATACGGTATATATGTCAC
>CAIPPE010000126.1 GCA_903866825.1 uncultured Methylococcaceae bacterium
CAAGGACAGTCGCGTCTTGGACAAAATAATTTAAAGTGGGGTGGGAGGTGATCCATGCCATAAGTGCTGTAAAGGTTGGCGCTGCACTATGTCAAATATCGGAAATTATTACCACCTGCATTGATTTGTAGGGACTACCCATTTTCAAATGCATGAACGATGTTTCCCCATAGAACCTTTATTGGTGATTCCATAATTCAGTACCTTCTTTTTGTATAACTCACGTTATGATTAAGGGCTATTCGCCTTAGCCACCTGGTTCGCTTAAGAAACTGGTTTGTCAAGAATGCGACTCCAACGCTAGATTTTCTAACTGGTATAACCTACACTTAACTCATGATAAACAGATCGGGTAATTCCAAGGACATGAATGACTGCAATAACCCACTAAAGCGACATTGAAAAATCTAATTGTAGGAAGACTATAGATCGAACTTTACTTTTCACTGTACGATCAATTTTAATATTACAATTCCAGAAACTTATTGCGTCTTGACCCTTTAATTTTTTCAAATAAACCAAGGCATTTGATCAACTTAAAGATTAATCAATGTGCTTGATAAGTATAATAATCCATATATTCATCAACAGATTGCTCCCAAATAGTCAAATCAGAAAATGGTGGTCTTGATGGATGATTTGGCCAAATTACTAAGCGTATAGGATGGTTCATAGAGTTTGTTACAGACCATTCTCTAAATATTAAGTTTCTAACAGAGTAACTTGAAAAATCTTTAATATTATCAGGTTTTTTCCAGTTAACTGGCAATCCTGATTCGGTATTCCACCATCCCGATATTTCATCATCACTTAAAATGGTATTTAATCCAAATAAGATTACCAGATCGGGGGAATGTGTTTCGTTTAGTAATGTTGAAACCCACTTAACATATACCTCTTCAACATCTTTCTTTGTAGCCAAGCCAGCTGAATCAGTACCTAGATTAACATGGGTCGTGAGTGAAATAGCTTGATTTTCTGTTATGCTTGGGCAATTGCGTTTAAAAAAAGAATGTGATAAATATCTCAATTTATTCCAATATCGACGTGTGTCGGGATAATAAAAGTGACTATTTTCTGGTTTAACGACACACGGAATACTATAGAAGTAATCGCCGCCTTCCTCGTGAGATTTTTCTGCTTCAATTGATGGGCTATTACCATAAGAAACACCAATAAGTACAAGTTTCGGATCAATACTTGCTGGCATTCCATCAGGCCACTGTGAATCTGGGGTAGTGTTTACAAGCCCATTTATAATCCTTTCATTTTCTATAGGAGTTAGAGACTCTAGAGATCTTAAGTGTTCAATGTAATTCATGGCAATGTTCCAAAGCGTATTGTTGCCTAATGATGTTTTATATAGTTTACCGTATATCTACCGATAAATTTACTCCAAAGGTAATTACTTTTACTGTATTAAATGTTGCTTTTGCTCTAAAAGGGATTGCTTTTACTAAATTTCATGTTGCCGATGATCCAATGCATGTATGCTTTACTGCATTGCATATTACCGATGCTCTAAAAGCGATTGGTTTTGTTCCATTACATGTTGCCGATGCTCCATTGCATATATCCAAAGCTCCAATGCATACATGCTTTGCTCCATTGCATGTATCCGAAGCTCTAATGCATACATGCTTTACTCCATTTCATGTATCCGAAGCTCCAATGCATGTATGCTTTACTCCAATGCATGTATCCGAAGCTCCATAGCATAGTTGCTTTACTGCAGTGCATATTGCCAATAGAGCACCGCCAACAACCTTTAGAGTATTATCAACTTAAGCTTAATTACCATACCCATTACCAGCGACACGGTATATATTTTGATGGGTTTTGTATAGCAGTATGATCCCATAGGCATATTTGTATATGCTGCCCTGTATAAATGTTTCCATCAATTGAAACGGATTCACCCATATAAAAGGCCATTCTGACGCCTGAAAACTGCCCCACAACTTTTCTTTGATATTCATTGAATATTTGACAATCCAATTGAAAATTTTGTGATGATTTGTTATTTGAATACTTTGATTGATGCTTATCTGAAAGTGCTTTCGCATCTTCATAAAATGAATCGGAGCTATCGGAGACCTCCAGTAAATTCAATAAGTTTTGCGTATCAATATCACACTCCAAGATAGCTCCTTTACCTTTTTCAATCTGCCACTTTTCAGCCTTATTGGGATTATTTTCCCAAAAGTACAAACCGTTACCTAGCCAATTATTGCTATGATACGAACTGGGCATGTAAGGCTGTCCGGCGATAAACTTTTCAATTTCATGTTCATCACCAGCATGATAAGCCTTAACATTAGCCACTTACTTTCCCATATTTATAATTCAAATAACTAGCCAGTGCTTTTCTTATTTCATCTCTTTTAAGTATCAATTGCTCAAGATGACTCTTGGTCATAAAGAATTCTTTTTGTTCATTATCGGGTGAGAAGGTCTTGCTTAAATCCCACCAGGCTTTGTAGGTTGATCTAAACTCATCCATGATCGCGAAGGCAGTGGCATCTTTTTTCTTGATAAAATCAAGTAACTCGCTTTCGGTTAAATTTTCTTCACAACCACCTACCCTCTTCCCAACTATTTTAGGGGTTTCATCGTATACGCTTCGAAATTCATCTTCTGTCATACCCAGGTACATAAAAATAGCCTATGTTAAAAGTTAGGTGGTGTTATTAAGTCAGATTATGACATCAAAAAGGAATGTCATCATCATAAGGCACATCAAAGCTATCATGAACCGGAGGTGATTGCCTTGCAGGGGCTTGTTCTCTACCACTGGGTTGTTGATAGCTTTGTTGGGGCTGACTGGCTTCATTTCGTTTACCGATTAAATCAATAATCGTGGCATTAAGTTCCAGACTGGTTTTAGTCGTACCGTCATTGGCCTTATATTCACTCTGACTTAATTCACCAGAAACAAAGACTTGCTGACCTTTCTTAAGGTAGTTTTGTAATTGTCCTTCGGCGCGTTTGCCAAATACAACCACCCGAATCCATAAGGTTTGTTGCTTGTCACCAAAGCCGATATTGTTAGCGACGGTCACGTTAAGTATCGCGACGCCAGAGGGTGCATATCTTACTTCGGCATCTCTGCCCACAGTTCCGGTAAAGCTGAAAACATTGCTCATTTATTTATCTCACTCGTTGTGTACGTTAATAATATTATCGGTTACTTTGGTCTAAGCACCCAATGAAAACATCAGTGAACCGTAAAATCCATTTCTACCTTGCCATTCACCAGCTTTAAATTTGCTTCAAACTCTGTGCCTTTAGCGGATTTAAAACCTTTTAAAATCCCGGTCTCGCCCTTGCTTAATAGCTTCTTGGCCATTGATGGCGTTATATTTTTATGGGCAATGGTCTTCCAGATCGTCATCTTGCAACCATTACGCCATTCGCTACAGCTATACGCTTTAGGCGTTTCTACAATCTTGCCCGCACATAAAGGACAATCAGCCAGCGCCTGAGTTGCAGACCGTACCGACTGATTTTGCAGCTTGTTATAACCCACCTCACCCAAGGCATTCAGGGTCAATTGCCCCATAAAACTATCGTCATCAATTTTAAGCGAATAAGCTTTTAGCGTGCGCCCCAGTTGCAGCAACTGGCTTGCCATATCCTGCTCAATGGTCATCCCGAACACCTGCTTCCAAAGGACAAACTGACAGCCCGCTTTCCATTGACTACAGCCATATCCCTGCCGACCTTCAATAACCGGATGCTGACAACGGGGACATTCACCGTATTGACTTTGATCATACAAAGGCTTGGCCGACGCTTCTTTTAACTGCTGGGTAAACTGAATAATCTCAGCCATAAACTGTTCAGGATCATAGCGGTTATGTTCAATCTTTTTAAGTTTAGCTTCCCACTCACCGGTCATGGCCGCCGACTTTAGCCGATCATCCGCAATAATCGAGATTAAATGCCGACCGGCTTCTGTACTCAGTAACAGCTTCTTTTGGCGCTGAATATACTGACGTTTTATCAACACCTCAATAATCGAAGCCCTTGTTGCCGGAGTACCCAAACCTTTTTCTTTTAACGCTTCTTTAAGCGCTTCATCCTCACAGGTTTTGCCCGCTGATTCCATCATGCTTAACAGACTGGCTTCGTTATACGCTTTGGGTGCAGTGGTTTTTCCCTGAGTCAATTGCGGTTGCTGCGGCCCTGTTTCACCTTCTATAAAGGACGGTAATAGCTTTACTTCATCCCCTTTAGCCGTCTGCCCGGCTTGATCATTTTTATACAGCACTTGCCAACCCTGCTCTAAAATCACCGTGCCTGTGGTTTTAAACTTGACTGACTGCACCTGTCCCAATACTGTGGTAATCTGCTTGATACAGGGGGGATAAAACAGGGCAATAAAGCGTATCGCAATCGCGTCATACACTTTAGCCTCGTCAGGTGCTAACGTATTCGGTAAGGCAGTGGTTGGAATAATCGCATGGTGATCACTCACTTTAGCATCATTAAAATTCCGGCTGCTAAATGAAAGCTTATCCAGATCAATCGCTGCAATCTGGGTACTAAACGACTGTTTTAACTTTTCCAGTAGGGGCTTCATACTGGGCTTCATATCATTTGTCAGGTAACGACTATCCGTTCGGGGATAGGTCACATGCTTTTTCTCATAGAGTTGCTGAGTCAGGTTGAGTGTTTGATCGGCAGTAAAGCCATACCGGATACTCATATCCTTTTGTAACTCGGTTAAATCATACAGCAACGGGGGATTAACCTGCTCACGTTTGCCCTTAACGGAGCTTATCTCAAATTCATGATTTTCAATCTGCTGTAATAAGGCTTCGGCATCCGGTTTGTGTTCAAAGCGTCCTCCGACATACTGAAAGTCAACGGCTCGATAAAGCGTATGCAGCTCCCAAAAGTCTTTGGGTATAAACTTGGCAATTTCAAGATCTTTTTGCACAATCAGAGCCAGCACCGGCGTTTGTACTCGCCCAATCGTCCATAAACTGCCTTGCTGACCATACTTAAGCGTATACAAGCGCGTCGCATTTAAACCCACAATCCAATCGGATTCACTGCGACATTTAGCCGCCCGATACAAACCTTCGTAAACACGACCGTCCTGTAACTGCGCAAAGCCGGTACGAATCGCTTCATCTGTTAAGGAACTAATCCATAAGCGCTTAAAAGGCTTTTGAACACACTCCGTCCAGCTCAGAATATACCGGAAGATTAATTCACCTTCTCGCCCCGCATCGGTCGCACAGATTAATTCATCCGCTGCCAGAAACAAACGCTTAATGGTGTTTAACTGTTTTTGTGCCGACTCATCGCCCCTAGCCTTCAAAGCAAATGACTCAGGGATAATGGGCAGCACATCCAATGACCAGCGCTTCCATTCGGGATGATATTCATCGGGTTCTTTTAACTCAACCAAATGCCCAAACGCCCAGGTAATCTGATAGCCATTGCCCTCAAAAAAGCCATCACGCTTGCTATTGATGTTTAAACATTTTGCAATATCACGCGCGACCGACGGCTTTTCGGTAAGAATGACTTTCATGACCTAACCGTCAGTTTATAAATAAAATACACCCGACAACGCTGGCTTAGTTATTAATATTGATTAGCTTTAAGCCGGGCGGTAAAGCTTCGCCAAACATTTGCTTTTCTTCTTTCTCATCCAGTTCTTTAAAGTGTTCAACCATTTCTATCCAGGATAAAGGGGCTTTGCTCAACTTTAACTTGGCAATGATCTGTTCACGCAATGCGTCATCAATATCCTGCACACGATCACCACTCATCCGGGCAATCAAGGTCGCTGCAAAGGCGGCATGTAAATTCTTCTTCCAGTCTTCAGCAATAATCTGCTGTAACCATCGACTGACCGTTTCGGCTGGAATCACATTATGACGACTGCCATGAAACGGTAAGCGTGCGCCAATTCGACCGACAGCCCACCAGGTCTGAGTGGGTTCACTGGATTTTTCCAGGCGCTTTAATAACCAGTCTCCCAGTTGTATTTTCTTGTCAACAGGCAACCTTTCCAGAACCGCCGCCAGACGCACCATATCATCATAGCCCCGACTTTTGATTTGCTTGGCAACGCCCGGTTGTCTCGCAGCAGCGGGATTAAGATACTTTGAAATATCCGTAAAGATTTGTTCTTGTGCCGCCGGTGATAAACCACCGGCAATACGACGCCAGAGTGTCCACCATTCTGTCCAGTTCTGGGTTTCATTCACAAACTGGATATTTTGTGAATAGTGCTTCCAGAGTTGCTCAACCCGCCAGTCATCTAAAGGATAACCAAAGCCTGGACGCAAACAGAACCCCACTAAACTCAACCAGACCCGCTCATGATGCTCAGAACGGCGATGATATTTAGCACTTTCTAACAAAGTTGTAAACAAGGCTCTGAGTAACGGGGTTTCCCATTCTGAACGAGTACTGCCTAATTGCTTCTCTAACTCTGCCCGAAGGTTCTTAACAGCATTGGGGTCAATTTGCCTGGATTTTGAACCATAAACCGCTTGTATTCTTTCTACAGCGCCATCAAATTGAGCCGGTAAGCTGTTGGAACTGCTTTGCCCAATCCCGCCTCTTTTCTTCCGAATCTGAAACTCAACATTCCAGCGCTGCGCACTGTTCTCTATCGCTACGCATTGAATCTTAAGCGTACCGACTTCGGTTTGGGTAACAGACAACTGCACCACTGCCTCGGCATTCGGTCGGGTTGGATCACCTTCAAAAGCGACGGCTAACGGCGGCAACGAATAAAAATGATCGGTTATATCCGTGATATCCCCCGGCTTGTATTCAGTATCCCCCGTTGTTGATGCCAAATGAAAACGCACAGGCACTCCTAAACGCAAGGCAAAATGACGGTCTTTTAGAATGACTTCATCACCTTCTTCACTGCCTCTCGGCAAAATACAAATACCTTGTTGTTCAGTGGAATGTTCAGTATCCACTAACAGAAAATAACTTCTAGCCGCACCGCCACCAATCTTTAGTTTCTTGTCACGTCGTGCCATCGCATAACTGACCGCACCATAAGCGACTGACAGTTCGGGATGTTTATTTTCTAATAACTTAGGAGATCGGGTACTCCAGGAATTAAGCAGCTTTATTAAGCGTTGTGTAATCGGCTGACTTCTAAACACACCGCCATTCAATAACAGCGCATCGGGCACTCTACCCTGACCTTTTAACGCTTCGGCTGAAGCCGTTTCATGGAGCTTTAAAAATGCGGCGATATGTTTACTGATAGCCGGTTCTGCGGCATAAGGAAGCCCAAACTCGACCACACCACTGCGCTTTCTATCGGGTAATTCATCCAGCGAAGATAACGGAAAAAAGCCATCCAGAGCCAGTGCTCTCACTTCATCCCGGGTTAGTTGCACCGAACGAGAACTGCCAATCAGTTTAGAACCCCCACCCAACAGGGTAACGGCCAGTTGTTCGGGTGCGTTTTCTGCCAAGAGTTGTTCTTTTGCCAAGCGGCATTGTTCTAATAATTGTGAGAGGTCTGCGGCAGATAAGCGCTTTCCATTGTCACTCAAGCGACTTTCAACCAAGTGAGCTAAAGCCAAATCAATATTATCCCCACCAAGCATTAAATGATCGCCGACACCGATACGGGTTAATTTAGGTTCATGTTCTCCGGCTTCAACTTTAATCAGTGTTAAGTCTGTTGTCCCACCACCGACATCACAGACTAATAGCAAATGCACATCGGTTAAGGCTTCTTTTAAGCGTGCTGCATTAAGCCGTAGCCAGTCGTAACAAACCGCTTGGGGTTCTTCTAATAATCTTACTTCGATTAAACCGGCGATTTTAGCGGCTTCTAAAGTCAACGAACGGGCGGCTTCATCAAAAGAAGCAGGGACAGTAATCACCACATCCTGATCTTCTAGCGGAGCCTCAGGAAATTTATGTCTCCAGACCGTGCGGATATGAGCCAGATAACTGGCACTGGCATCAATCGGTGACACTTTACTGACGTCTTCATGGCTACCCCAAGGCAGGATGTCTGCACTGTGATCAACCGAGGGATGTGATAACCAGCTTTTAGCACTAGTCACAAAGCGGCCTTTAGTTTTAGCACCTAATAGACGAGCCGCCTCACCTATCACCACGACAGCATCAGATAACTGGGAATCTGCGTTGTAACTGGGAAACGCTAAGTCTGCCTCAGAGAGTTCTCCGGGAGCGGGGTGATAACGTACCGACGGTAATAAAGGTCTGGCGGCGACCTGTCCGGGTGCAACCAGTTGTTCAATAGACAGTAAATCGATGGTTTGATTATTTTTTTCTGTGCTGGCATAGGCGACAACAGTATGAGTAGTGCCTAAATCTATACCAACGATATAGTGTTGAGATTGCTTTTTCACGATCAAGGGTTATATTTTATTATTGTTATTACCACAATGCTGTGGTTAAAGAGTTCCGTATTGGATCTGATTAGTATAATTTTTTTTCCTGATGAAGGCTTAACTTTATTCGGTTCAAGCCTCATCTGATAACACACTATCCCTTTAATTTATAAAGTCTTGCCAAGCACACATAAATTAATATTCAACAAACTGTGTAGGCAAATAAGACTTAAGCAAAATTATCAGTTAAAATGGGAGTAATAATAAATAGTCCGTTGTTTAAATGGCGTTTCGTTTCTTCACACAGTTTTTCCGAGGTCGTTGTATGCATAAAAAAATAATTACTTTTACTGGGGGTGCCGTCTTAGTCCTTATGCAAAGCTTGACTCATGCTGCTACGGACTTGCCGCCTTCAGCTAAAGTGGATTTGGGGCCAGTAGAAGAAGTCTGTTCTGAATTTACTGATCCGACCTGGCGCAAGGAACAAACCGTTGACGGCGTTGCAATACAAGAATCAAAACTTTGTAACCCTGACAATCCTGCTGATATCGCTGCCTTTGTAAAAGGCACCAATGGGATTTCAATGGAAACCCTGATGGCCACCCAACTGGCGGCCGATGCCATCACTATGTCAGATGATGTTGATGGTGACGGTGATCCGGATAAAATCATTATAAAACTTGAAGTGGTTGAGCTTAACGGGCATTCACCCGATATGAAAGACATTACCACGACGTTTGATATTGCCCCTGGCATACAGCCTACTTTCTGGGTCTATGCGCCTAAAACCAGAGACATGTCGACAAAAAGTCTCTATGAATTAGAAGCCAATCCTTTACTCAGAGCACCCTCACCTGTTATCCGTGTTGAACAGGATGACGTGGTGTGGATTGTCTTAGAAAACACGCATTACCTGCCCCACTCTATTCACTTACATGGTATAGACCATCCGTATATGAATCATGCGGGTGCGGGTAATGATGGCGTTGGACAAACCAGTAATATGGATACCATGCCGGGTGAAAGTAAAACTTACGTGATTAAGCCTCGTCAACCAGGCACCATGTATTATCACTGCCATGTACAACCCCACACGCATATCCCAATGGGTTTGCAGGGCATCTTTATTGTTGAAGAAAACCGTCCTAACAACTGGGTACAAACTTTAAACGTAGGCGCTGGACAAGTCCGTCATCCTTCAGTTGCGGTTCTTGAAAAATACGCCAGAGAATACGATTTACACTATCAATCGGCTGACAAAGAGTTACATGAACTGGTGGCCAGATCAGCCAATGATCCGCGCTTGATCGCCAAGCACATGAATACTGAATATGACATCACCAAAGCGGATGATGATTATTTTATGCTGAATGGTCGCTCATTC
>CAIPPE010000127.1 GCA_903866825.1 uncultured Methylococcaceae bacterium
ATACGGAGAAGAACCGATCGCGAGTGCGGTGATTATTCCTATCGTTTTTACCCTGAGTGTTGAAAAACAGGGTTGAAGTACTATGCAAATAATCTAAAGTGAAAGTTTGTGACGGGCTAGGCGTTTTTTCCACCAGATATAAACGCCGGTCACTGACAGCAAGGTAATCACCAAACCCATTACGCAGACGAAAATCTTCATGGGTAAACCAAAAATTCTCGCCATGTGCAGCATCTGTATCCATCCGGTAATCGTATCAGCCAATCGTGTGGGCATCCCTTGATGATGCGAAGCTGACAGCGGTGCTTCAGGTGGAACAGCACCCGTGTCGGCATCAAACTCAACGCAGGCTTGGCCGTCTTCGGCATTACTGAAGGTATTTGCACACATCGTATAACGCCCGGTATTTCGGTCGATAACCAGGATTGATTCATGGGTGATGGTAAAACCTTCCTTGATTACCTTTTCGTTCAGCAAAGCCCTCCCTCTGCTGCGGGCTTCCACCCATCCTAGTTTAGGATTTTCCAGCGGGGTTGAACGCGAAGGTATGACAAATACGGTTTGTTCGGATAACGGTGCGCCGAACAGTGTATTCATCACCGGTGTATAGACCTCATTCAGATTAAAGGCGACACTTGACCAGGCGAAGATAAATAACATAATCCAGGTCCACAGACCGAAAGCCCGGTGCAGATCGAAATTGATGCGGAAAGCACTGGCGTTCCATTTAACCCACCAGGCCGGTGCCCAACGTGCCCACCAGGACTTGCCCGTTGCTGTATGAACACGATGTGGCTTTGGCAGGGTTAAAAAGAATGAGACAAAACAGTCAAGCGTCCACAACAGCGCCACGACGCCAAGAATACGGGCACCCAACCCGGCAAGATTGGCCGGTAGCGCCAATGTCATGTGCAAGCGGTACAGAAACCAGATGATGTCCTTCCGACCCGATAAGCCTTTGGTGATATTTCGCTCGCCGATTACCTGGCCTGTGGAAGGATCTAAATAAATCATCGGTACGCCAGCTTCGTCGTGGAACACACCCAAATCTCCTGGAAGCGAAACAAGTTCTTTTACTGCCCCGTTCTGAACGCGAGGCGTCAGCGTAAATTGGACACTTCGCCCCGGTTCAACATAAAGAGGCGCGGCATCGACGCGCATATAGGGGTTATTCGCCTCCGCTTTTTCGATCAGGTCGAGTGGATCAAGCATAGGCGCATTGCGCGTCGCAACCCGCAACAAATCTGGATTAAGCCATGAATCCAGGTCGTCCCTAAACGCCAGTACGCTGCCAGTCAGCCCGACGATGACGAGAAATATTGTCATGGTGAGGCCAATATAGCGATGCACCAGTACCCAAAAATGTCGTGTCATAGTTGTTTAGAATTGTCGTTTTATCTATATGTCGGTTGAGACTCCGAAACCAACACTGGAAATTGGGAAATTATCGGTAGTCTGGAATCCCTGTAATTTGCCTATGGAACCAGTTGCGATGGTGTAAATGTCTTTAAGTGAATATTCGCAGCATTGTTTGATTCCAATGCTGGTTTTCGCTAACGTTTAAAACAATCTGCGGTTCTGGCTTTTGTGGGTTAGGTTCCCGTTAAAACTGAATCCCAATCGAACCCATAAAGGTGCGCGGGGTACCAAAGTCTACAGCGTCCACACCGGTAAAATTGGTGCTTATACCGGTGTAGTAGTACTTATTCAAAAGGTTATTGACATTTAACTGTGCGGTGAGCTTGGATTTACCCACTTTAAAGTGATAGGAGGTCATCATATCGAGCGTCGCATATCCGGGCAAGCTGATAACAGGTTGATAGCAACAGCCTGTTTGTCCGTCTCGCACCGTCACGCCGCCGCCAAACTTTAAGCCTTGCAAATCGCCCTGTTGTAACTCATAAGTACTCCACAGTCGGGCGGTATTTCTTGGGACGCCCCACATCCGTGTTCCGGCAGGCGCAAAACTTCCAGATGGCCCAGCGGAAAAGCCATTATTATCATTATTGCTTTGGGTGACCCTTGCATCCGTATAGGAATAGGTGGCTATAGCATTCCAGCCCGGCAGGATTTCGCCGGTCATATCAAACTCATAACCTCGGCTTTGAACCGCGCCGGCTGCCAGCACAAAAGGCCCGAGCGGAAATCTTGGGTCTGTCGTTACAACATTGGTTTTGGTCAAATCAAAATAAGCTAAATTCGCGCGTAGACGACCATTGTAGAATTCGGTTTTGATACCGCCTTCATATTGGTTTGCACTGGTGGGTGGTACAGCCTTGCCAGGGTACATAATACCCTGATTGGCGCCAAAACTTTCCACATAGTTGGCATATAAACTTAGCCAGCTTTGCGGCCGCCATAATATTCCGACACGGGGTGTCACCGCATCTTGAGACTGGGCAACGTGACTATCTTGAAAGCCAAACTGTTTAAGAAAATCCCCGTATATAGCACTTTGAACTAGATGTATATTTTGGTATCGAATACCGCCCATGACATGCACATCATAAGGCAGTTTAATCTGGTCCTGAATATAATAGCCAAATTGATCGGTCTGCGTAGTAGTCGAACTAAACGGAGCCAGATTGGATGCAGAAATACCGGCCATGGAATGCACAGGATTGAAAATGTTGATAGTTGTTTGTGGACCAAAATCAACCACAAAAGCATTGCCGGAATTAAGCCGATAATAGTCTCCCCCTGTCAGTAAGGTATGACGCAGCCCAAAGGTATTAAAATGCCCCGTCAAATCCAGACTGTTAGCGTAAGTATTGTTATCCCAAGTATTGCCGAGATAAGCCCTACTTACATCGGTAGCAGTTGCAGAAACGGGTGCTATCAAACTGTTTATATTTTGATTTTGTTGGTTAACGGAAAACCGATGTTTCACCGACCAGTCATCGTTAAACTGATGAGACCAGTTAAAACTGCCGAAAATATTTTCCACTGAACCGGGGGAGTATTCTCCATAATTTAGGCTGCGTGGAATCTTTAAAAGCTGTCCGGGCAAGATGACACTGCCATTCGCATCATATTGCACGCCAATTCTTGGTACCTCTGACACTGCAAGACCTAATTTTTGGTAGTTATATTCAAATTCAAAGGACGCTTGTGTTTTAGGACTAATATTCCATTTCAATACCGGCGCAATAAAGACATCTTGTTTATCCTCGAATTGACGAAATGAGCCGCTGTCTTGATAGGACATATTCATTCGGTACAATAAGGTATCGTCTTTAGTCAACGGGCCGGTGGCATCAACGGTGGTACGGTAATCACTAAAGGAGCCGAACTGCTGGTTTAGCGCATAATAAGGTGTTGCCAAAGGCTGCTTGGTGATCACATTGACCATGCCTCCTGGTTCTACCATGCCGTAAAGAATTGCTGCGGGACCTTTCATTACTTCGACGCTTTCAATATTGGACATATTCCGTGAGGCGGAACCTTGTTGCAAACGAAACCCATCACGAAAGAAAGTTTCGGATGCAAATCCTCGCATAAAAATTGCTTGACTAGTGCCTGCTGCATTTGTGTTATAACTCGCACCGCCGGTTGTGACGCCACTGACATTTTGTAAAGCATCCGCGACTGTAATCACCTGTTGATCCTTCATTACCTGCTTGGAAACAACCTGCACGTTTAACGGTGTTTCCATAATTGGCGTGTCTGTTTTAGTACCGGCGGTGGCATTAGGCAAAACGTAATCCTGGTTATACGGATCTTTAACATCGTAGAGGGTACTGCCGACCACGGTCACTTTAGGTAAGGTGATTGGATCAGCCTGATTACTCTGATGCGTGGCAGGCGCTTTCTCAATCGTTACCGACTCTTTACCGGTGTACTTATATTGCAAGCCCGTGTCATTCAGCAGTTTTTGTAAGCCCTGTTGCGCAGTGTATTTACCATTAAGCCCGCTGGATTTTATGTTTTTAGTCATCTCAGCGCTGTAAAACAGCTTTAACCCACTGGTTTGCGAAAACTCCAGTAGAGCATCTGCCAAAGACTGTGCGGAAATATTAAACTCAACGATGGTTTCGGCAGCAAAAACCGGTGCGGCCATCAAAACCGGAATCGCTGTGATACAAATTGGGATAAATCGAGGGAAATGCGGACTCATCTAAGCTGGCTCCTGGTCACAAATGATAGAATCGCAAGATCATTTCCAGGCTAGCCTGGTCCGATCTTTACGTGTACATAGTTATGACGATGGTGACAATCCTTTTTATAACCCGTGAGATGAATTTTTTTTACGATTGCGTAAACTACATCCCAGTTAAAAAAACCAGGCTGTCGAGCAGACGATATTCTTTCGCTGCCAGGGTTTTTTCTATGGCTGCAAGTGCCGCATCGGGAGCAGCGGAGTCAAAGACGCCAGTCACCAAATGTTCGGCTAAGTTATGGTCGACAATGATAACTTTGCCTGAACGATAACGGTTGAGTTCGGTGATGACCTGCTGAAGCGGTTGATTTTTAAAAACCAGCAAGTGTTCCTGCCAGGCTTTGGACTGTTTTAAATTGACGTTTTCGATGGGGCCAATTTGCTGTTGAGTTAAAGTAATGCGCTGACCTTCTTCTAAACGATCAATGGTTTCGCCTTGTACAAAAGACACGCGCACGCTGTGTTCATAAACAGTAACTGCCATGTCCGAATCGAGTTGTTTAACCTCAAAAGCGGTACCCAGAGCACGAACCCGGCCGCTTTCGGTTTTTACTTCAAAAGGCCGTCTGGCATCGGCAGCCACCTTAAAATAGGCTTCGCCCTGTAAGCTAATAATGCGCTGCTGGCTGGAATAATCCACCGATAATGTCGAATTAGTATTCAGCAGCACGGTAGAACCGTCAGTTAATGCAATCGATTTTAGCTCGCCTTTGCCGGTATGGTAATCCGCAAATAGAAACGGTATGTTTGTAAAGCCAAACCACACAGCCAGTAGCAAACATGCAACAGCTGGAAAGCTCCAGGCGTTAAAGAATGGCAAGAATCTTTTTGGGGCTACCGGTTTTGACGGGCTGACAGATTTAACGGTTGTCGCTAAACGCTTTTCCAGCAATGCTCCTTGCGAGAAGTTAATGGTATCTATTTTTTGCCACCAGACCTGGGCTTTTTCCCAGGCTAACCGATTTTCATGGCTGGCCCCCAGCCATTGCTCAAAAGCCACCTGATGACCCTGATCATACAGAGGGGAATTGAGTAAGGCCAACCAGTAATCGGCTTGCTCGGAAGCGCTACCGGACGGCGGAAAGGGGTCAATCTGATTCATGGGATAACCGTTTGCTTGGGACATCTAATTATAAGACGATATGACCGATAACTAATATCACCCTAAAGTAATTAATCTAAATCACCTAGCCGTTGCCGGCAATGCGCCATTGCCCTGGTCAAATAATTAAAAATCATGGTATTTGAAATACCGAGTTTCTGTTCCACTTCTGCATAGCTGTAGTGTTTAATTTTAAGCATAATGAAAACTTCACTACATTTAGGTGGCAACTCCCCTAGCGCCGAGATTAACTCTTCAAGCTGTTGCTGAGATATGGCAGTTCGTTCCACCGACAACCTGGGGTCTTCGATTTCACTGATCGTTTGCCCTTCCTCAGCATCAATATCTTCATGATAATGACGTGAACGGCTGCGTAAATAATCAGTCGCTAAATTGGCAGCAATCCTAAAGATAAAAGCCCGAGGATTCTCCACTGAGGATTTTCCGTCATAACCGGCATAACGGAGAAAGGTTTCCTGAAAAATATCCTGTGCTGTCTCGTTACAACCGATACGCTGGGATAAATACCGCATCAGCTCTTGACGATGTCTTTGCATCAAACCAGCAATATCGTTAACTGTTATCTCGAGCATTGTGCGTTTAGTTTAAGAAATATGATCGGTAGATGATACAAAAGCAATTTTTATACCGAAAATGATATTGCCGTTATGTAGTTGATATAAGTGCATGTAATTAAAGCTCAAAAGATGGCCTGCACAAGGATTTCAGAGGTGGTAACTAAATAAACGGGCTATGCTGATGGTAAAACTGTGTCATATCACCTATTCAACTGCGTGATATGACACAGTTTTTAGAATGCGAGTGAATTGAAGCGGTAAACCTTCTTCCTATTCCACCACCGTCACGAACGATAACTTACCCACCCCCGACCTTTGCGCACTGGCCATAACCTTCGCGACTGATTCAAACACTGCGGCCCGATCGGCTTGTAATTGCACACTGATATCGGGATCACGTTCCTGTAAGGCTTTCAGCTCGGTTTCCAGATTGACTAAGGGAATGGCTTTATCATCCAGCATCGCTTCGCCGGTGGCTGTCACCGCCAGAATAGCAATATGCTTGTCGGGCGTGGGTTCAGTCTGTTCAGTCTTGGGTAGTTTGACTTTAACCACTTGCGTTAG
>CAIPPE010000128.1 GCA_903866825.1 uncultured Methylococcaceae bacterium
GGAGTTGCCATCAAAATAAAACACATTAGTAATAAAATTTTCTTAAACATTTTTAGCCTCTCTTAAGTTAATCATTGGGAAAATATTGTACATATCCACTTCCTTCACCAAAACTTCCACCACCAAAACTACCCTGCCCAAAATCTCCTTCTTGCCACATATAATATTGTATATGTGGTGTGACATTTACGGGAATCATTTTTCGGATTAGGCTTTCAAGCAATACATGGTTAGTCGGCAACGAGAATGCATTCCATATGCGGATGATTACACCGAGTCCATTTGCATACTTAGAAGAGGGGCATGGCGTAGGAAGCAAATCTGTATAAGTAACACCATCCGATACAAAAAACTGTGCATTGGGGTCTTGGTTTGGCATACTGCCTGCAACATAAGGAGTTTGGCTATCGTGAACAATCCAACCCCACGTATCACGCACATAAAGAAAAGTCGCAGGAACACCCAATACCGCTTGCGTAACGGCTTGTATAGCCCCCACCGCACCCGCAATTAGGTATGCATTCCAAAAGGCTAAGAGTTGCATCCGATATTCTATGAAAGGACGGCTTGGGTCACGCGTTATCTGCAAAAGTGTTCCCAAAACATCGTAAAGGTCATTGTCTTGGCAGAGGTAATAATTTATGTTGTTACTTACTTGCGTAATCTCATTTTTCAGCTTTTGTATTTCCCTAGCATAAGATTCCAATATCTTCGACGATAAGGTCAGCCCCTCCTTGCAGTAGGTGTCCTTGGTCGGGATTAATCCCTGAAGCAACTTTGCGTCGGCAATCCATTGTGCTACCGTCAAGGTAAAAGAAATCGGAGTAGACCAAGACGATAAGTAAGACGAAGAATTCACCCGGACTCTCGCATAGTATGTGACGGTCTCGAACAAGTCCCTACGAATAAAAGTGTATGACTTATAAAAATAACCGTTTTGAAAATTCAAAATCTGTGGCGATGTCTCATTGTAGTCCTGCAGATTTATAGAGTTAAAATTAGGAGTGACATCAATCTGACACTCTGTTTGCATGGCGGTAATGTCCTCGCCCAAGACAGGCGAGATTTGAAATGCCACCGCATACGAGTCTCGGTCGGGCTGATAGAAATTAAGATTGGTTGGGGTTGCGGTACTAACTGCTGTCATTTTATCTCCTTATAATATACCAATTTTTATAACCCTACGAAAGCGTAATGGGCAAGTTGGTTGAAACCGTTTCCGACGAGGCTAAAGTACAAACTATGCTTACAAGTATTATGCGTGGATCACTTGGTGCAAGAGTGGCGTTGACCGAACTTATTGCCGTAATTGTTTCATTGGCTGGCAAGTTGTTCGCCTGCTGATTTTTGGACAGATTAGTCAGGCAGTCGAGTATTGAGAAGTTTAATGTGGCGACCATATAGCTATCGACACGGGACCCCACCATCGTCTCTAAAAGCGATCCGTAGCCAGGATCGTATATATTAAGTCCTTGTATCGTCAATAAAGCCTTCAATATCTGCTGTTGTACTTTCTGTGGTCCGCTAACTGTGCTTATCCTACCTAAATTATCGAGAAACATGTCTTTTACGATCTTCGTACCACCACACTTCGGGCAGTTTGCGGTTTGTGCAATATAAGAACAAAAATATTTATCCGCAGGGACGTGGTTTTCATTAGGGTTAGGAAAATTTTGAGAAGCGGCTACTGGATATGCACCAAAGATTATTTGAGTATTATCGGCAGATATATAAAAGTTGGTTATACCTTCTAAGCTTGAAGGATTCATTCCAAATAAAGCCGTCGGACTCACAACATTAGCGTCCATGACGCACACGGTCGACAGGTTCGAGTTTGCCAAATAATCCAGATCTGCGAAGTAATTCGGGCTTGAACCTTCTAGTGTTATCTCTTGAACATATCTATGGTCACACGGATTTTGCCATTTTGCATCAATCAATTTTTATTCCTCTTTTTAAATTACATTTATGGTCAAACTATTTTCATCGATACCC
>CAIPPE010000129.1 GCA_903866825.1 uncultured Methylococcaceae bacterium
TATAAATCAGATACCCCCCGACCAGACCTAAACCAAAAACCAGCACTGGATGTTTAGCAACATTACTCATGAGTCTTCTCCCCGTATGAACTGTAGATGAAACAACTGAACTTTTAACAACTTCTTTAGCCACCGAACTGGTAGCCTTACCGTGCACATGTTTCATATAGCTCCCCATACTTAGTTACTGCTTCGATGATGGCAGTGGCGGCTACGGCTGTTGCAACCCCCTTTACGACTAATTCACCTGTAGAGTTTACATGGGTCTTTTTAATCGTTGAATCTTTACTTAGCTCTATGACATGAGTAGATGAGGTGTTGGATGTTTGGGTCATGACCGTTCCTAATGGGTGAATTGCAATAGCGTAATGGTAGAGTGATAATTAATGATGAAACAAAGATTTATTACTGTATAGCTTATTATAATTTTTATTTCTTATCGGAATAAGGCTCGACCCATTCTTTTAGAAAAGGTTTATATCATCCTGGATAACAAATCCATCGGAACTAATAAATACCCACCCCATATAAGCAGCGCCAATCCCGAACTATAATCCAGCCAGATGGGTTTGATGGGCAAAATTTTCTCCAAAACGACCATTAAAGTGATTAAGCCCATGCCCATTATGTTCATAACACCAATAGCAAACATGATTAGCATCAAAGCCCAGCAAGCGCCTAAACAGTAGAGTCCATGATGCAGACCCATTGCCAGGGGACTGCTATGACAATCCTTCTTGAGATAGTGGGTTTCGCGGCAATGAGCAAGACAAACCGCTTTAAAAGGAGTGAATTGGTAAAGCCCGGCTACTATTAATATCAGCGCATTAAAAATTATATTGTGACTTTCCATCATACGTGAGAGCACATCCAGTGTATGCAGTTGCCATTGTAAGGCGGTCATCGCCACACAGAAAACCAACCAGACTATAAAATAACCCAATACGAAATCAATAGTGCCAAGGTAAGCCGATTGATTAGGATGACGTAGTCTAAAAACCTGTATAAATCCGAGTGCCATATACATAAATGAGGGCGTCATCATAGCCACCATCATAATGATCCACATGACCAGTGTATTGGTAAAATCGATGGTAATCCATGCTTGTCCTGATAGAGGCGGCATCCACATGTCAGACATATTAGCACTGTTCATGTCTTGCCCCATCTCTAACATGAAGCGCCAAGTGACTAATGAGATACAGGTGAGCAGCAGAAATATTAACGTTCTCTGTACACGCAATGAATTGGCCAGCATCACATTCACCCTCTTCCAAAGAGAAAATTATATAACCATTTGGACATTTGAATTAAGTATTTTGTTTCCTCAAAAAGTTATATGATTCGTTATTGATCATTAACAACAAAATGACTCACGATAAAAAATGATAAACATCTACTTTGGCACTATTGAGGCATCTGATGTTAAACAAAAAACATAATCCGGCTTTTTACCGGTTTAATTTCCCTGGCTATCAGTTAGCACTCAGTTTTCTCATCTTCTTTTCTTTTCCACTCATTAAAGTTTCATCAGCCATTCTTGCTCAGAACAACGATTGGAATCATGGTTTTGATCATCCTCTACAAGGCTGGGATCATATTCTTACCATGATTACAGTCGGATTTTGGGCCGCTCAACTCCGTAGCTCGGCTATTTGGCTATTGCCGCTTACGTTTGTGAGTGTCATGAGTCTTGGAGGTCTTGCGGGTGTAGCCAGTGTTGCCATCCCTAGTGTCGAGATAATGATCCTGCTTTCCGGTCTTGTATTTAGTGTCTTTATCGTCCGCAAAGTACAATTCACACATTCGATAAACATTCTGATCGTTGCTTTCTTTGCCTTTTTTCACGGCTATGCCCATGGTCAGGAAATATCCGCTTCAGCCAGTTTAATGTCTTATACACTGGGATTTGTATTTGCAACTTTACTATTACATAGTGCGGGTATTGCAACAGCCCGCTTTGTAGCACTCGCTTTTGGTTTTTTTATTGGCAGCAATGTCAATGCTCAAGAATCAGAAGTCATCAGTCAAGAAGCATCCAAGACGACAGTAAAATCCAAACAAAATGTTGATAACAATGATCCTGTAGAACTTGAAGAAATAACTGTAAAAAGTAGTAGACGAAAAAATAATCTTCTCGGTATGACGGGATCAGCTTCACAAGGCAAAGTTGATCA
>CAIPPE010000130.1 GCA_903866825.1 uncultured Methylococcaceae bacterium
ACAGGTACACAAATCTGTTCTGTTTCGACAAGGTTATTTAAGCTCTGAAGCTACATCCTCTATCCGTGTACGAATCAGCGACAAAACCGCATGGCTAAATATAAAAAGCGCAACCATCGGAACTGAGCGTCATGAATTTGAATATGAAATTCCTTTGTCGGACGCTAATGAAATTCTTGATATGCTCTGTAAAAGACCTATTATTGAAAAAATGCGACACTATATACAATTCAACAATAATCTGTGGGAAGTTGATGAGTTTTACGGCGAAAACAAGGGCTTAGTAGTCGCAGAAATTGAACTGTCAGATATTAATGAAGTTTTCACAAAGCCTGAGTGGATTGGTGAAGAAGTTACACATGACATACGGTATTACAACAATAACCTTGTCGTATACCCCTATTCAAATTGGTAACTAAATACATTAGTTCGTTAACGTACCGAAATAATTTACCCTAATGGGTATCTTTCCGCTTGAGGAACGAACGTTCAACGTTTCAAATCGTCATTGCGGAGACCAAATGAAAAAAGACATTACAACATTGTTTCTGGATATTGGAGGAGTCCTTCTTACCAACGGCTGGGATCATCTTGCCCGCAAAAGGGCGTCATTGAACTTCAATCTAGAGTGGGTTGAGATAGAGGAACGGCACGGACTGAACTTCGCCATTTATGAGGAGGGCAAACTCTCTCTGGACGAATATCTGAGCCGGACGATTTTCTATGAAGAGCGTTCTTTTACACGAGATCAGTTCCGGGATTTTATGTACTCGCAGTCGCGTGCTTTCCCCGAAATGATCGAATTGATCAGCAAACTCAAAATCAAGTATGGCTTGAAGATCGCGGTCGTTAGTAACGAAGGACGCGAACTGAATTCCTATCGGATTCGGGAGTTCAAACTTGACAAATTAGTCGATTTTTTTGTTTCCTCCTGCTTCGTCCATCTCCGCAAGCCTGATGTTGATATCTTTCGGCTTGCGTTGGATATCGCCCAAGTGCCCGCCGAACAGATCATCTTTATTGAAAACACATTGATGTTTGCACAGATCGCAGAGGATTTGGGAATTTGTAGCATTGTCCACACGGAACACACGTCCACGCGTGCACAACTGGCTTTGTTCGGCTTGCATTATGACGAAGACACCTGCGATAAAACAAGCTAACCCAAGTATACCGACTATTAATTGCGGCTCTTCGAGCATCAAGTTCGGGCTGTTTGAATCTGGTGACTCGCTACACTAGTCTATGTGTTCTAGCGTACAGACTCCAACATCTGAAAAGAAAACAATGTTCACTAAGATCCCAAACAGAATCTACTCAACGATTACTTTTGCAAACCGTCTACAGTGAGATGTTATGTTTTTGTGATAAAAGTTTAATTACCTTTGGAAATTCGTAAAGTGTAAAGATGGAATTTAAAGATTACTATAAGATTATGGGACTTACGCGTGATGCCAGTCAGGATGATGTGAAGCGTTCTTACAAAAAATTGGCACGTAAGTTCCATCCTGATGTCAGTAAGGAACTGGATGCTGAAGCTAAATTCAAAGAGTTAGGTGAGGCTTATGAAGTTCTTAAAGATCCTGAAAAAAGAGCCGCTTTTGACCAATTGGGTGTTAACTGGAAGAATGGCCAAGATTTTAAGCCGCCACCTAACTGGGACGAAGGCTTTGAGTTCAAAGGTGGGGGATTTAACAACAATGGCGGGAATACTGCTTACAGCGATTTTTTTGAACAACTGTTTGGTCAAGCAGGGCGTCAGCCTGGTGACAGGCATCGGCAAAGCTTTCAAGAGCGAGGCCAAGACAGCCATGCAAAAATACATATTGACCTGGAAGCCAGTTTCCAAGGCGCAACTCAAAATATTACCCTAAGTACACCTGAAGTTGATGCTCAGGGACACGTTCAGATAAAACACAGAACATTATCAGTCAAAATTCCAAAAGGGGTTAAACCGGGTCAGCATATTCGCCTGACCGGTCAGGGTAATCCCGGTTTAGGCAATGGTCAAGCGGGGGATTTGTTTCTGGAAATAGAGTTTAACAACCACTTGCTTTATCGAGTGGCTGACGGAGATATTTTTCTCAATTTACCTATCACCCCTTGGGAAGCCGCTTTAGGAGCTAAAATCAAAGTGCCCACACCAGAAGGGTTTATTGATCTTAAAATACCAGCCAATTCTAAACAAGGCAGCAAACTGCGTTTAAAAGGTCGCGGACTTCCAACAAGAGAACCGGGTGATTTTTTTGTTGTTCTACAAATTGTTCTTCCACTGGCAGACAGCGAATCAGCTAAAACGGCTTATAGGAATATGCAAGAACAGCTTGATTTTAATCCACGAAAATATTTGGAAGGCTAGCGCTAATGAACTCACATGACTTATCGATAGTATATAACGGAACAATTATTGAAGAGGATGAACTGACCATCGGAGAGCTCTGCCAAGCTTGTGATACTAATACTGAATGGATTATTTGTTTAGTTGAGGAAAGTATTATAGAGCCCCATGGAAACGAAATCCACTCATGGCGATTTTCCAGTGCTAGCCTGGTTAGAGCGCTTTCTGCCTTTAGACTTCATCGGGATCTTGGCATCAACATCGCGGGAATTGCCTTGGTACTTGATTTAAGGGAAGAGATTGAAAATTTGCAAACGCAAATATCACTAATGGGCGTGAATGGAAATGGACATAAATTGGTAAGTAAATAGTCAAATTAAATGTCTTTCTACTGAAGTTATTTATTTGTGAAATTCACTGAAAATATTTTAAATAGTCTAATAAAACCTAGAGGAAATTATTATGAAACTGACTTGGATACTTGTTGCAGATAATACACAAGCTCGCTTTTTCACTGCTGACACAGCATCTTCCTCTTTAGAGGAAATTGATGCATTGGCACATCCCGAAGGTCGGCTTCATGATCGGGATATAACAACTGATTTACCCGGCAGAATTAAGTCTTTAGATGGAGTTGGACATGCTTTTGAACAGCCAACCGATCCAAAAAAGCATGAATCAGAACATTTTGCAAAGCAGATAACAGATTATCTTCTAGTTGCTCACAACGCACATAAATTTGAACAATTAGTAATTATTGCGGGGGCTTCATTTCTTGGCTTGCTCCGCAACCACTTACCAGAAAGCATAAAAAAGCAAGTCTGTTATGAATTAGAAAAAAATATTGCTACGCAGAGTGTGGCTGATATTCGTAAACAATTACCGGATTTTTTACCAAATTTATAATCTTGGAATTTAATAACAGGACAAGGACATATCCTGCTCCAGAAAATGTGAAAGCACACCATAAGGTGTTACAACCAGACAGGGCATGTGCCAACAAATTCTGGAGTCCGGTCAGTCAATCAAAGTTCTTCCCGCGTTCTGTTCAAACCGGTTCCGGGGATGTCCTGGGATAACCAAATGGAGCCTTAGAGTAAGCTGTCTTAAAATTACTAAATACTATACTTTAAGCCTGTAGCCAACACCCGATTCCGTCAGCAAATACTGCGGTTGTGTGGGATCTTCTTCCAACTTGTGCCTGAGCTGACTCATATAAATCCGTAAATAATGTGAGTTATCTTTATAGGATGGCCCCCACGCTTCCTTAAGCAGGTATTGATGCGTTAAAACTTTGCCGGCATTTTTAACCAGAACTGAAAACAGTCGATACTGAATAGGCGTTAAATGCACTTCTTTATCGCCAACAAATACTTGACGACTCAGCAAATCAACTTTCAGCATCCCCGTGGTAAAAATACCCTTCTGATCCTGCGTTGGACTGCTTACCGAATGCCGCAGTTCTACTCGAATCCTGGCCAATAACTCACCTAGACCAAACGGCTTAGTCAGATAATCATCAGCTCCTGCATCCAATGCATCGATTTTATGCTGCTCAGTGCTCCGTGCCGATAATATAATAATTGGTACAACCGACCATTCACGAATGGCTTTAATAACATCAACCCCCTCCATGTCAGGCAATCCCAGGTCAAGAATGATAAGATCAGGTTTACGTATCCCTGCTTCAATAATACCTTGTTGACCTCGATCAGCTTCAAATACCTTAAAGCCATGAGCGCCCAGACTGGTGCGCAAAAAAAGACGTATCGCTGGATCGTCTTCTATAACAACAATAACAGGACTGCTAAGAGTCATACCTAGATAGTCAACAAGTTAAAAAATTACTCTTCCGGCCCCAACACTGGCTGCGCTTGATCAAGAGGAATTACAAATGAAAATATTGCGCCACCTTCTGGACGGTTTTGCGCCTGAATCTTTCCTCCATGTGCTTCAATGATGGCTCGGCAAATTGCAAGCCCTAACCCGACTCCGCTTTGCGCAGCCTCGTGGCGAACCCGATAAAATTTTTCAAACAACTGGTTTTCAAGTCCCTTGGGGATACCGGGTCCGTGATCGGCTACCGAGACTTTTACGGCAAAAGCAGAAACCTCAGCGATAATTTCCACAGGACTTTTATCGGGTGTATAACGCAGGCTATTTTCCAGCAGATTGATTAAAACCTGTTCAATCATAACAGTATCTACAAAGATCATGGGGGTTCCCTCCGGCAAGTCAACGCTTAGTCGACGACCTTCGAAACGTTTTTGCAAACGTGTTGACACTGATCCGATAATTTCCTCAACGGGATACCATTGTTTATTAAGCTCAATAGTACCAGCATCAAGTCTAGCCATATCTAAAATATTATTGACCAAACTGGACATCCGCTGGGCTTCATCATAAATAGCGCGACTCAGTTCAAGCCTGTCTTCTACCCTAAGTGCATTTTCATCTTCCACCAACGCACTAGCTGATCCTACAATTGTCGCAAGGGGTGTGCGCAAATCATGGGAAATGGAACTGAGCAGTGAATTACGTAACCGCTCAGCTTCCATACTCACTTGAGTTGTTCTGGCTTGTTCAGCTAACCGGACTCTCATAACCGCTTGGGCTATCTGCCCAAGAAAGGTTTCCAGCAATTTTTGTTGCTCCGGTAAAAATATTCGACGTAAGTTAACCGGTAACAACACCAAAACTCCCATTACCGTTTCTTTGTTACTCAATGGAAAATAAATGGCCTCAGCACCCGGCAAAGTATTTGTTCCCTGCCCTGCAATCTCATTATGATCAAAAACCCACTGTGCTACACTCAAATCAGCCGCATGGAGCGATTCCCGTAAACCTGGCGCTTTCGGGTAAACAATGCGGCCATCGGGATCAGGAAACAAAATGACATTACAACTGCCAAACTCCGAATTTAAATGACGCACTGCCGTGCGCACGATCTCATCCTCACTCTGACTGGCTGTCAGATCTTTGCTCATCGCATAAAGAACCGTTGCCCTCCGCTCCCTGTGCCCGGCCACTTTAGCCTGAGAACGTACATTAGCCATCAAATTGCTAATTAACACCCCCACAATCAACATCGCCAAAAGCGTCACTAAGTATTGACTATCAGCGACTGTAAAACTGAGATAAGGTTTTACAAACAAGAAATCAAAAATCGCAGCACCTAAAAAAGAAGCAAAAATTGAAGGCCCACGACCAAAACGTGTGGCAATAAACACCACACCCAGCAAAAAAACCATAATCATATTGGCTAGTTCAAACCGGCCAAACATTAGATAGGCCAACAGTGTACTGGCAACTGTTACCGCCAAAGCCCATACATAACCTATTGAACGATTTTTCTTTCGCAATGCCAGTTTCCGACTGAGTCCTGGCAATGGATTTCTCCGATACAGTGACGTATCAGCCTTATCTACGATACTGCCTTTCTCATGCCTTGGACTTCCCAGCAAATAAAGATTAATATTATGCGCATCGCTAATCAGCACATCCACCACCGACCCCAGTAACAAACGCTTCCAGCCTCGACGGGTCGGTTTTCCCATGACAATCTTGGTCACATTTCTTTCATTGGAAAATTTAATGATGGCAGAACTTATATCCGGCGCATTCAATGTCACTGTCTCAGCGCCCAACTGTTCCGCAAGCCGTAAAATACGCAGTACACCATCACGCTTTTCGGCCGACAAGCGTTGCAACTCCGGTGTTTCAACATAAACCACTAGCCATTCGGCACGCAGGCTGTTAGCAAAACGTTTGCCGGCTCTGACTAAACGCTCTGACAAGGCATTAGGACCAATACAGACCATAATGCGCTCATTAACCTGCCAGACTTCTCGAATCGCATTATCTTCCCGATAATCCAGCATTTGGGCATCGACCCGATTAGCGGTTTGCCGCAATGCCAGTTCCCGTAACGCAATGAGATTACCTTTACGGAAAAAGTTTTTGATGGCTTCCTGTGCTTGTTGGGGTAAATAAACCTTTCCATCTCTCAGCCGATTCAAAAGCTCATCGGGTGGTAAATCCACCAATTCAATTTCATTAGCTTGGTCAAAAACGGTATCCGGCACGGTTTCCCAAACCCGTACCCCGGAAATCTGGCCGATATCATCATTAAGACTTTCCAAATGCTGTACATTCAGTGCCGTATATACATCAATGCCAGCATCCAGAAGCTCTTCAATATCCTGCCAACGCTTGGGATGCCTGCACCCCTGAGCATTTGTATGCGCCAGCTCGTCAACCAGAATAATAGAGGGTTTGCGCTTAAGAGCTGCATCAAGGTCAAACTCTCGCATAGTCGTTCCGCGATACTCAATTAGCTTGGGTGACAACACTTCTAAACCATCAATTAGCGCTGCGGTTTCCTTACGACCATGAGTTTCCACCAGACCGATAATAATATCAATATTTTCGGCTCGTCTTTCCTTGGCGGCCTGCAACATGGCATAAGTCTTACCTACCCCAGCCACAGCACCAAAAAATATTTTTAATCGGCCTCGCTGAGCCTTGACTTTATCCCGCTCAACTCGAGCCAGTAATTGATCTGGATCTGGGCGTTCATTGTTCATAATAATGCACTCGCTTCCTGTGTGTTGTTATTTGTAAATTAGAGCCAGCCAGTCCTTTTCAAGCGTAAATACAGTAATAGACTACCTAACGCTACACCACCCAGTACCATCGGATAGCTATATTCCCAATCCAGCTCCGGCATGTGCTTAAAATTCATTCCATACCAACTAAATATCATGGTAGGTATCGCCAGGATCGCTCCCCAACCCGCTAAGCGTTTGACAACTTCATTCTGCCGTACCGTTTCAAACGTTAGATGAACCTGCATCGCAGCAACCAACATTTCTCGTATACCATGTATCCTCCTGTCAATACGCTTAATGTGATCAGCAATATCTCTAAAATATACCAACCCCTCCTTGGGAATAATTCCTCTATGAAAACGCATCAGTTCGTTGCAGATATCCATTACGGGAGAAATAGCACCTTCAAGCAGCAGCAGTTCGCGTTTTAACTCGTAAAGTTCCTCCATCGTCTTCAAACTGGGGCGATACTGAAATATAGCCAACTCCAGTGCATCAAACCGTGTCTGTAAGCCATCAATGACCGGCATATAGTTATCGACGATAAAATCCATGATTGAGTACAACGCAAATCCTGGTCCTTTGGCCAATTTCTGCGGCATAGCCTCACAGCGCTCTCTGACTCTACTATGACTGCTGGAATAACCATGTCTGACTGTTACCAGAAATCGAGGTCCCATAAAAAAGTGGGTTTCCCCAAATTCGACCCGATCTCCAGCAAGATGCGCGGTATGCAACACAATAAATAGCGAATCCCCATATTCCTCTAGCTTTGGACGCTGATGTGCCGCACAGGCATCTTCGATAGCCAGATCATGCAAACCGAATTCCTCTTGTATTTTGAGTAATAGTTCGCTGTTCGCCTCCCGCAAACCTAGCCAGACAAAAGTATTTTCAAGTTGTAATACTTCACTGATATCTTCGATCGTCACATCACCGATGCTAACGCCATTTTGATAAGCTATGCATTTCATTATCATGCTGTTATCAAGAATTCCAGTCAAAATCGCCTTCCCCATTACATCGTTTGATAACATTGCATACATTATCTTCCCAAACTAGTGAAGAGCGTCCAACGCTAAATTCAAGGTCAACACATTAACCCTTGGCTCTCCTATAAAGCCCCATTGACGATCTTCAATATTCGCATCGATCAGAGCACGAATCATTTCCGGTTTTACGTTATGGGCCTTAGCCACACGATTAATTTGATACTCGGCGGCCGCCGGACTAATATGTGGATCCAAGCCACTTCCTGATGAGGTAATCAGATCAACTGGTATTGGGGCCTTATTATCAGGATCAGCGTCCTTTAGGGCCTGAATACGCGTTTTTACAGCCTCTATCAGTGCAGGATTAGTCGGCCCCAGGTTTGAACCACTGGAAGCACCTGCATTATTGGGGAAAGGGCCTGTCGCTGAAGGACGTCCCCAAAAATGGCCAGGACTGCTGAAAGACTGTCCTATTAAACGGGAGCCCGTCACCTTTCCACTACTGTCATTTATCAGACTGCCATTAGCTTGCTGGGAAAACAGAAGCTGAGCCAGACCGGTTACTACAGCCGGATAAATAACACCCGTCAACACACTTAATAGAATGAATAGAACAATCGCTGCTTTTAAACTTTTAATCATTACCAACTCCTTTAAACTAAACCGAGCGTGACCAAAATCAGGTCAATCGCTTTTATAGCGATAAATGGAACAATCAGCCCGCCTACACCGTAGATCAGCAAATTATTTTGCAACAGCTTGGCGGCTCCGACCGGCTTGTATTTGATACCTTTTAATGCCAACGGAATCAATACAACAATGATCAATGCATTGAAGATCACTGCCGACAGAATAGCGCTCGCCGGTGTGGCCAGTTGCATAATGTTTAACACATTCAAGGCTGGATAGGTGATTGAGAACGCAGCCGGAATAATCGCGAAATATTTAGCAACATCATTAGCAATACTAAATGTAGTCAGGGCACCGCGCGTCATTAACATCTGTTTCCCAGTCTCAACAATCTCGATTAATTTGGTCGGGTTCGAATCAAGATCCACCATATTACCCGCTTCTTTAGCCGCCTGGGTACCACTGTTCATCGCTACCGCAACATCCGCTTGCGCCAGTGCCGGAGCATCATTAGTACCATCACCTGTCATCGCAACCAAACGCCCATCCGCCTGGTATTGCCTGATTAACTTTAATTTCTCTTCTGGAGTCGCTTCAGCAAGAAAGTCATCGACTCCAGCTTCGGCAGCAATGGCTGCGGCAGTTAAACGGTTATCGCCAGTAATCATAATAGTCTTGATGCCCATCTGCCTCAACTCGGCAAAACGCTCCTTGATACCGCCTTTGACTATATCTTTAAGTTCGATTACACCCAGCACGCGTGCGCCTTCTGAAACCACCAGCGGAGTACTCCCTCGGCGTGCCACATCATCAACCAGTTTCTGAAACTCTGCAGGAAATTTACTGCCGACTCCTCCGAGTCTTTCAACATGAATACGAATAGCGTCGGCTGCCCCCTTTCGAATTTGCCGCCCATCAATATTAACGCCACTCATCCGGGTTTGAGCGGTGAAGTGTACAAACGTAGCTCCCAGAGACTGCACATCGCGCTCTCTGAAACCGTATTTTTGCTTAGCCAAAACCACCACACTACGACCTTCTGGCGTTTCATCAGCCAATGAAGCCAATTGCGCAGCATCAGCCAGTTCTTTTTCTGAGACGCCTTTAACAGGTATAAATGCAGCAGCTTGCCTATTACCAAGGGTGATCGTGCCGGTCTTGTCTAATAACAATACATCAATATCACCAGCCGCTTCCACAGCTCGACCCGAAGTGGCAATCACATTCTTTTGCATCATCCGTCCAATACCGGCTACACCGATGGCAGACAATAAACCACCGATCGTCGTTGGAATCAAACAAACCAGTAACGCCACCAGTACTGTGATGGAAATGGGTGTACCCGATTTAGCTGCTTCTACACTGTAGATTGAAAACGGCAACAAAGTCACAGTAACCATCAAAAAAATCAACGTTAACGCAACAAGTAAAATGGTCAAAGCAATTTCGTTAGGTGTTTTCTGACGCTTGGCACTTTCTACCATAGAAATCATTCGATCCAGAAAAGCTTCGCCTGGATTAGCCGTAATGCGAACCACCAACCAGTCCGAAAGCACACGGGTTCCACCCGTCACCGAGCTAAAATCACCACCCGACTCACGGATCACTGGCGCACTTTCTCCTGTGATCGCACTTTCATCCACTGAAGCAACCCCTTCAATGACTTCACCATCACCCGGTACAAAATCTCCAGCTTCGATTAAAACCACATCACCGCGACGTAAACTGGAGCCAGATACTTTGGAATAATTCACACCATAGCGTGGCTCGTCCAGTTTTTTTGCGGCAATATCACGCTTGGCACTGCGCAGAAAAGCCGCTTGCGCCTTGCTTCGGCCCTCTGCAATCGCTTCAGCAAAATTAGCAAAAAGTACCGTAAACCACAACCACAGAACCACGGCCAAAATAAATCCGGCTGGCTCATCACCTTTGCCTGTCACAGCCTGTACCCAAAGAATCGTCGTCAGAATACTGCCTATAAAAACAACAAACATAACGGGATTTTTCCATTGCTGCTGCGGAGCAAGCTTTTTGAATGAATCCACTATGGCTGCCCCAAGAATTTCTCGATCGAACAATGACGTCGAAACAAGCTCTTTACTCATGAAGTTCTCCAATTCACTGATTTTCAATGGGCAGATAAAACCTACCCACTCTTAAATATCTTGATTTATGATTATTTAGCGCCGATCATCTGAAGATGCTCAACTACCGGCCCGAGAGCCAATGCTGGAACAAAAGTCAGCGCACCGACCATAAGTACAGTACCTATCAATAAAGCAACAAACAACGGTGTATGTGTAGGTAATGTACCGAGACCCACTGGTACAATTTTCTTTGAGGCCAGTGAACCCGCAATTGCGAGTACAGGTATTGCAAGCCAGTACCGTGAAAATAGCATTGCCAGGCCTAATAGCGAATTATAGAACGGTGTATTTGCCGAAAGCCCACCAAATGCGCTGCCATTGTTATTACCAGCGGATGAGAAAGCATACAAGACTTCACTAAAACCATGAGCGCCAGGATTGAAAACAGAGGCCTTGCCGACATCGATCATGACTGCAAGTGCAGTACCACCTAATACGACCAGTGGTGGAATCAATATGGTGATAGCAGCCATTTTCATCTCATAGGCTTCGATTTTTTTACCCAGATATTCAGGCGTTCGACCAATCATAAGCCCAGACACAAATACTGCAACGATCGCAAACATTATCATGCCATACAGCCCTGAGCCGACACCACCGAAGATCACTTCACCCAATTGCATCAACCACATGGGTATCATTCCGCCAATAGGGGTAAACGAATCATGCATAGCATTGACCGATCCGTTGGAAGCAGCCGTAGTGACTATCGCCCACAGTGCAGAGTTAGTAATTCCGAACCGGGTTTCCTTGCCTTCCATGTTTCCTCCCGACTGACTTACGGTTGCCGATTGATCAACACTTAAGGAAGCCAGAGCTGGATTTCCGCTCTGCTCGGCTGGTACCTCAACAAAAATTAACGCCACAAAAATCAATGTCATGGCCGCTAGAATTGCCCAGCCTTGTCGGGTGTCTCCCACCATCATGCCAAAGGTATAACACAGTGCGCCAGGAATAAGTAGAATGGACAGCATTTCCAGAAAATTACTTAAAGGTGTTGGATTTTCTAACGGATGTGCCGAATTGACATTAAAAAAACCGCCCCCGTTAGTACCCAACTGTTTGATAGCAATCTGGGAAGCGGCAGGGCCTACGGCTATAATTTGTTCTTTGGCTTCAACCGATTCCATGATCGGCTTACCGGCTGCGTCTTGTAACGCTAAGCCATCTGTACCTAATTTAGGTTGTTCATAACTAACTGTTTCAATTAATGGCACAGAGCGATAAGGACTAAAAGTTTGAACGACGCCCTGCCCGACCAACACCAAAGCAAGAATCAGTGATAGCGGCATCAGGATATAGAGGGTGCTTCGTGTAAGGTCTACCCAAAAATTACCAATGGTGTCTGCATTTCGACGAGTAAATCCACGAATTAATGCAACCAGCGTTGCCATTCCAGCCGCTGCAGAAACAAAGTTCTGTACAGTAAGGCCGAGCATCTGGGTCAGATAACTCATCGTAACTTCACCACTATAACCTTGCCAATTGGTATTGGTGGCAAAACTAACAGCGGTGTTAAAGGCCGAATCT
Organism: uncultured Methylococcaceae bacterium; assembly: GCA_903866825.1. GTDB lineage: Bacteria > Pseudomonadota > Gammaproteobacteria > Methylococcales > Methylomonadaceae > Methylobacter_C. Next base: position 12,248 of record CAIPPE010000130.1, read on the forward strand.
GAACTAACGCCCGGTAAACTCTGTGGATTAAAAGGCAAATAGGCTTGTAAGCGTTGCAAGGCAAAAACAGCCAATACACCCAGTAAGTTAAAGATGAGAAAGCTGAAGGTATAATCGGTCCAGCGCATCTCTTCTTTTGGATTGACACCACTTAGTCGATAGAGCAGTGCTTCCAATGGAGCTAATAATCGATTCAATCCGACAGACTCGCCCTCATAGACTCTAGCCATATACCAACCTAATGGCTTAGCCAACGCGAGTAAAGTCACTATATAAACTATAATTTGAAAATAACTGTTACTAGTCATTAGAATTTCTCCGGATAAAACAGAGCAGCAACCAGATAAATAAAAATCGCCAGCGCCAGCGCTCCACTTAATAGATAAACCCAGCTCATGGCTGCCCCCTTAAGTTTTCACAGGCATAAACCAGCGCAATACTGGCGGCAAAAAAACCCAGCATCAATAGTAGATAAACACTATCCATAAAACCACCTTAAATACAAAGAACAAAACCAATTACTGATTACAGAACTGCTTGTTAAAACAGAACCCATCAGAAATCAGGAAAAAAAACTGTAAAAATCAAATCTATCGATAGATAAATAAAAATCTCTAGTGCAAGCAGATTCTTTAACAAATTAAACAAGTTCATTGCTGCACCCTTACTTGTTTGTCAGATAGAAACCATAGAGGATGACAACACAAAACAAGCATCAAATAGACATTAACAATACTCATAAACCACCTCACATCACATACAAAGGACAAAACCAATCACTGGGTGCAAAATTTGTTACATTAAGCAAAATGAAGTGTACTCTTGAATAGTGTAAAAAAACCGTAAAAATTCGAAGCGATTATTCGAAGCGATTAATTAAGAAGGGTAAGAATGGGGAGTGATCAGAAAGCAAAAAGATTGAAAAATAAGCCTGAATTGCAATTTTTATATACAACATTCTGCAAACTTCACTTAAAATGCCAAGGTTTAAATGTCATTATCAAGTTTTCCTAACTATCCATAATGTCTTCGATCACACAAAATCAAACTAAAAAACAACTAGCAGCATCTGCACTTGGGGCCATTGGCGTAGTTTTCGGTGATATAGGCACCAGCCCTCTTTATGCGTTTAAGGAGATTTTTCTTAGTGGTTTGCAAATAGACAGACTTCATGTACTGGGGGCATTATCACTGGTATTCTGGACCCTCACATTAATTGTCACCACAAAATATGCGATCTTCATTATGCGAGCAGATAATAAAGGTGAAGGTGGCATTATGGCTCTCATGGCATTAGCCTTACAGGGCATAAAAAAAATCGATCATAACGATAATGAATCAACTAAAGCCAACATCAATCGAAAAAGGAATTTCATCACGGCAGTAGGCTTACTTGGCACTGTATTATTTTACGGTGACAGTATTATCACGCCGGCAATATCCGTATTAAGTGCTGTCGAAGGCTTACAAATTATCGCGCCAAAATTAACTGAATATGTAATACCCATTACTATCACAGTTCTGGGTGGATTATTTATGCTACAAGCCAAAGGCTCCGGTAAAATGGGCAAACTGTTTGCGCCCATCATGTGTATCTGGTTTAGCTTACTTGCGCTGTTGGGTGTGATTAACATCATTCAAGAACCTGAAGTTTTAATGGCGATTAGTCCTTATTATGCGGGTCAAGTACTGGGTGAAATGGGTTGGCATGGATTTCTAATTATGGGAGCCGTGGTTTTGGCCATCACTGGAGCAGAAGCTCTCTATGCAGACATGGGGCATTTTGGCCTTAAACCCATTCGATATGCTTGGTTCGGATTTGTTTTCCCCGCATTATTACTCAATTATTTTGGACAAGGAGCCCTATTAATTAGTCAACCAGACGCCATAGAAAATCCGTTTTACTTACTTGCTCCAACATGGGCATTGTATCCGCTCCTTATTCTCTCAACCTTAGCAACCGTCATTGCTTCACAAGCAGTCATCTCCGGCGCATTCTCCATGACTCGACAAGCAATACAATTAGGCTATTGTCCACGAATGAATATTTTACATACGTCAGGTGATGAAATAGGCCAAGTCTACGTGCCCGCTATCAACTGGCTATTAATGGTCTCAGTTTTTGTCTTAGTATTTACCTTTAAGTCATCCACTGCCTTAGCTTCTGCTTATGGCTTGGCGGTAACAGGCACCATGATGGCAACCACACTTTTAGCTTTCATTGTTATCAAAGAACTTTGGCAATGGAATCAATTTACCAGTATCGGATTCTTATCGATATTTTTAACCATAGACATCACCTTTCTATCTTCCAACAGCTTAAAAATACCCACGGGGGGCTGGCTCCCGTTGGTTGTTGCTACCACACTGTTTTTGATATTAACGACATGGATTAAAGGCAGAAAGCTTCTTTCGCAATATATGGATGAACGGCGGACATTGTTTGAAGATCTCGAAGAAAAAATCAATGGTAAATTGGCAACTGTTGAAGGCACAGCGATCTATTTAACCCGAAGTCTACATGGCGTACCTCAAGTTTTGTTGCACAATTTAGAACACAATCATGTCTTGCATGAACGTATTGTAGTACTGACTATTGTTACAACCAACGACCCTTATGTAGATGAAGCTCACTTACTAAAAATAAGACGCTTCGGTAAAAACCGCAACTTCTACCGCGTCAAACTGTATTATGGCTTTAAACAAACTGCAGATGTGCGTAGAGCATTAGAACTCTGTGTACAAGAAGGTTTAGACATCAATCCCAAAAGCGCTTCATTTTTCATTGGTAGTGAACAAGTATTTTTCAAAACCAAAAGCCCTATGCCAAAATGGCGCAGGGCTTTGTTTAACTTTCTATTTCATAACTCTACCAGCGCAATTGAGTTCTTTAAAATACCTGTGGATCGCGTTGTTGAACTGGGTATCCGCATCGAACTATAACTTGTGGGGGAAAAATTATTTGATAGATTTTGAGGACAGTTTATAACGCAAATATTCTATTATTGCTGGCAGGATTGAAACAAAAATGATGCCCAGGATCACGAGCGTAAAATTCTTTTTTACTATATCTATATTACCGAAAAAATATCCACCCATCATACAGAGAGTAATCCAGCCTAATCCGCCAATGACATTATAGGATAGAAACTTTTTGTAACTCATTGCACCGATACCCGCCACAAAAGGGGCGAATGTGCGAATAATTGGAATAAACCGAGCAATAATAATTGTCTTTGCACCGTATTTCTCATAAAACTCATGCGTGCGTTGAACATGTTCTTTATTTAAAAAACGGTTATGTTCTTGCTTTTCTATTTTAGGACCAAAAAATCGTCCGATTTCATAATTAACCGTATCACCCAATACAGCCGCAACGGCTAAAATCAAAAATAATAATCCGACATTAAAATCACCTTTAGCTGCAAAGGCACCCGCCGCAAAAAGCAATGAATCCCCTGGCAAAAATGGTAAAATGACTAAACCCGTTTCACAAAAAATAATAACAAATAATATAAGGTACGTAACATAACCATAACTTTGAATAACCTCACTGAGATACTTATCCAAATGCAAAAACAGATCTATAAAATGAGTAATATATTCCACGCTGATTCCTAAGTTAATGATGACGAGTGCAATATACTTGGGTCATGTGTAGATTACAAATTTTACACGCTTGAAACGACTTAAATAAAAACACATCAGAAAAGCATCAACTAATCCCTCGCCAATTCTCATATCCCAATGGCGCTTGATTTAACTCATCCCTATACACCCGCCAGTTCGACAAATATTGATCCATCAAGCTGATAAAGCGGTCATTATGGTGTCTTTCTAAAAGATGAACCAACTCATGAACCACAATGTATTCCAAGCAATGCACCGGCTTTTTAGCTAACTCTAAATTCAGCCAAATACGTCGCGCTTGGGTATTGCAAGAGCCCCACTTGGTCTTCATTTTTTTAACACCACAAGACACATCACCCAGTTCTAATAATAACTGCCACTTTGCTAGCAGCGGGGGGATTAATTGTTTTAATTGCTCACGATACCAGTTATACAAAATTTTCTCGCGTTGCTCAGCTGTGGTGCCAGCTTTACTATGCAATTCTAAAATAGCCTTGTTTCGTAACAACACCTTACCCGCGCCTTTATGCTCATACAACCGCAAACGATAACGCCGCCCAAAAAAATAATGACTCTCACCACTGAGCATCGTCCGTTGTGATTGCCGGGGCTGAGCCATAAACTTTGCTTGTTGGCGTTTAATCCAGGTCAGTTTATCCACCACCGCCAGGCGCACCGCCTCATCACCCACTGTTAAAGGAACTGCCACCCGAACCCGACCATTCGGCGGATACACCGCTAAATGCAAGTTCTTAATATCTTTACGGATCACCTCGACACTCAAGCGATTAACCGTCAACTGATAAGTCTCAGTACTCACGCTGATTTTTTACCACATCAAAAATGATGTCACTCAATGCCTCATCATGCAATACCGACTGCACCGCATATTTAACTTCTTTCTCCTTAATCTTATGACCGCGCCAACCGTCCTTGCACTTTGCCCGTACCGTTACATCTACTTCCTTGGCTAAGGCAATATCTTTACCCAAATTGTCATACAAGGCCCGTTTAGCGGGCGTATCAATCTCTGGGGGATAACTCGCTGTGGTCGGTTGCTTCACTTGTTTAGCTAACTGAACAATTTCCGCTAAATAGGCCTGATACTCCAACGCACCTTTTTTACGCTGAGCAATTAAGGCATCCAGTAACTCAGACATCTTCTCGTAATACTTGGGATTAATCGGTGTCTCATCAATGATTAACTTTCGCACATTGTTTTCAATGGTTTCTGCCACCGCGTCCTTATCATTTCTAATCCCTTTGGGTAATGCTTCGACCGCCTCAATACCGCGTTCGACAATCAACTCAATCAGGGTTAAATCATCAAAGGCCGAGATCTTTTCGCTTTCTTCTGCTCGAATGTAGGTATCAATCAAATGCCGCATTGCCGGTTCATACATCTTGAGATCGATATAATCACCGCTCGCCAACTTTACCTCAGTACGCACTTTCTCATAATGATCGACATCGGCCTTAAGCTTAATACTGTCCGCTGCTTTAAAGCCGGTGGCCTCTAATTCATTTGCAATGGCTGCATAAGCCCGAATAAAGGCCGCAGTATGTTTATACAAAGCCAGGCGCTGGGCTTCTCGTACTTTTAAGCCATCTTTATCACTGGTATCCGGTCCACAAAAATAGTGCAGATAGGCCAAAGTATCTTTAGGCGCTTCAACCAGTTCGCATAAAGATTTAATGGTTTCCCACGCATCCTCTAAATGCTCTTTGGCTTTAGCCAAACGGTCTTCCAGTAACCCCGCAATATCGTCTTTATCATAACCATCCAAGGAACCTTGAGTATAATCATTGATAGAATGATGCAGGCTCTCAAACAAATCCTGATAATCGATGATGTAACCGTATTCTTTATCATCACCATCAAGACGATTAATGCGACAAATCGCCTGAAACAAAGCATGATCACGCATCTTTTTATCAAGATATAAATACGTCGCCGGTGGCGCATCAAAGCCGGTCAATAACTTATCAACCACAATCAACAGCTTCATCTGCCCGGGTTCATCAATAAATTTCTTCTTTACAGACTTTTCAAACGCTTCCGGCTCTTGACCCTTCAGCATCTTGTTATAGATTTCGTATTTTCTAAGCTTCTCTGTTAAACCTTCACCTGATGCTTCACCTTTAATATCCGCTGGCGAGGGCCGGTAAGAGGTGACAATCGCACACTTGTCCGCCAAATCGGTTTTAGAAAACAACTCGTAACACTTACAGGCATCATAGATACTGCTGGTCACTAACATGGCATTACCGCGACCACTTTTAAGACGATCACGCACTTCCATGTCCAGTAAAATATCCGCCACAATCCGTTCTAAGCGAGACTGGCTGGACAGCACCCGCTGCATTGTGCCCCATTTCTGCTTAAGCTGTGCCTTGGCTAAATCATTCAGGCCTTGAGTCTTGGCCTCAAACCATTGATCAATCTTGGCTTGAGAGGTAATGTTCTGATCAATATCGCGGGCTTCATAGCGTAAATCCAAGACCACCCCATCTTTAACCGCCTCATTAAATTTATAGGTGTGAATATACTGCCCAAACACCTCAAAACTACGTTGCTTATCCGCTTTTAATAAAGGTGTCCCAGTAAAACCAATAAACACCGCATTCGGCAAAATGGCTTTCATGGCCTTATGTAACTCACCCGATTGAGTCCGGTGGCACTCATCCACAAAGACCGTTAAATCACCTTTGGCTTTAAAGTCAGGCGGTAAGGATTGCTTTAACTCTTCCAGATACGCAGTGATATTACCGCCGTCCTGATCACCTTCTTTACCGCCAAACTTATGAATCAATGAACACAATAACCACGGCGCCGTATCATTCAACTTGGTAATTAAATCGGCGCCACTGGTGGTACGATAAATAGCCTCATTAACGCCTTTAAAGACCTTTTCAATTTGTTCATCCAACTCGGTACGATCAGTCACAATCAACACCCGGGCATCAGTCTGATTCTCGCGTATCCATTTAGTCAACCACACCATGGTCAGCGACTTGCCACTGCCTTGCGTATGCCAAATAATGCCGCCCTCACGGCGCTTGATAAAATCCTGAGCGGCTCGTACTCCAAAGTATTGATTATGCCGACACAGCTTTTTAATACCGGCATCATAGACAATAAAGTCGTGAATCAACTCTAAAAAGCGGGCTTTATTGCACAGTTGCGTTAATTGTCTATCGAGAATATTAGCAATGGGGCTGTCTTCTTTCCACGTCAAATAATACTTTTCTTTGGTGGCAATACTGCCATAGCGCAATCCTTCGGTATCATTACCGGCCATCAATATTTGTAGGGTCGAGAAGAAGGGTTCAATAAAAATAGGCTTTTGATTATCCAGATTCTGACGGATACCTTCAGACACGGAGACGGTAGAACGCTTTAACTCCAACACACCCAACGCAATGCCATTAACATACAACACCACATCGGGACGCTTATCAAAGGCCTTGGCATCGGCGGCTTTTACAGTGACTTCTTCAGCAATACCAAAGTGATTATTTAAAGGTTGCTTCCAGTCAATCAACCAAACGGTTTCGGTATTCTCACCGATCTCTGGTTTGACTTTAACGCCATAACGCAGGAGTTCATAAACGGTTTTATTCCGCTCGAATAGGCTTTTGCTGGTATCACCGGCGGCTTTATCAAACAGATGTAGAGCACGGGTGATTAAGTTGTCCTGATAACCTTGCTGGTGTAAAAAGCTACGTAATAGCACAGTTTCGATATTGCGATTAGGGGTACGTTCTGTCCAGTTACCCAGATAGTCGTAACCCAAGGATTCGCTGAATAGCTTAATGACTCGGGCTTGGGTAAGTTTCTCGACTTGGCCGACGTTAAGTGAAGCCATTGTACTATTCTTCCTTGTTAGTTAAATAACTGCAAGTAATCTGAAAACACGTACATCTTGCCTCTTTTGCCACCCGTTATCTCTCTTAAAATCCCAAATCGTTCCAAATCAACAATCAGTTTATAGGCCGAGGCTGATGATATTTCAGCCACTTGACCTACTTTAACGGCATCAATCATTGGGCGCTGGTATAAATAATTAATTATCTTACGCGCGCTAGCGGTTCTACTGCCCAAGGTTTGTATTTGGCTATCCACCTTCTTTTGCAATTTCAAAATATTGTCAAACGTGGCAATACTACTTTGCGCGGTTTCAATAACACCAACCAGAAAGAACTTGAACCATTGTTGTAAATCATTTTTTTCCCGGACCCGCATCAGATTGTCGTAATAAAGTGAACGATTACGCTCAAAAAAATCAGACAAATACAATACAGGTTGCTTTAATATCCCTTTACTCACAAGATACAATGTAATCAGCAAACGCCCCACGCGACCATTGCCATCAAGGAAAGGATGGATGGTTTCAAACTGGTAATGAACCAATGCAATTTTCAGTAACTCTGGAAAATACTGGACATCATTATGAACAAACAGCTCTATATCACCGATCAGCTCACCAATAGACGTATGCACAGGCGGCACGAACACCGCATCGTTAAGCGTTACTCCGCCTATCCAATTCTGGCTTAGGCGAAACTCCCCCGGCTGCTTGTGCTTGCCACGAACGCTTTGCATCAAAGTCTTGTGTGTTTCACGGATCAAACGCGCTGAAAAGGGCAACGCCTGCAAAGTTGCAACCGCCTGATTCATGGCTGAAACATAATTTTGAACTTCTTCCCAGTCATCCCGTTTATCCAGTGCAACATCTTCCTGTTCTAGCAAGGCTTCTTCCATATTGGTCTGCGTACCTTCTATTTTACTCGACTGTGTTGACTCCTTAAGCACGTGCATTCGGATAAATAAATCGATATTAGGTATATATTCCGAATACATATCCAGACGCCCCAGCTCGCGATCAGCCTGCCCCAGCAACTGAATCAATGCCATATTATCGAGCACCCAAGCACGGTTAATAAGGTTGGGTTGAAAACTTTTATAATGGGATTGCTGGACTATCTGACCCGCTTGAAAATCTTTCATTACCGTGGCACTTCCTAAAAACTAAAACAACGTGGCTCGTTATTTTAGATTTTACGAGAAAACTAAAATAACGCAAGCCGCTATTTCAATTATTAACCTATTTGCGTTATACCAAGCGAATCTTGCCGGTCAGTAGTTCTTGCATCATGCCTTGTTTAAGGTCACGGGTTTTATCTCGTCGGGTTACAAGGGCTGTTATTTCGGTATCCATATCTAAAAGAATGGTGGAGATAGCTGTTTGCTCTTCAATGCAACTTGGCAAATTCACGAACATATCCGTAAGTGTCCCCATAACTATGTAAGGAGTATTTCCGGCATTAACTTCGACGCGAATTCGATCTTGAAGGCTGCGCTCCATGAAAAGTTTTATAAATTGTATATTGCAACTGAAACCAGTAAGAATATATGTGCGTTGGTAGGCATTAAATTTTCCAAGATAGTAATGAACATAACCTACATTAGCACCATTTCCAGACACTAAAAGAGCCTCGGTATCAAATGCAAAATTATTTATCCAATAATGTTCTTTAGCACAGGTAAAGAAAGGGTATTCCCCATCATGAACCATGGCATTAGCATCGAGTTTTCCTGTTGTAATTTTTTCACATAAATCACCGAGTCTCGTAATCTCCCAATCCCCACTAAACCCTAGCAAACGAGTCTTACCAGTAAGAAGTTGTTGCATGGTGGCTTGTTTGATGTTTCGCTTCTTGGTAATAAGCTGGTCTAGTTTGGCGAGTAGCGCATCAACATCGGATAGTGCTGTAGCGATGGCACGTTGTTCAGCGGTAGATGGAATTGGGAGGTAAATTGAATTGCAGTTTTCTTTATTTAAATATGGTACTGCTGTTTTAGTTGCAATGCTATTTAGATAAGTCTTCCTCATTTTAATAACATGAAGTAAGAAATGACCATCAATTAAATTACACGGTATAAATGCGTGAAGCTGCTGATTTATCACAATCTCACATGTTGCGTAAGCTACAATTCCTAATTCTCCAACACATGACATAATAATAGAACCGGCAGGAACTACCTTTGAACCAACATTCTTTGCTTCATTTCTGGATATGGATAGTCCCAACCGAGATTCTGCAATTACCCCACCATCTTGTAGGTCAGGCGTAGTAATCCAAGGTATATCCCCTTCAAAAACTTTTGGCTTATTTCGACCTGGAACAATAAAATCACATACCTCAATAATTTGACAAACTTCCCAATCCTCAGGAATCACTCCTACTTCCGTCTTTTTATACCCTTTAGGTAATCCACAATTATCCTTGGCTAATTGATATGAGCTACTCAATTCTTCAACAACCAACTTTCCTTTATTCATCAATATCTTCCAATCTTATGCTGGGAGCGCTGAGCACTAGCTCGGCGTTGTCTGGTTGAGTGCCAAGCTGGGGCTTGGCGTTCCCGTTCCCGCTCCTTTTCAACCCCATACAAAACCCATCCTCTTAATATGCTCATCAACCCGATTAGCCAATACATCAAGCTCTTCGGTCAATTGTGGCAACGGT